>JAQBDA010000211.1:0-3857 GCA_032124675.1 Chloroflexota bacterium
CGTCCGCTCTCGTCCACTGCCACTGCCATCACCCGGTAGCGGGTCAGGTTATCCGGCAGTTTGACCGCAACCTCTGCACTCCCATCTGAGCCTGTTAGGACGGTCGGTGCAAATACTGCCAGCGGGTTGAAATTAGTACGCAGACGGATCGCTGGCTCGGTCGCACTCTGCCGCTCGCCCTCTCCCATAGCTGCCGCGGTCATGGTTGGCATCGGGGCAGCAGCCGGGGCCTCCATGGATGCTTCTTCTACGACCGCAAGTCCCGATTCGGCTTTGTCCAGGACGTTACCTACAGCCGCTTCGCCGATCAATGCCAGCGGGTCAACCAGCAGGACGTTGGCGCGCCCGTAGCTGCTGCTTGTGTCGGATTGGCGTATAGCGTAGAAAATATCTATCGGACTACCGAGCTGGTAGCCGCTCAACGCCAGGATAGCTTCATCCACCACCACCACAGCCACTTCTGCGCCCGATACCGGCTGCCCAAGACTGTCGTTCAGCATCAGGCTGATGACCGTCTCGCCGCCTGGCTCAAGCTCGAGTTCAGCAGGCATCACCTGCAAATCCAGGGTGCGCTGCAAGGGAGGAATATCCAGGGTGAGTGACCCGCTGGCATAGGCAGGCCGGGGTGGCGCACCCGGGACTGGCTCGCCGCGCTCATCGCTGCGCGGCGCCGCTCCAACCAGGTCCACCTGCACGTTCAAGTTAGGGATATGCTCTTCACTGACCGGCACTTCAAGGGTTGTCGAGCCGCCCTGCAGGCTGAAGCGCTGCGTGTACAGGAGGCCGCTGCGGCTGACCGTCAGCAAGCCCTCGGCAGGGTCAAATGGCGCCTGTACCAGGATCTGCGCCACGTCTCCCGGCTGGTAGGATTCCTTGTCGGGGATCAGGGTGACAGCTTCCAGCTCGACGTTGCGCGAGGGGGGCTGCTGCCCGCCGCTCACCCAGCGTGTGATCTGGCTCTGGTTCTGCCTGCCGCTGCCATCGCTTACCAGGGCGGTGATGCGGTATTCCCCGCCTACGGGGGTCTCGAACGTGCAGGATACCGGTTCCAGCGCTGAGGCCAGACTGCAGGTCTGGGGGTCGACCTCTTGCTCACCCCATTGACCGTCCAGGTATTTCCATTCCATACGGGCGGCGCGCAATTCCACCAGGCTGCCCGGAATGGGGTTCCCATCCAGGTCGGTGACGATCAGCTCGATTTTCAAGGGGGTACCGCGCTCGACGAACATCAATTCGCTGCGCAGACCGACGTACTGGTCGGCTGGGTGCACCAATAAAGTGGTCGCATCTGCCCAGGCCTGGCGATTGACGTCGGTCACCGTCGCCTCCGCCACGACGCTGTACGGTCTGGGTTCAGCCAGCTCATCGAAATCCAGGCGCAGGTAATGCGTACCGGTGGCGTCCGTCAGACCGGAAAATGATTCATACACTGTCTCTCCGCCCCCTGGCCAGGGACCACCATATACTTCTGCGACAAAAGGACCATACCACCACCAGGGCTCCCATTTTCCGAATGTGAAATCCGGCCAGTTGGGCGGTGAATAGTTGGAGGGGGTGGAGGAGACCAGCCAATTAACCTCTGCATTGGGCAGCGCCCCGCCGGCAAAATAGGAGGCTTCTACTGCCACCGTCGCTGGCAGACCCAGGAAATAGGGTCCGGGGGTCTCATTGCGGGCGCTGACTTCGTACTCCGGACGGCGGAACTCCTGGATCTGGAAGCTGTGGTAATACTGGCTGCCGTTATACCCGCTCAGATCGCCTTCTGCGGAAAACTCTATCTGCGCATAGCCGAGATTTGTCGCCTGCGGGATGGTAAAGCCGAGATCAAAGCCGCCCAGGGCATTGACTTGAGCACGCTCATTGAGCAATTCGTTGCCCTGCGGGTCGATCACCCGGTAGGAGACCGCTGAAACGCTGCCCTCGACCAGCCCTACATCCCCGTACTGCCCGCCGCCTATGCGCCGCAGCCAGCCTTTCAAATGGACTTCTTCTCCAGGGCGATACATCTGGCGGTCGTCGAACACGTACCAGCGCAGGTCATCCCGAACAGCGGTGCTCGTCCAGGCGTCATCGCTCCAATAGGAAGGGTAGCGCGGCAGCAGGACCTGGTCTGCACCCTGTCGCCCGACCAGATAGGCGGTGTGGTCCGGGATGGGGAAGCGGGCGGAGGCATCCTCACCGGTGACCACCTGTACGCCGCTCGTGCCGGCATCCACCGTCACCCCGCTCAGGGGGGCTCCATCTTTTAGAGCTGTTGTCCAGACCACCAGCTCACTGTGGTCGGCGAAGGCATCCAGCCCGATCTGGGTCACCTGTACCCAGGTGTGTACGGTCTGCCAGTAGTCCTCCGGCTGGAACAGGCGGCGGGGCGGTTTGACAACTACGATAAAGTGCCCGTAATCCCCGTCCATGACCCGCGCCAGGTCGATGCCCACCTCTACCAGCGTGTCAGGCTGAGAATCGACGGGCATGCTCTCGTCCAACACCTTCTGACCGGGCAGCGAGATGGGCACATCTGTGTGCTGGAAATCACGCAGGTAATTCTGGAAAGCCGGCCAATCATCCGGCTGGACTGCGTAGACCTGTACTTCAAGCTGGTCGTAATTGATCGAATAGACCGAGAGTACCGGTTTCTGAACCCACGGGTCGAGTGTGACCAGTATCTGCTGCGGTCCGACCAGCAGCGGCTCGGCAGACCCAACCCGGAATGTCAGCCGTTGGTCATCCCCCAGGCTCTGCCCAAAGATGTCCTGCAGCTCACCGGATACATCCACCGTGTAGGTTGTCCTTCCCTGGGTAGCCCCACGGATGTTGATCATGTCGCCGATGATGTCGACTGTAGCGCCGGGCAGCTCCGGTTGGATGCGCAGCATCGACTCGTCATAGGCATCCACCTGGATCGGATTGTTGAAGCGGATGTAGAACGGGGTCAGTGGACGGCAGTCGTCATTCGACCAGGAACAACCGTGATCCTCGATGCGCAGCGGGGCATAGGTATAGAAATTGAAGAATTGTGATTCTTCAGTAACCAGCGGCCCTTCAGCAGAGGGCGTACCCGGGCCAATGGCTACCGACACCTGGGTGTCCTGCGGCAGTGGTTGGCGGGGACGGAACGCCAGCCAGCGCCCGTCGACTGCAATCTCCACCATCCGTCTGAGGTTCTCATCGTCCTGCAGAACATCAACAGTCACGAGCTCCAGATCGACCGGCTGCCCGCCAGCGCTCATCTGGATGGTCTCGAGTACAGAAGATGGGTCGATGCGCTGGTCGAAGGCGATGAAGATAAGCGGGTCCACCGGCTGGGGGATGTCCTGCGGGTATGCTGCGGTCATCTTCGCGGCTGGAGTATGGAAAGACCATTCAACCGTCTCTGCCAGCTCACCGCCGGTTGCAGAGCGGGTGCCCGCCGGTACCGATACCCGGTAGATGGTAGCTTTGGGCAGGCGGTCGATCAGGCTGGAGTCGTACTCCCAGGTCAGGGTCTTGGTCCCCACCCAGCGCCATGTGCCCGGCAGCGCCGGTTCGATCACAACCGGCACTTGCTCGTCTGCCAGGTCGCCCAACGTGCCCAGTGGTACCATCGGCTGGTTGAAAGTCACGCTGACGAACGGTGCCAGCGGGATCTCTCCTTCTGGGGCGAAGCGCAGCACTTCCAGCGGACCGGGGTCTGGCTGATCTGCTGGCGTACCCTCCGGCAGTGGCGGGAACGGCTCATCGATCGTCTCGCCGGTCAGCGGGGGCGGGATCGGGTCCTGGGCAAGGCGGAAATCCACTTGATCTTCCTCTTCCGGTACCAGCTCTGGCAGTCTCGCCAGGATGCGCGCAATTTCATCTTCCGGCAGCGGCTCCCCGACCGC
>JAQBDA010000212.1:0-12295 GCA_032124675.1 Chloroflexota bacterium
AGAGGCAGTTGCCCACGGCGGCGGCCAGCACGCGGGAGGCGTTGGGCCCCTTGCGCGTGCCGATCGGCTCGGGCTCGTCCATGGTCAGGTCGGCCATAGCCTGATTTCCGACGAAAGCCAGACGACGCAATGGCCGGTAGAGCAGTACTTTGTCTTCTACGGGTACAGCAAAGACTTCCACGCAATACCTCCCGGCAATGGGTGAACCAGATGCTCAGAACCCTTTATCAGTAGTAGTAGACACATCCACAAGGAACGTAGCCAACACAACCACAAGGAGTGTAATAATCACAACTACAGGGAACGTAGGTGTCGCAAGTGCAGGGGACTTCATAGTCACAAGGACAAATGTCAACATCGCACACGCAGGGGATCTCATAGTCGCAGGTGCAGGGAATATCCGCGTGGCAGGAGCAGGGAATATCACCATCGCAGGTGCAGGGGATATCACTCTCGCAAGTGCAGGGAGGCTGCGGGTACGAGTTGTGAATGAGGGGCAAGAATATCTTGAATTCCTCATTGGCAACCTCAACGGTCGCCTCTGCAGGCCGCGGATCAAGTTTGTCTGGTGCAATCATAGGCACTCGCACGGAGGTGATTTCGCCTGGTGCGAGGTTGGGCAGCCGGATCATGCTGGCGGCCTGCCAGAGTGCAGCACCAGCCAGGCTCAGCATGGCACCTTCTCCCCAGGGCTGGTCGGCGTTGTTCTTGAAGTACCAGACTTTGGTCAATGTTTGCCCGGGTTTTAATTCTGGCTCGGATAATTCGGTGCTGTGTGCAATCAACTGGACGCGGCGCCCCAGCAGGTCCTTAACTCCAGGTAGGGAGGCCAGTACTGTACCCGCAGCGGCTGTGACTGCCAGTCTCAGGAAATCTCGACGGTTGAAAGTCCACCCTCGTCCTTCTTTCTCAGGCTTGAACACCTGAGGTTCTTCATTTCCCCCTGGTTCTTTCTGTAAATCTTCATTCTTCATTTTTCCCTCCCGAATTGGGCATGCCCAGTACAATGGCTGAAGATCCAGATTACAATTTGTCAATGAGCTAGCACTCAGCTAATCTCTCACCCGGGCTTAGTATCGTTCGATTACCCCACCAATTCCTAATGGTTTAGTATGCACGCCATGAATAAGACCAACAGCTTATCATGCGCTGTCAGCCTGTTTGAGCTAAATCTGAAACTTCCAGATATGCTCCCGCTTCTTTCGAAAACGGGTTATGATTATTGTTGGCTGTGAAGAAATTTCAGATCTAGGCTACGGTGTCAGCGCATTTTAGATGACGTTGCACAGCCTAAGACCTCCATAATATAGTATATAGATGAAAATGTCCTGTGTCAAGGTATATGTGACACCCGGAAATCGCGTATTACCCGAAGGAGAAATTGATCTTGCTCCGGCATTGGACACGGCTGCTCCGGAGAGAGCTTGGGAGTGGCTGACGTCGGAACCGCAGGTGATCGAGTTCATCAAGTTCTGGTTCCGAAATTTCGGGATCTGGGTGCTGGCGCTGGCCGTGTTTGTGCTGGTCCCCTCCGCCACTGGCTTCCGGCACGGGCAGCACAGGGCTTGGTACAGCCTGCTGGATCTCCCGGTGCATATCATCATCCACATGTTCATCTGGCCTTGGACGATCCCTTTCCTGGGAATCTTGATGATCGTGACACTGCTCGGTCTGCTCCTGCCTGTACGGGTGTTCTTTCCAAAAGATGTGGTATAAAGACGAGCGCGCCCTGGACCTGATAAATCAGTTAATTGAATAACCACCAAGTGTTCACCCGGTTTTAACTCAAATTGACTTTAAATTCAATAGAATACAGTGGCAACCTATTATCGCGGTTGCGTTTAGAGGTCAGGTGAACACAACTGGTTTTTTTCGCCTGTGAATATTTAACGAACCACCAACCAATGGAGGTAAATTATGAAACGCAGCTTGATCTGGTTAGCACTACCAATTCTATTGGGTTTGTCTATCGCTGTTTTCGCGCTGGTAGTTCCCGCGCAGGCAAGCCGGCCTGCACCAGCGCTCGATGACCCCGAACATGACCCCGATCCAAAAGCAGAGACCAAGGGAGTGATTGATAGTTTTCCAGGGGGTCTGGTCGGTACCTGGACAATCAGCGGGATTGTGTACACCGCCACGGACAAGACACATTTTTCAATGGAGGAAGGTCCGTTCGAAACTGGCGCCTGTGTCGAGGTGAAATTTAACCCACTCTCCAATATTTCTTATTCGATTGAAACCACCGAACCGGAAGATTGCGGCGAAGACTCAGAGCTGTACTTCATCGGGTTGATCGAGCAGGTACCCGTGAGTTCTCCCGATATGCTGGATCATGATCATGACCCGATCGGCATCTCTGGCACCTGGACGATCAGCGGTACCGAGTTTGTGAGCACGCTTGACACCCGTCTATCCACCCGAAATGGGCCATTGGAGGTCGGTGCCTGTGCAAGCGTGAAGTACCGGGTAGTCAACGGGATCAATATGGCGGAGAAAATCCGCAGCGAGAAGCTCTATCGCTGTTTGGGACCGGTTGCCTTCAACCAGGCATACGGGTATGTTGCTACATTCCCACCTGATTTACACGGAGCATGGGTGATCACCGATACCGCCGGCATGTCACTATCATTTATGAGCACACCCTCTACGTATTTTAATTTCCACCGCTACCCGATAGATACAGGTGCCTGCGTTTGGGTGAAATATTTTAACAACCAGAGTGTCAATTATGCCGCTCATGTGAAGACCACCGATCCCAGCCACTGTGAAGGTCAATTCATCGACTATCAGCCTCTGAGTAAGATCTACGCCACAGTGGATGCTTTACCACCTGGCGGGATATATACAGGCACCTGGATGCTGGCGGGGGTCAATTTTACAGCCACGGAATTTACCCGTTTCGAGGAAGAAGAAGGACCCTTAGCTGTGGGGTCGTGCGCTGAGGCCAAGTACGATCCTAGCAATGGGGCGATGCTGATACGTAAGCTGGAAAGTGAAGAAACGGAGGACTGCCAGGCAGGCAATGGGTCACCGCGCTTCAAGCTGTTCGGAGTGGTGGAGATCATGCCCTCAGGAGGCTTCTCCGGTACCTGGCAGGTGAGCGGGGTTACTTTCTCAGTGACGCCTACCACCACAATGGAAGCCCGACACGGAGATTTCGCCCTTGGTGCGTATGTAAAGGTCTACTTCACATATGATGCCACCACCGGTGAGCGCACCGCGCTGGTCCTCAAGACTCACGTTGCCCCAGGGTATGGGTGGAAGCACCACCATGGACGATTCGACGGTTGGAATTTCAGCTCGCTTGGCGACCAGATTATTCTGGATGGCAACTACCTGACTGCCGATCCGGATATTGACGTGCCAGCTGATCTGAAGGCTGGAGATATGGTCTGGGTGAATGTTTACCAGGATTTGGATGGACAATTTGTCACCCAGGTCCTGCTGGACCAAACCATTCACCTGCCGCTGATCCAGCATTGAGCTGATTAGAGCTTAATAAGAGTAAGGCGTACGCAATTGGTGGGAGGCGCATCACTCCCATATACTGCGAACTTCATAAGAGGTCGGGGTGTCGTATGAAGGCTTGATAGCATACGACACCCTTTTGATTCCAGCAAGCAAGCGCCATCTGGAGACAGGCACAGAGAAATCTATCTAGTAATTTCAAGTATAATTGTCCAATTATGAAAGCAACTGGTTCCTGGCAGAGCGGCAGCCAGTACCAGCGCTTCATGGGGCGCTGGAGCGCCCTTGTAGCGGCAGAGTTCCTGCGCTGGCTGCCCGGCTCCAGCGGCGCCAGATGGCTGGACGTAGGCTGCGGGACGGGTGCCCTGAGTGAGCTTATTCTTAACCTCCAGGCACCGGCAGAAGTACTGGGAGTTGACTCATCCCCGGACTTCGTCCAATACGCCAGGGATAGCCACAGTGACCCACGCATGCGCTTCGATGCTGCGCAGGCTGAGTTGCTGCCCGCAGAGTCTGGTTATTTCGATTTTACCGTCTCCGGTCTGGTGCTCAATTTCATATCCCAACCAGCCGAAGCAGTTGTCGAGATGAGGCGCGTCACCCGAGCGGGCGGGACCGTCGCTGTATATGTCTGGGATTACGCAGAAGGTATGCAGATGCTGCGCTATTTTTGGGATGCCGCGGCTGCCCTGGACCCCGGCTCGCGCCAGCTTGACGAAGGCGTACGCTTCCCATTATGTCATCCAGAGGCGCTCAGCGCCTTGTTTCATAATAGCGGGCTGGGTGATGTTGCCGTTAAAGGGATCGATGTCCCGGCGACATTCCGTGATTTCGACGATTATTGGGAGCCGTTCTTGGGCTGTGTGGGTCCCGCGCCTGGATATGTTGCCGGTTTGAGCCCATCTGACCGCAGCGCGCTCGAATGGCACCTCAGAACAGTCCTGCCAATGGCAAAGAATGGTTCGCTGCCGCTGCGTGCCCGCGCCTGGGCTGTGCATGGGATTGTTTGAGGATACGTATATATGGGAAATCCAACGTGAGGAAATATGCTCTACATAATTACAGGCGTACTGCTGATCCTGCTGCCAGTCGGTTTTAATGTGGTTTTCTACCTGCTGGGTAGGACCTTCGAATACCCCGACATTCTGCGTAAACCAACCGGTTATATCCTGGAGCGCTTCCAGGAGGGCGGCGGACGATTGGTCGCCACCTGGTACGCTTTCATGCTGGCGGGTGTGCTGTTCATCCCGTTGGGTATTTTGCTGCCGGTGATACTCTCCCCAGGCGCGACCCTGTATATCATTGTAGCTACTGTGATTGCGGTCCTGGCCGGGTTGGTGCAGGTCTTGGGTCTGATTCGCTGGCCTTTCCTTGTGCCATATCTGGCCCGGACGTACAACGATCCGGAAGCCAGCCAGGGCACCCGGGATGCGGTTACAGTTGTGTTCCAGGCGTTCCACCGCTATGCCGGAGTCGCGATCGGCGAGCACCTGGGATATCTGCTCACCAGCCTATGGACGGTGTTCATCGCAGCGGGTGTAATTCGCTCGCCGCTGTTTTCACCCTGGCTGGGGTGGCTAGGTTTGATCCCGGCTGCAGGGATATTCATCGGGGTATTCGAAGAGAGCGGATTCAAGCCTGCCGGAGCGATCAACGCCATCAGCTATATCCTCTGGTCGCTGTGGCTGGTCCTTTTGGGCATCATCCTGCTTGCATGGATGCTTTGAGGTGAAGCGAGAGATGGATTCGGAGAGGATTTGCGGTCCTGTGCTGGTGATCTGGCTGAGTTCAGCCGTAATCTCAACCTTGGAGGTCTGACTATGGATAGCAGCAATGAGGGGGAGATCCCCCAAGACAGAGTTTTACCCGTCACCCGCGCCCTGGCGGTGATCATCGTCCCTGTGTTGGTGACAGCTTTCATCATGCTTTACTTCTTCCCCAGGAACAGCGGGCAGCTGTTTGCCTGGCCGGTCAAGCCAATGATGAGCGCCATGATGCTCGGGGCGACCTATATCGGCGGGGCATATTTCTTTTCGATGGTGGTGCTCACCAAGAAATGGCATACCGTGAGGCTGGGTTTTATCCCGGTGACCACCTTTGCCGCCATCCTGGGCATCTCCACCATCCTGCACTGGGATAAGTTCACCCAGGGACATATCTCCTTCATCCTGTGGGCGCTGCTGTATTTCGTGCTGCCTTTTGTTATCCCAGTGGTGTGGTATATCAACCAGCGCCACAACCGGGGGGGGCCGGACCCGCGTCGTGGCGAGCTGCCCCGGGCATTGACCCTGACCTCCACAGCCCTGGGGGCGGTTATGACCCTGGTCAGCCTGACCCTGTTCATCGCCCCGCAGCTGCTGATCCCGGCCTGGGGCTGGACGCTCAGCCCGCTGACGGGCAGGGTCATGTCTGCCATGTTTGCCCTGTCCGGGCTGGTGGGGTTGGAAGTGGGCTACGATCGCCACTGGAGCTCGGTGCGCATCATCATGGGTGCGCAGGTCATCTCGATCGTGCTCTTCTTCGTGGCGATGATCCCGGCCGCGGGCGACATCAGCTGGTCGCACTGGGGCACCTGGCTGTTCATCGGCGGCTTGCTGGCTGCGCTGGGGATCAATATCTGGGCTTTTCTGGCTTCCAGGAAAGCATCCCTGACCGCTGCTCAGCCTGCTCCCGGGTAGTTCCTGACACGCGCCGCTCGCAGGTATTACAGCACGTCAGCCGCCTGAACGAGCGCCTGAAGCAGGAGAATGCAGGCAATGTGGACGGGCTGGTCGCTGACGTGCACGCCCTGCCTTTCCAGAGCGGCTCGTTCGATGCAGTCTACCTGATTACCGTGATCGGAGAGATCCCCGGACCGGTGCAGGCGATGGAACAGTTCCATCGGGCGTTATCCCCAGATGGATCTTTGGCTTTCAGCGATTTCTTCCCCGACCCGGACTACCCCACGCGCGGCGGCCTTGTACGCAAAGCTGCCAGGCTGGCTTCAAACCCAGCTACCGGGCCAGGAGCTGGTTCGCTTATACCCAGGTATTCGAGAAGGAGGTTTGACCGGGTGGATTACTATGATGATGCAGCCAACGTCGAAGCCTATATCGAGATGGCAGCCGGGTATGACGGTCGCCGGCTGATGCCTATCTTGCGTGAACATCTGAGGCCCGGTTCCAGCGTGCTGGAGCTGGGCATGGGACCCGGCGTGGACCTGGAGCTGCTGGCGGAAGAATACCGTGTCACCGGGTCAGACCAATCGGTGCTATTCCTGGAGCGCTACCGCAGGGGTCACCCGCAGGCAGATCTGGTGGTGCAGGATGCGCGCCTGATGGATATCGAGCGCAGCTTCGACTGTATTTATTCGAATAAGGTGCTGCAGCACCTGACGCGCGCCGAGCTGCAAGAATCGCTGCACCGGCAGGTGGATGTGCTGGTGGCGGGTGGGATCCTGTTCCATACTCTGTGGTATGGTGAGGGCGTTGAGGTGCATGCCGGGCTGCGCAGCGTCTACTACACAGAAGAGAGTTTTGAGGCACTGGTCGGGAGTGAGTACGAGTTGGTGGAGGTAGGGCGCTACGCAGAGATGGACGAAGGTGACTCGCTTTACGTAGTATTGAAGAAGGTGCAGCCATAGGCGTATATATGAACAGTTCTGGTGACGAGCACACGATCCAGCTCTACGACGGGCGCCGGCTTGCCTACGCCCGCTATGGGGACCCGGACGGGGTGCCGGTTTTCTATTTCACGGGCGGCAACAGCTCGCGCATCGAAGGTGAGTGGTTCGCAGAGGCGGCCCAGCGCCTGGGGGTCGACCTGATCGTGCCAGACCGCCCAGGGTTTGGTCTGTCCGACTTCCAGCCCGGGCGCAGGCTGTTGGATTGGCCGGAGGATATCTCCCACCTGGCAGACCGGCTGTCGTTGGACCGGTTTGCCGTCTTCGGGTTGTCCGGTGGCGGGCCGCACGTGCTGGCGACAGCCTACAAAATACCCGGACGCATCACCAGAGCAGCTGTTGTCAGCGGCACCGCCCCGCCGGAGATGTCGGACCGCTTCAGAGGTATGTGGCCCCCGGTGCGGCTGATATTCTTCAGCGCCAGGCATCTGCCTGCGGTCAACCGCCTTCTGCTGAAGGCGATGGCGAGCTTCTACGGAAACCCGGAAGAAATGAAAAAGCGCATGAGGCAGGCAATGCCACCCCCCGATGTAGCGCTGGTCGAGGCACGACCCGAGATCATAGACGTCTTCGCCAGGGCAGCTCAGGAAGCCCACCGCAGCGGTCTGGACGGCGATGCCTGGGAGTGGCGCATGTATGTGCACCCGTGGGGCTTTCAGCTGCGGGATATCCGTATCGAGATCGGGTTGTGGTACGGGCGGTACGACCGCCAGGTGCCGACCGGCATGGGGTACTACCTGCACGGGGAATTACGCCAGGGCCGGCTGAACGAAGTCGAGGATGGCGGTCACTTCTCCACCATCAACAACCATATCGAGGATATTTTGGGGTATTTGGTGGGAAGGGATTAGGGGAAAAGGCAACGAGGGGATAAGGTAATTAGGCAATAAGGCGACCAGGAGAGCGGAGAGTTGTGGAATAGGCGATTAGGGATAAGGCAACAAGGCAATATGGAGATTAGGAGAGGCGTGAGCAGAGAGTAGTGGACTGGTGCACTTTCCACATGTCATTCCGAGCACTTGCGGTTTTTGCAAGGGCGAGGAATCCCTGGAATGTTAATCCCAGGCATATTGATAGGTGTAGATAGATTCTGGTTTTGGGGATTCCTCATCGCAAGTGGTGCTCCTAGGAATGACATGGACAGGGATTATTGGTTGACAATTAAGGGATAGAACTGGAGGTAGCGATGGCAGATAAGACGGTGGATGGCTATATCGCCGGTCTGGAAAGCTGGCAGGCGGAGATCATCTCTCAGGTGCGGGGTATCGTCCTGCAGGCGGCACCGCAGGCAAAGGAATCGATCAAGTGGTCGCAGCCGGTGTACGAGAGCGGCGGCCCGTTCGCTTATATGAAAGCCTTCAAGAAGGCGGTCAACTTTGGGTTCTGGCGCGGGGTCGATCTGGATGACCCAAAGGGCGTCCTGGAAGGCTCCGGCGAGAAGATGCGCCATGTGAAGCTGACCAGCCTGCGGGATATCGACGCGGCGCAGTTTGCAGACTTCGTCAGGCAGGCGGTAGAGCTGAACAGGCTAATGGGTGACCCAACAAAGGGCGGAAAAGGGTAGAAAGACGATAAAAAATTCGTTGCCATATATTGCTATAAATACTCCCGTATTTATCATAATATAGGTTATAATTTATTCGCCCCCAGGCGAGCCGGATCATCTTAGCTCCATTCTTTCAGCGGTATTGGGGATATTCACCCGTGTTTCAATTCACCCCCGGTAGATTCACATTCGTATAAACCAGAGGAGTAATACCATGATCGAGTTCGAACAAAAAGTTTTTATCAATCGACCCCAGCAGGACGTATTCGAGGTCATAACCAACCCCGGCAAATCACCTCTATGGCAAGGTGGGACTGAGGCTGCAGAATGGAGCAGTGCGGCTCCCTATGGGGTCGGCTCGACCTGGAAATCGCAGAATAAATTCCTGGGGCGCAATCTCGAAGCTGAACTCGTAGTTACCGGCTGGGACTCTCCAAAACTGGTCAGCTTCAAGACTGCCAACGGACCGATCCCCATGGAAGTTACCAATGAGCTCGAACCGCAGGATGGTGGAACGAACCTGATCATAAAGGGTCGGGCCGAGTTCGGCGGACTGTTCAAGCTGGCGGAGGGATTGATCAGTAAACAGCTTGAAAAGCAGATGGATACCGATCACAATACGCTGAAGCTGCTGATGGAATCAAATCAGCTTTAAGGTTTGCTGCCAGGAGCCAGCGGGGGATTGCTCCGATCTGTTGTATCAGCCCGAGATGATCATAGCCCCAAACGCAATCCTTGATCCAGTCGCTTAACAACCTGTAGCCGGTGATGCGGGAAACCACCACAGGAATTATCTCTCAAGTCGCTGCATCGATTTGCGCTGGGGGCTGCGGGTTGAGCCACTGCCAATCGGCGTAGAACAGGCAGGCGATGAGCAGGATGGGCAGGACGAAGAGCAGCAGGTTGGGCAGGGATGAGATGTCGCGCACGAAGAAAAAGGTGAAGATGGCGCCGGCAGCTTGAAAAGCCACAAACCCCACCGCAGGCCGCTTCCAGGCGATTATCAGCAGAATGAGCATGCCGATTGACGGAATGTTGTGGATCAGGAAGCCGCCCAGTAGTTCGAGCGGAGCCGCGTCCATCTCGAACACATCCAGGGAGAACAGGCTCACGAAGAAGATGATCAGGATGGCGGCGACGCGCGGTGCCCAGTGGATGATTCTAGCCAGCCGCGGGTTGACCTGCCCGAGGCTGGAATGCTCCCGCCAGTCGCTCCCCTCTTCGACCTGCACCCGCCACATGCGCAGCAGGTAGGAGCGGTAGTCATCGCGGAAAGATTTCATGGTTTGCTCGTTTTGCATGAGTGGTTAATGATTTGGCAGAGCGCCTGCTCTGATATATTCCAGTGTAGCAAATTACTCTCAGTGAAGTCTCAGGAAACACACAAGCAATTCTCTACTCATACTCTTGAGCACAGAATTTAGTATATCGTTTGGCGGTTTCTGCAGCCTGCAGTAGAATCTTAGCTATGAAAATTGTCAGTGAAGGTTTTGCCGGTGTGGATGCAGTCATTTCTGTCCTTTGCCAACCGGGTGGGTTCGCCGATGATATTTGGTCTCGATCCCGCCGGTCTGGAGCAGTATCTGGGCGAGCATGGATTGAGGCTGGTGTCTGATGTCAGCGCGGCTGAGTACCAGGAACTTTATCTCCAGCCGCTCGCTCGTCAGTTGAACGTATTCGATGGAGAGCGGGCGGCGTATGCCGAGGTCATGGGGAATATGTTTGCCTGAGATAATGTCAATCAGGCACACTTGTGTTGTAAACGCCAACCAGGTGGAACACTATAAAATCGTTCCACCTGGCGGCTTGTCATCTGAGTATAAAAACGGGGGGGGACGCGCCCCTGTTAGTTCTTACGGCAGGGTGATCACCTGGGCTGCGCCGGGGATCAGCGAGCCGATGGCTGCATACAGCGTACCGTCGCGGTGAGCTGCGGCGGCAATCGGCAGCGGCAGCCCGCCAGCTACGACCGAGCACGTACCTGCGGACAGGTTGCAGGCGTTGACCGTACCGCCCTGAGTGAGACCTGGGATACCGAAGAAGAATTCGAGTTCCACTGCCATGAAGCTGGCTTCATCGAATTCGACCACGTAGAGCGTGCCGTCCGGTCCGAAAGCCAGATCAACGATCGATGTGAAACCGCTGGCAACCACACTGCATGCCGGGCTGCTTCCGCACTGGGCGTGAAGTGTGCCTGGCTCGATGCGCCAGATCTGCGACATCCCCAGCGGGCCGGGGAAGCCCTTGAGCTCGCCGACGTAATAGGCGCCGTCAGGACCTACGGCTACGCTGGTAGCTACCGCCTGGGCGGGCATCATATCGATACCGCACACAAATGCTAGCTCCGGTGGTGCGTTGGGGCAGCCGATCAGGTTCTGGATATTATCGGTCGGCACCAGCTCGTCCGGGAAGGTGGAAACCCAATCCACGTTGCCGCGTTGGTCGACCACCAGCAGGGAATTCCCGGCGGCATCGGCTACAAGGGCTTGCCCGCCATTCAATGCCGCTACATCGAAGGGGTTCGAGTCGATCTCCC
The DNA here is from genome assembly GCA_032124675.1 of Chloroflexota bacterium. GTDB lineage: Bacteria > Chloroflexota > Anaerolineae > Anaerolineales > UBA4823 > JAQBDA01. The sequence continues at coordinate 11,212 of JAQBDA010000212.1, forward strand.
CACCATCCGGATTGACAGCGGCTTCAAAAGCAACCAGATCAGCAAGCTGGCGTATGGAGCCACGCGAGACTCGGTAGAGCTGTCCGTTTGCAAGGGCAAACATGTTCCCGCGCCCGATTGAGGCAACATCTGCCACGCCAGGCAGCTCCGCAACCAGACTGCCTGCTCCATTACGCAGCTCTACGATGCCTGATCCGCCATCTGCTACCAGCAGGCTGCCGTCGGGAGCGGCATCCAGTCCAAAGAGCGGCGTAGAGAAGTCGAAGCTCGGCACACCATCGGCGAGTGCCGCGATGGGGAGCGCGACCAGAAGTGCTACAACGATCAGACTAACTAAAATCTTACGTTTCATGAAACAATCCTCCAGACGAAAAAGTATATGTGCGTGTCTCTCAACGGGCGGCGTACTGCGTACCAACAACAGGGAGATATAATTTGAAAGACGAGCGCTGCGAAGGGAACTGTGAAATACGATAATTACGCCACCCTTTATCCGAATATATCACCTGATTGAGCATTTGTCAATCCGTTGAATGGAAATCGTAGCCTGGCATGAAATAAATGAGCATTAATAACGCTATTGTTATTTCTATAATATTTGCGAGCTTGTTGAGTATCGTCCTTTCCTTCCGCTATTTCTTGTACTACTATAGGCTGGCGATGGACCGGAGCCTACGGCTCGAGGAAAACACGAACCGGTACCGGGTAAGCGCCAGGATTCTGGTGGGTTCTTGCCTGGTTTTGATCGCCTCCCTGGGCTATATGATCATGAACACAAATGGTGGGAATGAGTTCAGGGCTGCCCCTACTCCAACGACTGCGGCTCCGACTGCTCCGACTCTGCAGCAAACCGCTCCTGGAACTACCCTCTCCTCCGGGACAACCACACCGGAGCAAATCCCAACCCAGCCAGCCACACCTGTATCAATATTCGCGAAAGTGGGCAATACCAGTGGTGCAGGCGTGAATGTGCGCTCCGACCCTGGTCTGGGCGCCACAATTATCGCCCAAATATCTGACGACAGCCGGGCGACATTGCTGGAAGACAGCCAGGAGGTGGATGGTTTCACCTGGCAGCTCGTGG
>JAQBDA010000213.1:0-22733 GCA_032124675.1 Chloroflexota bacterium
GACGTGACCCGCATCTACTCCGTCGCCGACCAGCTCCCCGCGGACGTGCCGCTGATCTACAACCGCCCCTTCCGCTCGCCGCACCATACGATTTCACATGCCGGGCTGGTGGGCGGCGGCAACTGGCCGCACCCGGGCGAGATCTCATTGGCGCACCGCGGCGTGCTCTTCCTGGACGAGCTGCCCGAGTTCGGCATGCGAGTGCTGGAGGTGATGCGCCAGCCCATCGAGGATAAAGTGGTCACCATCAGCCGCGCCCAGGGCTCGCTGACCTTCCCTGCCAATTTCCAGCTCATCGCCGCCATGAACCCCTGCCCGTGCGGCTACTACGGCGACCCGCTCAAGCCCTGCACCTGCTCGCAGTCGACCGTCACCAAGTACCAGAAGCGCATCTCCGGACCGCTGCTCGACCGCATCGACATCCACATCGAGGTGCCGCGCGTCGAGTACGAGAAGCTCAGCGACCAGCGCATGGGGGAGCGATCCCAGGCCATCCAGGGGAGGGTGGAGGCGGCGCGCGAACGCCAGCGGGAGCGGTTTGCTGCTCCCATGGAGACGAAGAATGCTGCGTCTCTACAAGATCACCTGACCAGCAACGCCGATATGCGCCCGGCGGAGGTGCGCCAGTTCTGCCAGCTCGACGATACCTGCCGCGCCTTGATGCGCACCGCCATGAACCAACTGCAGCTCTCGGCGCGCGCCTACCATCGCGTGCTCAAGCTCTCCCGCACCATCGCCGACCTGGCGGGCAGCGATGCCATCCAGCCCCAGCACCTGGCTGAAGCGCTGCAGTACCGGCCAAAGGTGATGATTGGCTGATTTGGGAAACGCCAGATTGTTGGTGCTGGTATGCCCCCTGGTGGATGAGCTAAGGCTGTGGCTGTTGCCGGTGGAACAGCCGTGGATAGAATATGAGTAAATACCGGCTGTTAGACTGGCAGCCGGATGTGCCCTGGAGCAAAATTGGTACCAAGCAAGTGATTGGCAAAATGATAATATGCTCCCATACCGTGCGAGGCTAGGCTGAGTGAAATCGTTGACACACCCGTTATGTTCTGCTATTCTATTTTATGGACTTACATAATCGCTAACAATCGACTCATAAACTATCACCACCATCTTGAAGTGTAATGTCAGATATCCCGTTTCCGGGGAAGAATCAATAATCTCACTTTGACCACCCACTGGTTTGAAGCCTGATAATCATCTGAAGAAATATCAATCCAGCACAGGTCACGATCAAGTTGATCAATCGTCTACAAAGGGCATATTTCTTCTAAAACCACATGGCTACTCGCGAGAAGCTCGAGATAATCAAAGACAGCGGCGAGATCTTCTTTTATGAAATTGAACTCCATCAGGAGTTCATTAAGTTTGGTAGCCACTCCGATAACGATATTGTTATCTCCAGTCCCCAGATTTCACCATATCATGCCGTGATAGATATGCGCCGCAGACCTTATCAGTTTGTAGAGCTCAACGAGACCGTTGATACGATCGACGGCGGCAAGATCCTTTCACCCTCCACGGCTCGCGAGATCCGCATGTGGGATACGATCGAATTGGGCAATTATCGAATCACTCTGATCGAAAGTGAGGCGGTAGAGAAGAGTAAAGCACCCGAGCACTCGGTCATTCAAAAGGAAATAGGCGACCCGGGACAGGTGTTGGTGAAGACCGGCGAAACCGACTTGATGCCACCTTCCAGCCTAGCCGTACGCCCACCTGACCAGATCGATGATGCCATCGTCACCGAGCCGGTGGTACCCGAATTCACAATCGATGCAGGTCAAACCCTTACCCTGGTCTTTACTCTATCCAACGGTGGAGAGACGGTTGCTGATTTTGACCTGAGTGTGGATGGCTTGGACCCGAATTGGGTAACGATTACGCCCACCAGCACGCACCTGAAAGTCAATCAGCAAGCCAGTGTGACTGTTTCCATCACCCCGCCGCGCGTTCCAGCCAGCCGGGCTGGTCCACACCACTTTTCTGTGACGGTTATATCACCCAATTATCCCGACCGCATGAGCCGGCGTGGTGCCACCTTAGTGATCAACCCGTTCTACGAATATGCCATCAGCGATCTTTCACCACGCGAGCTCACAATCTCCTGGGATCGCCGCACCGCGACGACCAGCATGGCAGTAATCAATCAAGGCAACAACTGGGCTCGATATCGTTTAGCAGGCAACGATGATGACCTCGCTTGCAGTTTCGAGTTTCAATCACCGGGTGAAAATGTGCGCCTGGCCAACCAGACTGATTTTCACCTTGCATCCGATACCACAGCTATCCTGCCTGTCTTTATCTCTGCCCGCAAGCGCCGGTTGGTGGGGTTGCGCAGTCGAGACATTCAATTCACTCTCACTACCACCCCGTTGGAAGGGACCCAGCCACCGCGCACGGTGATGGGAAGGCTTGTTGCCCGCCCACTGATCGGCCCCTGGCTGCTTCTATTAATTCTTGTTGCCATTTTTGCCTTGGCGGTCTTTGGCTTCTGGCCACGTATGGACCTCACCGTAAATCCTACCGATATCAGCGCTGGCCAGCAGGTGGAATTGAAGTGGACTTCCTGGCCGCCGATACTCATGACGCTCAAGCTGAACGGCGTACCGCTAGGAGATTCCCGCGGCGAGTTGATTCAACACCCACTGGCAACCACTCGCTACCAACTCACCGGCGATACCTGGGCTTCGCGCCTTTTCTCTCCCGGCACTTTGTTCAGCATAGACCAGACGGTGAACGTTGCCCCGGTTGCACCTCAAATACTTTCATTTCAGGCGAAGCCTCCCCAAGTGAATAGCAGTGAATTTACAGAAATCTCCTGGTCGGTGATAGACGCCGACAGGCTGGTGCTGGTGAGCGATGTTTTTTCCCAAACACTGGACAGCTTTGAAGGTTCACAGAGTATCCGGTTGGAAAGGCAGACCATCTTTACTCTAAAGGCATACAATAACTCTCTTCCAGGTCAGGTCATCGAGCAAGTTCTGGATGTGGCGGTGAACCCGACGCCGGGCAGACCAGCTCCGGTAATCCTGGATTTTCGCGTGGAACCTAGCACGATCATGGCTGGTCAGAGTGTCACAATCACGTGGCAAGTGAGCGGTGCGGACGAAGTCTCCCTCCAACCCATTGGGGACCATCTGCCGCCATCCGGCACTGTAAGTCAAGCTCCCGCCGAAACATTGCTCTATATGCTCGCAGCCAGCAATGGGGAGCAATCAACGAATGCCATGCGCCAGATCACAGTCAACCCAAGTCCCCCTACACCAACCCCCGCTCCAACACCTTCACCGGTTCCTACGCCTGCTGCTCCCACTATCGAACTGTTCACCTCATCACCATCCCAGCCAGTGCAGCTAGGTGATGAGGAAGTTGAAATCCGCCTGGATTGGGTGGTCTCGGGTGAGGTTACGAACATCACTTTGACAGGAGGCCCGCTTGGGAACGACGGTGTATCCCAGCTTAACTCCCAAGACAGCTTCAAAGTGAATCTCACACAGGATGCCGTATTTGTGCTCAGAGCCATAAATGGGGAACAACAGGTGCTCCGCACGCTGGAGGTTAGACTGCGCCATACTGTGCCGCAACCAGCGTACAATCTATTCGGTCAGGTAGTGGCGAACCCCAATCCACCGCCCGATACCGGCATTCTGCTCACCTGGGCACACGATGCTGAAAACACGATTATCGGATTCCGCTTGTACCAGAATAGCGGTCCCGGCTTTTTCTTGATCGCCAACGAAGACCAACTGGATAATTTGACTCAACAATATTTTGATGTGACTGGTGGTAACTGTATGTCATACTATGTTGTTGCGATCTACCAGACCGCAAATGGCGAACGGCATGAAACCACATCAAGCAACCTATGGCTTTCACCTTGCCCCTGAAGCTGAATAACTCAACAATATGAACTCTGGTGAGCTGAAATTCTCTTTAGCCAGGCTTATGCAAATTGTACCTGTCTGTCGTCCGCAACGTGCTGATGATCGGCTTGCATGGGCGTCTATCAGTATGGCTTGCAAGTCAGGCTGCCGACCTGAATCACCCCTCCAGCAAAATCCCTTTGATCTTCTCACCGTAAGCTGCGCTGTCCGCATCCCCGGTCAGGAATTCGATCTTCTCTGGGCCCACCACCCCCAAACCCAGCTCGACCGCTCTGGCGATCTGCTCCTGCTGGAATATCTTCCCCCTGGCAGCTTCGGTCTTGCAGCCGTAGTCGCGCAATATGGCAACGCCCACCGCGTCGATCGCTACCCGGTCCGTACCAGCTAAGATCAATTCAGGGGATACGCGCTCGCCCCGGTCCGGCCCGCCGGAGATGAAAGCCTCGACACCGTCCAGGACAACCAGCGCCGGGGTGTAGGCGGCATTAATCTCGGCGATCATCCTGCGCTGGTGGGGTGAATTGTGCAGCTCACGCATATAATCATACCCGTCCTGCGGAAGCCGCTTGGCGACCATGCCCACAGAATTCTTCAGCGACAGGGTGAAATGCCCTCCGTAGCCGTGAGTTTTCAAACAGCAGGTCTGCACCAGCGCCTGCGCTTCGCAGCAGGGTCGCGCCATTGCAAATCCTTTTTCCCAGTGCATCTCTGACGGCTGGAACATCACCCAGTCCTGGGCGGGCAGCTCATCGAAAACCAGTGTTTCGAAGCCCAATTCCTCCCCGAGCCGGAACACGCCGATCTGGTCCATAACCCGGCGGGTATCCCCCATCCCGCTCCGGTCGCCCACCGTGATCTTCTGCGCACCCATTTCCCTGAGCGTCATTACGATCGCAGCCAGCACCTCCAGGTGGGTGGAGCCGGGTGTCGGGTCGGCGCTGTTGAAGTTCGGCTTCAGGAAGACATCTTTTCCGGCGGCAGGGTTGCTACTCAGCAGTTCGATCGCTCTGCGCACGCCTGCCGCGCGGTCGCTCGTTTTGACCAATGCCAACCTGGCGATGCCATCCTGCGCAACTTCTGTTGGAGCCCCGGTCGGGTCAGGATTTTCCGCGGTCGGCTCGATATCTTCTTGAACGGGCGCGGTGGTCGGCGTCATTTCTGGAGCAGCCGTTGGAACTTTAAGCGTGCTTGTGGGAGATACCAATGTCCCCTGGGCTATCTCGGCCTGCGAACATGCTTCCAGGAAAGAAGCCAGGGCAGCCGCTCCTCCCAGAGCGGTGGCCATGCGCAGGAAGTCTCTCCTGCTGAAAGATGCGTTGGGAACCGGCTTTTTCATCACACACTTCCTTCCAGATATACAGTTACACGCTGCCGTCCTGGATTGGCTTAATGACGCAGAATTAATACAGCTTGAAGAGCTGCTCAACAAACCTACCCCCGATTATACACGTTCACTTTAGGGGCGCACTACCCCGATATAAAACCTCGTGACCACCGGGCGAGCCATAAATATGGTGGCGCACTGTCAGGCTGTACACATCACTTTGGGGGCACAAGCTCCATTCTCTAGATGGGAATTGCTTGCCGAAGAGTCGGGTTACAATTGCTCTTACGACAGCTAACATTATCCTGGATTTCAGTACGCCAGTTTCTTTACCAAGGAGTACCTATGGCTCGCTTAATACCAGCTTCTGAGAGAATTATCCGCGCCAGAGCTTTAATTCAGAAAGCTCGCGATCTACCCATCCCGGCTGAGAGTGGGAAACACGATTTTTCTTACATAGCCCAGGTTAAAGATTTGCTGCAGCAAGCTCGCGACCTGGTCAAATTTATCCCGTATTCCCCAAGCGCAACGAGCGAGATGAAAAGCGAAGTGCACAAAATATTTCAGGAGGCCGACCAGGCTAATAAGGAAATCCTACTTTGGGAAGGATGATTTAATTGACCGCAAACATTGGGATGTCTTCCCAGCCATCCAAGATGCTGATACCGGCATGTCCCTGGATGGATGTGATTAGACTGCCTCACTTTTTTGACAACAATAGGTTAAAACACTATAATTGTCCTATTATTGGATATACACCTGAATCAATTTCCAACCTCCACTTCTGAATCTGGGATAAGGGGCCAGCCAACTTCACAGCCTGCACCAACAACAGCCTGGCAATATCTGCTATCAAATCATAAGTTGGATACTTAACGGCTTTTTTATCAACCAGGGATTATCCATTGAACTGCCTGCTCCCGGAGACTGGGTGATGAACCTGAAGAACCTATTTATTATCAGCGCACTGCTATCAATTTTGCTGGGGCTGGGGCTTATCCTGATACCCGCACTGTTAATGACTGCCAGGACTGGTCATCCCCCGGATATTCTGACTGCACACGTTGCAAGGCAGTTCGGCACTGCCCTGCTGGCTGCTGGAGTGATCTCTTGGATGGCACGCCATGCAGCTGATTCGACCGCACGCAACGCAATTGTGACCGGCTTAACCCTGCTATATTTGCTATTGCCGATCGAAACTGCCATATCAATTGCGCGCGGCTCAGAAAGCGCCGAAGGATTTGTACTGGTGGTCGTTTTTGGGCTATTGGCTGTGGGTTTCATTCGGATCGGCCGACCCAGATTAACTCTATAAAGAGGCAACCAATGGAAATCACTCCCGAAACAAAAGTTTCCGATATCCTGGAGGAATACGGTGATATCGCCGATGTAATGGAGGTCTTTGGCGTCAAGCGCGTGGCGCGCTTCTCGTTCCGCAAGATGCTTACCAAAGCCCTTACAGTAAAGGTGGCCGCCCGTGTGCATAGGGTCCCCCTTGATGAATTCTTAGAAACACTGAACAACGCAATCGAAATGCAGTCAAAGCAACAAGGGTCTTTGGACCGCCCTCAAGGGTAAGCTCAATACCTACCCAAACATCCTCTACCACACATTACCAGTACCGGCATTCCAACCTCCAAAATAACTTACCTATCCCATGAACCTTGCGCTTATCCTCCAGCTGATTGCCACCGCCATCATGGTCATCGGAATCATCTTCGGCATCCAGAACATCCGCCAGTACCAGGCCAGCCGGCGGCGGGAAAGCGCCATGTTGCTGCTGAACTCCTTCCAGACCGGCGATTTCGTGCGCGGCCTGTTGTGCATTTTCGACCTGCCGGAGAACGCCGGAAAGGAATTCATGGGCAGCCTGCCCGAAGACCAGTTCCTGTCCATCTACATCGTGATGGGCACCTGGGAGCGCCTGGGGGTGCTGGTCTACCGGCGCGAGATTGAGCTGGGCATGGTCGATGATGCTTACAGCGGGCCGATCATCCAGTCCTGGCACAAGCTGGGGAATTACATCCAGGAATTCCGCCACTATGTCCAGCGCGAGACCGCCTTCGAGTGGTTCCAGTGGCTGGCAGAGCGGATGATGGAACGCGAGCAAAGCTCTGAACCGATCCCCGCATACGTGGCTCATCGCAACTGGCGACCAGGGAAGTAGCCGTCGAGCTGCATAGGTGGTTAGATTTCCTAGAATCCATCCCAAATTCGATGTAAAATAAAACCAGACACATGACAGCAGGAGAGGTTTGATGCCCATCCCCGATTTCGAAGACAGGCTCGACAAATATGCCGCCACCATCGTCAGCGTGGGGCTGGGGCTGCAGCCCGGGCAGCGTCTGATGATCAACACCCCGGTTCTGGCGGCACCACTGGTGCACGCTGTGGCTGCCATTGCCTATCAGAACGGCTGCCCGCTGGTCGATGTGAACTGGCGCGATGAGCTGCTCGAGCTGGTCCGCTACCAGCACGCCGGGCGCGATACTTTCACCGAATATCCCATCTACCGGGCTGAGGGTGCCCACCAGCTCGTCTCGGAAGGCGGGGCGCTGCTCTCGATCACCGGTGAGAACCCCGACCTGCTGAAAGACCAGGACCCGGAGCTGATCACCACCGCCCGCAAGACTGCCCTGACGCATATGAAGCCGGTCTACGACCTGCTGGACCGCAACGGCTTCAACTGGGCCATCGCCAGCTATCCCACGGAGTCCTGGGCGAGCAAGGTTTTCCCGGGGCTCGATCCTGCCGTCCAGATAGAGCGCCTGTGGGAGGCCATCTTTCAGGTGTGCCGTATTACACACCAGGACCCCGTGTCTGCCTGGCGTGCGCATATCACCGAGCTGCAGGCGCGGGCGGCATACCTGACACAGCAGCAGTACCAATCGCTGGCCTACCGCGCCCCCGGCACAGACCTGTCCATCGGTCTGGCAGACGGGCATATGTGGCTCGGCGGCAGCGGCACCACCGATGGCGGGATCGAATTCACACCCAACCTGCCCACCGAAGAGGTCTTCAGCCTGCCCCACCGGGAGAGGATCGACGGCGTGGTGACCGCCAGCCTGCCGCTCAGCTACGCGGGCAGCCTCATCGAGGGCTTCTGCCTGACCTTCAAGGAGGGGCGGGTGGTGCACATCCAGGCCGAACGCGGCGAGGATATTCTGCGCCAGATGATCGCCATCGATGAAGGCATGAGCAGCCTGGGAGAAGTGGCGCTGGTAGCCCAAGGCTCCCCGGTGGCGAAAACCGGGGTGCTGTTCTACAACACCCTGCTGGACGAGAACGCCTCCAGCCATATCGCCCTGGGGGATGGGTTGAATTTCTGCCTGCAGGGCGGCAATAATGTCCCTGAAGAAGAGTACACCGCCCGAGGCGGCAACAGCAGCCTGAGCCACGTCGACTTCATGATCGGCTCGGCAGAGATGGATATCGATGGCGTGCTGGAAGATGGCACCCGCCAGCCGGTCATGCGCTCCGGAGAGTGGGCTTTCCAGATATAAGAAAAACAGCCCACACCGGGCTGCTGCAGATAATGTCTCATACGGAAATCCCATAAATAGCAGGGAGTTCCTTGAGATCCCGGATAATCACATAACCAAAGGAGGTTAGGATGCAGTACGATATGGTGTTCGAAGGCGGCGGCGCAAAAGGGATGGTCTTCGTCGGCGCAATGGAAGTGTTCGAAGCGGCAGGCCATACCCATGGGCGGCTGCTGGGTACTTCAGCAGGTGCCATCACCGCGGCCTTGCTGGCAGCAGGCTACCAGACGCAGGAGATGCTGGAAAGCCTGTCCGAGAAGGTCAATGGACGGCCTGTTTTCGAGGATTTCATGGCGGTGCCCCCGGCCCTGGACAAGGACGAGATCCACAGCAGCGCAACCCGCAAGATGCTGCGCAGTATTGACCTGCCCTTCATCCCGGACCGTTTCGAAGAGAAGCTCGACGACCAGCTGGCTGAATGGCTGGCAGCCCAACCCAGTCTGCGCAGCGTGTTCTCCTTCGTCGAACGCGGCGGGTGGTATTCAGCCGACAATTTCCTCACCTGGCTGCAGCGTAAGCTGGACAGCGGCACGAACCAGGGAATCCCGCGCCAGTACAGCCACATGACCCTGGAGCAGTTCCACGCGGCAACGGGGAAAGACCTTTCACTGGTCGCTGCAGATACCTCGCGCGGGGTGATGTTGGTGCTCAACCACCGCACCGCACCTGCTCTACCGGTGGTCTGGGCGGTACGCATGTCGATGAGCGTCCCACTGCTGTGGCAGGAGGTGGTCTGGCAGGCGGAGTGGGGCCAGTACCGCGGCCGGGATATGGTCGGCCATTCCATCGTCGATGGCGGCCTGCTCTCGAACTTCCCCATCGAGCTGTTCGTCTCGCGCGCTGTGCCGGTCATGAAAGTGATGGGGGAGAATGCAAGCGAGAACGTGCTGGGGATGATGATCGACGAGTCTATGGAAGTCCCGGGTGCCGAAACCGCGGCCGCAGACCCCTCGGCGTTCAGCCTGGGCGACCTGCAGACCGTGCAGCGCATCGCCAACCTGGTCAACACCGCCACCAGCGCCCGCGACAAGTCTGTGATCGACGAATTCGAGAATCTGGTGGTGCGCCTGCCGGCGAAAGGCTATGGTATGACGGAATTCGATATGACCGATGAACGCCGTGAGCTGCTCGTCGACGCCGGTCGCCAGCATATGAAAGATTACTTCACCCGTTCCGCCCAACTGGCGTCCGATGTCAGCTTCGGTCTGGCAGACCTCGAAGGCGCTGCAGACCCGCAGCAGAAAGCGGATAAGGTGGCGCTGAAGATTTTGGATTAAGCCCGCCAGAGACCCCTGCCACGGGCAGGATGAAAGAAAAAGGATTCCGCAATATCCAGCTCTTAGGGCTGGATATTGCTTTTAATACCGCCCACAGCTTTTGGATAGCCTTCCCGATTTCCCCGAACTGCATATCATCTAATGCAATTACACTTTTGCAAGGATAACAACATTATATGGTACATTTTTCTGGAGTATGATATTTTAGAGGCTGGGCATTTTACGCCTGTACGGCAGCTAAAATCGATCCAAAAAGGGGTTGATGGGTCGAGCCGGCATGCATGGCTGCCCAAGATACCGGGATAGACGAAAGGACCATCGGAAGGTTGGGGATATGGGAGATAATCATCAACGCAGACTCATCGTCAAAGAAGGCCCACAGCTGGGAGAGACCTACCCGCTCGAAGGGGTAGAGCTGGTGATCGGGCGAGAGCCAGGGGTGGAGATTCAGATCGATTCTCCGGGGGTCTCGCGCCGGCATGCCCGTCTCTCGCTGCAGTCCGGCCAGTACTTCCTGCAGGACCTGGGCAGCAGCAACGGCACCTTTCTCAATGGGGAGCGGCTGGGGCAAGCGCGCCCTCTCAAGCACGGCGACCAGATCAAATTGGGGCGCACAGTCTCCCTGGAATACCAATCCGAACAGGCGCAGGTCAACGCCACCATGATCGAGGGAGCGCAGCCCGCAGTTGGCGCAACGATGGTCGAAGGCGCGCCGCTCCCGGTGGGCGCCACCCTGGTCGGTGAGCAGCCGCTGCCCTACCAGGAACCATCCGATATCAAGCTCATCGTGGCGGTCGCCGGGGAGCCGGTCAACACATACACCCTCAGCCAGAGCCGCATCAGCCTCGGACGCGCCGAAGACAACACGATCACCATCAGTTCACGCATTGTCTCCCGCCAGCACGCCTACCTGGAGCGCACACAGACGGGCTACCAGCTGGTGGTCCTGCCAGATGCCGGCAACCCGGTGCTGCTGGAAGGGCGACCTGTAGATTCGCCTCACCAGCTGCGCCATGGTGACATCCTACGCATCGGCAGCCAGGACCCGGGTCTGATGGTCAGCCTGACCTATATCGACCCGTCTCAGTCCGCCACCAGCCGGGCTGCCCCGATCCACTTCGGTGAGAAAACCATGCTCCAGGTCGGGCGCGATGCCAGCAACGACGTGGTGCTGGATTCGCCCACCGTTTCCCGCTTCCATGCCCAGATCGAACGGGTCGGGCAGCGCCACCGCCTGCGGGACCTGCGCAGCGCCAACGGCACTTTCGTCAACGACCAGCGGGTGGAAGGCGAAGTTTGGGTGCAGCCTAAAGACGTCATCCGCATCGGTCACCACCGCTTCGAGATGGGTGTGGATGAGCTTGACCAGTACGACGAGACGCGCGGTCTGCAGGTGGATGCCATCCGGCTGAACAAATGGGTACGCAAAGACCTGAACATCTTGCAGAACATCTCGCTGGCGTTCCAGCCGCGCGAGTTCATCGTCGTGGTCGGGCAGAGCGGCGGCGGCAAATCCACCCTGGTGGATGCTATCGCCGGCTACCGACCGGCGACCCACGGCATGGTGCTGGTGAACGGCACCAACGTCTACCGCAACTTCGAGGCGGTGCTCAACGATATCGGCTACGTCCCACAGCGCGACATCATCCACTACGAGCTGACCGTTTACCAGGCGCTGGATTATGCCGCCAGGCTGCGCATGCCGCGCGACACCCGCAAAGCCGAGCGCCACGCACGCATCATGCAGGTGCTTGAAGACCTGGACCTGGTGCACCGCAAGGATAACCAGATCAGTAAGCTGAGCGGCGGGCAGATCAAACGCGTCTCGATCGGTGTCGAGCTGCTCACCCAGCCCGGCCTGTTCTTCCTCGATGAGCCGACTTCCGGCCTGGACCCGGGCACCGAGACGTCATTCATGCACCTGATGCGCCGTCTGGCAGACCAGGGGCGCACCATTATTATGGTTACACACGCCACGAAGAACGTGATGCTGGCGGACAAGGTGGTCTTCCTGGCACGCGGCGGGTACATGGCCTGGTTCGGGCCGCCGGAAGAGGCGCTCAACTACTTCGACCAGTTCCGCTCCGAAAAGGAGCGCCGCACGCGGGAGATGGAATTCGACCAGATCTACTCGATCCTGGATGACCCGGAGAGGGGCACGGCCCAGGAGTGGGCGACGCGCTACATGGAACACCCCTCCTACCAGAAGTACATCGTCCAGCCGCTGCAAGACACCCAGTCCCGGCTTTCCCAGATCAGCCTGGCGGAGCCAGCCAAAGAACAGGCCGCGCCCAAGGCAAAACGCAAGATGCGCGCTTCCGCCCTGCACCAGTTTGCCGTGCTGTCTGCCCGCAACCTGAAAATCCTGATCAAAGACCGCACCAGTCTGGTGTTGATGCTGCTGGCACCGCTGTTGATCGGAGCGCTGGATTTCATCATCGCGCCGCTGATGGGACGCGCCCCGTTCGATTATTTCTCTGGCGACGCAGCCAACGGATCGACCACGCTGTTCCTGCTCACTGTCTACTGCCTGCTGGTGGGCGGGTTCTCGCAGATGCGCGAGTTCGTAAAAGAGGCAGATATCTATAAACGCGAGCGCCTTGTCAATCTCAAGATATTCCCATACGTGGCTTCCAAGGTCTGGGTAGCTCTGCTGCTTTCTTTCTACCAGGCGGCCGCGTTTGCCGTCATCCATTTCCTGGCTTTCGATATGCCGGGCGGGATGATGGAATTTGGCGTGTTCTATATCACGCTGGTGTTAGCTGTGATGGCGGGCATGATGAGCGGTCTGCTGGCATCTGCCCTGGCACCCTCTTCCAGCGCCGCCCCACTGCTGATGATCCTGCTGATCGTGCCTCAGATCGTGCTGAGCGGCGCACTGGCACCCGTGCCGAATAATATCAGCGCCATCGCTTCCACTCGCTGGGCTTTCGAGAGCTTTGTCGGCATCACCGGGATGGGCTCCGATGTCGCTGCCGATACTTGCTGGCAGCTCGACGAAGAGCTGCGCGATTCTATGAGCCTGGATGACAAACTGGCGAATGGCTGCCGCTGCATGGGAACCGCCATCTTTGCCCCTGGCTCGTGCAATTTCCCCGGCATCGGTCAGCACTACCAGCCTGAGATCGACCAACCGGCTCCTGTAGAGCCTCCCCCGCTGGCAGGGAAACCCGTCGAACCCGAGGTCCCCCCTGCTCCGGAGCCGCCTGCGAACCAGAGCGACCAGGTCGCCATGGTGCAGTACCTGAATGCCCTGCAATCCTACCAGGACGAAGTCAAACTCATCCAGGACCAGTACCGCAGCGAGATACAGCTCTACGAGGCCCAGGCGGGCATGTACCAGACACAGATGGAAACCTTCCAGAAAGACCGGCTGGCTTACGAATCGGCGCGCAACTCGGCGGTTGCCACTGCTGAAGGTGTGATCAAAGGCATGAAGAAGGAGTTCGGGTGGGCGTTTGTGAACAAGCACGACCCGGATATCTTCTGGCCCTGGATGTTGAACACCTGGGTGTCCCAGACGGTCCTGATCAGCGTATATTTCGTGATAATCCTGTTCTTGATCAAACGCAAGGACGCCTGACCCCATGAGACGATCTATGGAGGGAGAAGACCTTTGACCCGTAAAATACGCCGTACCCCGGCTTTCTTCTGCATCCTGGCATTCCTATCGCTCGCCGCACTTCAAGGCTGTGCTCTGGGCAGCTCTGGCGAGCAGCCCAACCCAACCCTGACGGCGCTCAGCGCGGCGATTGCGCGCACCGCGACCGCAGCCAACCAGCAGGAAGCGTCGAGCGACGACCTGGCGACCGCCCAGGCGGAAGCGACCGCCCGCAGCCAGGAAATTTTTGCCACCCAGACTGCCCAGCTTGCCGGCCTAGATGACGTCCAGCAAGCTACCGCCACCATCGCCGCGCCCATTCTGGCAGAGCTGCCCCAATACGGCCTCGATGCCAGCAGCGGTCAGGCTGCCTGGGTGCACGACCCGCTCACCCTGGAGCTGACTGCCTATCACGATTTCACCTACGGCAACGACTATATGCATATCACCGCCCGGGATTTCGTCATGGCGGCTGATATCACCTGGGACACGCAGTATGGCGGCTCCGGCTGCGGATTCATGTTCCGTTCAGATGGGGACCAGAACAGCCCGAACCAGTATATGGTTATCGCCACCCGCTTTGCCAACGGGAGGGTCGTTTTCTCCGCTGTAGCAGACGGCGAGATCGCCAACATCCACGATTTCTACCCCAAGGACCGCGACCGTTCTTTTGAGTGGCAGAACGGCACCACCAACCGCCTGGCGATAGTGGCGCGCGGCAACCAGATAGAGATCTACACCAACGGGGTCAAAATCGGACAGGTGGACACCACCCAGCCGCCCAAACAGCCGGTCGTACCGGCCGCGCCCAGACCACCCACCGACCAGAACGACCAGAATGCCGTCAAACGCTACCAGGCGCAGCTGAAAGAATATGAAGATATCGCCGAGCAGGCGCGCTCCAACTACCAGATCGCCTTGAACAATTACAAGACCCGCCAGGCTGTCTTTGAGGACGGCTTCCTGGCGATGCTTGCATTGAGCGAGTCGGGGCACACGATCTGTAATTTTGATAAAGCCTGGCTGTGGCTGCTCGAGCCATAGCCCAACACTGCTGCTTTCACTGCACGGAGGAATTGCATGGCTGTAAGTAACTTTGAGAAACAGGTCCTGGGGGACAGGTACCAGGTCGAATCGCTCATCGGTCAGGGCGGTATGGCAGCAGTTTACAAAGCCAATGACCCGAACCTGCGCCGCACGGTGGCGATAAAGGTCATCCACCCGCACCTTTCGAACGACCCCGATTTCGTGCGCCGCTTCGAAGAGGAAGCCACTGCGGTCGCCCGTCTGCGCCACGCCAATATCGTGCAGGTATTCGATTACAACCATGAAGATGACCTGTATTACATGGTCATGGAATTCATCCCCGGCGAAACCCTGGGCAGCCGGCTGAAGCGATTGAACCAGGCCGGGCGCCGTCTGCCTGTGAAAGACGCTCTTCAGTTCAGCATCGATATCTGTGAAGCAGCAGACTACGCCCACCAGCGCGGCATGATCCACCGCGATATCAAGCCAGCCAACGTGATGCTGGACGTGAACAACAAGGCCATCCTGATGGATTTCGGCATCGCTCGTATGGTCGGCGGGCAGCAGCATACCGCAACCGGTGCTGTGGTCGGCACCGCGCTCTACATGGCACCCGAGCAGATCCAGGGTCTGCATGCCGACGCCCGGGCGGATATCTATTCGCTGGGCGTGACACTGTTCGAGTCGCTGAGCGGGAAGCCGCCCTTCGAAGCCGACTCGGCGATGACGGTGATGATGATGCACCTCAACGACCCGGTGCCGGATATCCGCCAGGTGCAGCCCGAAGCGCCGCCGGCACTGGTGGCGGTGCTCGAAAAAGCGACCGCCAAGAACCGTGACGAGCGTTTCGGGTCAGCAGCAGAGATGGCGGCTGCCCTGCGCCAGGTGCTGCAGAATCCCGAGCAAGCCAGCCTGGCGGCTGCGGTCGCTCCACTACCCAGGCGGCAACCCGCTGCTGACGAGACCTTCATCGAGTCTGCCAGCACCCCCGCTGCGGACGCAACCATGGTCGAGCATGCTGCGGCAGGCGCGGCAGCCGCGTCGCTGGCCTCAGCGGGAGGGCAGACACTGGTCGAGCAGCAAGCCGTCCTGGCTCCCCGCGCACCGGCTGCCAGTGCCTTCCCGGCGACTCCCGACCAGGCGGCTTACCCCGTCCAGCGCCGGGGTGGCAAAACCTGGCTTTTCATCCTGCTCGCTGTGCTTGTAGTGGCACTCGGGGCGGGTGGTTTTTATGCCTACCAGCAGTTCTTTAAGGATGGCGGGGCTAATCCGGCCGCTGCAGCCCTCCCCAGCGAGACCCTCCCCGCGGCGGCGGTGGTCGTCGCCGGCGAGCCAACGGCAACCTTTACGCCTACTCCGGAAACCACCGCCACACAGACACCGCTTCCAACCCCCACGCCAACCGAAACGCTGACTCCAACCCCCGCCCCCGTCACCATAGGCGGCGCGGATAAGATCGCCTATTTCTCCGGCGGCGATATCTGGACTGCCAACCTGGACGGCAGCGAGCTGACCCAGCTCACCCAGGATGGGGCCGCGAAAAAATATCTGCGCTGGCTGCCCGACGGGCAGGGTCTTTCGTATATCAGCGGGAAATGCATCCAGTCCGTCTCGCTGCAGGCGGAGATGGGCACGATCGCCTGCTTCAACAATTCAGAATACCTGGACGCGTTCGAGGTATCTCCGGACGGCAGGCAGGTGGTGGTCAGCCTGGACCGCCAGCTCTACCTGCTGCCTTTCGACCTGGGTGCGCTGGCGGAGGCCGACTCGCACGGCGACCTGGCAGCCATGGCGACCTGTACCGACCTGGCGCCGTACCCGCGCAATTTCGGTCATTCCGTTCGCTGGTCCAAAGACGGCACCAAATGGGCGGCCCTGATCCTGGGGGTGCTCAAGGACGGGCGGCGCGGTGACCTGGTGCAGGTGTTCAATGTCGACCTGTGCATCCCCAACCCGCTGGTCGAGATCCAGTTCCCCCCGCCGCATTTCACCTTCAAAGAGTACGAGAAGAACCCCGCACTGGAGAGCATCGCCTGGGATGGCGCCTCCTTGTTCAGCTTCCACGGCAACACGCGCAACGAAGGGTTCGGCGACTTACACACCTTCAATATGCAGAGCTACCAGTTCAGCCAGTCGATCAACCCGGTCGGCGGGGTGTGCTGCTACCGGGACCCGCAGTGGAGCCCGGACGGCTCGCACCTGCTGGTCGCCTTCCAGGATTACCTGCAGGGATCGAGCAGCACCACACAACTCTACTACATCCCCTACGGCAGCATCGGCACCGGTGCCTCCTACGAGCCGCTGCCCCTGCCGGAGATCACCAACCCGCGCGAAAAGCCCCAGCCGGTGCTGAGACCGGCGCTGAGCCCGTAGAGCGAAACTGCGATATTCGTATCAATCAGTTGCTACCCAGGTTCTGGCAGCCTTTCCTTACTCGTGGAAAGCGTGCGGCGAGCGATGTAACGAGTCCACACAAATCTAATTGCGCGACCCATCCTTCTGGTCAGAATTGCTTTTCCCCAGGTAATATGCGATCAGGCTGAAGATCGTGCCGATTCCTGCACCGATAGCTAATCCCACGCCGATATTATGGATCAGGGCTCCAACGGCTGTACCTATACCAAGGCATGCGGAAAACAGGATCGCCGCGAGTGCATCGTATCTGGACCGGTTGAGCTTCATAACAACAGCTTGCAGCTTTTATCAATCTTCAGTTCACATCGGATCTTCGATTCTTCCAATTGGAAGAGATAAGGATAGCAATTCCGATTATATTGAATAAAGCAAATGTAATCGTGGCGGTGCTCCCCCAGCCAAGGACGAATTCATTGAGCAGCAATCCCGCAGTACCAATGATCAGCAGGCTTGCGGTGACCAGGCTTCCATATTTCTCCATCGTGTATCTTCGCCTCTCTCAATCGTTCAGGGCTTTTGACAGCAGCTTGAGCTTGCTGACATAAGCTCTGAATGCGGCTCTGCCTTTCTTCGTCAACCTGTATTCGGTGTACGGGTAGTTATTCCGGAAGCTTTTTTCGATCTCCAGATAATCAGCAGGCTGCAGTTTCCGGCTGTGGACTGAAAGGTTGCCTTTTGTCAGCCGGGTGGTTTCCAAAAGAAATTTAAAATCTGCTGACTGGACACCATATAACACTGCCATAATCGCTGCTCTCGCCGGTTCGTGGATAACCCGGTCGACTTCAACCAGCTCGGCGAGCTCAAGCAGCTCAGCTTGTTCCATGTTTAAGCCTCCACACACCGACCAGACCGCTCGCTGCGCACATCACCGCCCATACGACGCAGGCAAGTGTGGGGCAACCATATGCAGGTATGACGTCTAAAAAATTTCTCGGTCCACTCATATAATCTGCCTGGGTGGTCAGCACCAGCTCAAGGGTAAACGCCAGAATTAAGCCTGATACAGCGATCATCTGGTAGCGACGAATACCATAGACACTACCTGTTGCCCAAAATATCGCTGCAGGCGAGATGATGAAGGGCACGCTCATCACATAAAGCCCCCCTTTTAACCAATAAAAGGCACTGTACAGCAAACCCAGTCCAGCAGCATAGAGAACGAAATACCAGACGAACAGCTTCCTATCCACCGGCATAAAAAATCTGTGTTTTGCATAACCTGTAGCTCGCGATGGGAATAGATTTACTCATTTTTTTGCTGAAAAGACACCCTTAATACGTACAACCTGTTATATAATGCTGGCATCACTACCTCAGGAGGTACATCATGACCAACGCAATGGGCTCACCGAGCAATTTCGGCCTGGAAAACCACGGGCTGCAAAACCTGAATATGGCTTACTGGACCATGCCCACACCGGCGCTGATCGAGCGCATCGTCTCGCGCCGCGAGGGCGTGCTGGCACACGAAGGGGCAGTCATCGTGCGCACCGGCATCCACACCGGGCGCTCAGCCAACGACAAATTCATCGTCAGTGATGAAACCACTGCCGATACCGTCCACTGGGGTAAAATCAACCGCCCCTACGACGTAGCCTGCTTCGACCGCCTGCACGTGCGTATGAGCGCCTATCTCCAGGGCCGGGATGTCTTCATCCAGGATACGACCGCATCCGCCCATCCAGATTACCTTCTGCCGATCCGCATCATCACCGAGAATGCCTGGCACAGTCTGTTCGCCCGCAACATGTTCATCCGCCGCAGCCAGGAAGAACTGGCGGAGCACGTGCCCGGGTTTACCGTTATCCAGGCTCCGGGATTCCGCGCCATCCCGGAGATCGACTGCACCAACTCCGACGTGTTTATCGTGGTCAACTTCTCGAAGCGCCTGGTGCTGATCGGCGGGACCAGCTACGCCGGGGAGATCAAGAAATCCATCTTCACCATCCTGAACTACATGCTGCCGGGCAAGAACGTGATGCCCATGCACTGCTCTGCCAATATCGGCCCGGATGGGGATGTGGCGCTGTTCTTTGGCCTTTCCGGTACGGGCAAGACCACCCTGTCCTCGGATACTGACCGTTCACTGATCGGGGACGACGAGCACGGCTGGGGAGCGGACGGTGTGTTCAATTTCGAAGGCGGCTGCTATGCTAAAGTGATCCGCCTGCGTGAGGAACTGGAGCCGCTCATCTGGCAGGCGACCCGCCATTTCGGGACCATCCTCGAAAATGTCAATATTGATTCGATCACCCGCCGCATCGATTTCGACGACGACGGATATACAGAGAACACGCGTGCCGCATATCCGGTCGGTTTCCTGCCCAACACCGTCCCATCCGGTCTGGGCGACCATCCCAAACAGATCTTCTTCCTGACCGCGGATGCCTCCGGCGTCCTGCCGCCCATCGCTCGTCTGAACGATGATCAGGCATTGTATTACTTCCTGTCCGGGTACACATCCAAGCTGGCAGGCACTGAGAAAGGAGTTGGCTCAGAGCCACAGGCGACCTTCTCGACCTGCTTCGGCGCACCCTTCATGCCGCTCAATCCGGTCGTGTATGCCAATCTGCTGGGAGAGAAGATCAGACAGAATAATACCGAAGTGTGGCTGGTCAACACCGGCTGGACCGGCGGTCCTTACGGGGTTGGCAAGCGCATGCCGCTGCCGTACACCCGCTCTATGGTGCACGCCATCTACAGCGGCGATCTCAAAGATGTGCCGATGCAGACCAGCAAATATTTCAATCTGCAGGTACCCATGCACTGCCCCGGTGTGCCAGAGGAAGTCCTGGAGCCGCAGCGCACCTGGAGTAACCCGGATGATTACGACCAGCAGGCGCGCGCATTAGCGGCTCGCTTCCAGGAGAATTTCAACCAGTTTGCAGGCTCTGTCACACCGGAGGTTGTTGCAGCCGGGCCAGAAATCTAGACGGTCGTCACGCTTGCGCTCTTTCGGTGCATCGCTCAAGAATTGGAAATCCCGTTGAAGCCACTGGTCGTGATCTGCTACATCGCCGCTGTTTTGCTTGGATTACTGGCTCTGGTCCTGCTTTCACAGGTGTTCGTGATACACCAGGCGCTGGACAATGCCACTCTGGGCTTCCAGATCTTGCTCGGGGAGGCGTTCGAACCGCTGCTCGACAGGATGGCGCGCGGTATACAATCCATTTTATGCGTATCTTCGGGAGTGCTCCTCGCCGGGGGCGGGGTAGTCTTCGCTTTGGGGCGAGC
Source organism: Chloroflexota bacterium (assembly GCA_032124675.1). GTDB lineage: Bacteria > Chloroflexota > Anaerolineae > Anaerolineales > UBA4823 > JAQBDA01. Next base: position 20,313 of record JAQBDA010000213.1, read on the forward strand.
CCTGCTCCGCATCACCCGGCAGAACCAGCGCATCCAGGAGCTCGAAAAGAAGCTCGCCGTGCACGCCGATCGTGATGCCAGTGCTTCAGAGATGGCTGGCAAGCCGCCGGAGATACCTTGAAAGTTCTGCGCTATGCCGGGCTGGTGCTGTTTGAATTGGTCAGCCCATCTGCAGATCGTCCAGCCTTTTCCCAAAGATGAGATCGCGGCGCACGTAATCGTTCCAGAAGCTGTGCGGGAAGCCGGGGTCGGGTGGGTTGATATCCGACAGGCGCTTCAGCTGCTCCTGGCTCAGGCTGAATTCCAGCGCTCCCAGGTTGTCTTCGATCTGGGAGAGGCGCCGCGCACCCAGGATGGGGATGACGTTGGCGGACTGCTGACGCACCCAGTTGATGGCTGCCTGGGAGGCTGAACCACCTGATTCGGAGGCCACCTCCTGGAGCGCCTGGGCAGCGTCTTTTTCCTGCTGGCTGGCCTTCCGGGCGCGCGTGCCCTCACCCGGTCCTTCGGGCTGGTTGAACTTGCCGGTCAGCACGCCCCCCCCCAGCATGCCGAATGCCAGCAATGCCATGTCCATGCTGAGGGTCATGGGCAGCACATCCCGCTCGATGCCGCGATCCAGCAGGCTGTACTCGCCCTGGTAAGCGACAAAGCGATTCCAGCCGCGCAGTTCGGCAATCGCCTGGGCATAGGAGGCGACCCAGGCCGGGGTATCCGAGATGCCAATGTACAGCACTTTCCCGCTGCGCACCAGGTCGTCCAGGCCGCGCAGCACTTCCTCGACCGGGGTAGTAAAATCCCAGATATGAAGGTAGAACAAATCAATGTGATCGGTGTTGAGACGCTTCAGGCTCTCTTCGACCGTGCGCATCATGTTCTTGCGCTGGTTGCCGCCCGCATTCAGGTCAATCGGGCTGCTGCCTGGTCGGCGGATAGTGTATTTGGTCGCCACGACGAAGAAATCCCGTTCTCCGGCGATGAACTCGCCGACATAGCGCTCGCTGGTGCCGTTGGTATAGTTGGAGGCAGTATCGATAAAGCTGCCGCCCGCCTCGGCAAAACTATCGAATATCTTCTTGCTTTCCTCCCGCGAAGCGCCCCAGCCCCAGTCCTCGCCAAAGGTCATCGTCCCCAGGCACAGCTCTGAGACTCGCAAGCCGGATCTGCCCAGCAGTTTGTACTTCATCATTTGCTCCTCTGCAGTCAGGATTGTCCACCTATTCTATCAATAAAGCACTTCCTCCAGAGCGGGCAAGAACAGGATACAAGATTCCACTCCCATCGGGGATCCGTCGATGCGCTTAATTTACTGACGCAGTTATAATAAGTTGACCCACGGCAGTCACTCTCTTCTACAATCAAACAAGAGCGTCTGCCTTCGATAAATCGCTTAGGCGAAGGTCCCGCCGCTCTATACATATAATTCGAAATGGAAGGCCCGGTTTGGTGAAAACAGAATCCCTGAGCCGCTCAATCCCCTGGAGCAGGCTGCCCGCAGAACTGGCCTGGCATATCCTGCCGCCGCTGGCTTACCTGCTGCTCATGCTGCGCTGGTTCCCTCACTGGAACGCTTTCTGGATCTACTCTGATGAAGGCTATAACGTGATGAAGGCGCTCCTGGTGAGCCGCGGCTACGCCTTATACAGCCAGATCTGGAGCGACCAGCCGCCGCTGTTCACGCACCTGCTGGCGGCGCTCTACCGGGTCAACGGCCCGACCGTGTTTGCCAGCCGTCTCCTGGTGCTGCTCTTCTCCTGTCTGCTTATATGGGCTGCCGTACAGTACCTGCGCCTGGCATGGGGCGATGCCACTGCCCTGGCAGGCGCGCTGCTGGTCGTCCTGCTGCCGTTCTTCCCATCTCTGAGCGCATCGGCGCTGGTCGGCCAGCCATCCCTGGCCCTGGCAGTCGTCTCCCTGCTGGCTCTGGCATACTGGCACCGAGGCGGCAGCCGCCTGTATCTGATCCTGTCTGCGGCTGCACTGGGGATGTCGCTGCTGTTCAAGCTGTTCACAATATTCCTGGTGCCCATCTTCGCCGCCGGTCTTCTGGCGGGCGAGTTCTTCCCCCTCGGTGTTCAACGGGACCGGGTAAGCAGGATACGCCCGCTGCTGCTGTGGGCGCTGGTACTGGTGATCTTTGCCCTGGTCCTGGGCTTTGCTATGACCGGTCCAGATGGTGTTTCACAGCTCATCCAACCCCATGTGGCGGCATCCCAGGCGGACTTCTCAAGCGGCACGCAAAACTATCCGATCGCCTTCTACCTGCGGGATAGCTGGTCGATACTGCTCCTGGCTGGGGTGGGGGCTGTCTATACTGTCGTCCAGCGGCGCTGGCTGATGTTCTACTCCCTGGCATGGATGTCTGCCGCCGGGCTGATCCTGTTCAACCTGAGGCCGGTCTGGTTCCACCACCAGATGCTG
>JAQBDA010000214.1:0-5133 GCA_032124675.1 Chloroflexota bacterium
GACTCCGGCACCAACCCCCAGGCTGGCCAGTGGGCCATCCCCTCCGCCAACCACAACCACCAGGTTACCGCCTACCCCGCACAGCTTGCGGGCATCGTCACGCCAGGCGTCCAGAATTGTGAACGGCGAGACCAGATCCGAAAGGTTGCCCTTGGTTATTCCCGCCAGTTGGAGTGCACTCCCGTCCCAAGATTTTTGCTGGATATCGAACATCCCGGTCGCAGATGCGATCGACCAGTCCACCAGACTTTGACCGCACAGCCGGTGCAGCACATATTCTTTGATGGAGATAAACCTGGCATCAGTGGGAAGGTTCGCATGTCCTTTGAGCCACATGATCTTTGCAAGCGGATATACCGAATCGAGTGGGCAGCCTGTTCTACTGCTGATCTCTCTCGTGGCAGGCTGTTGCCGCAGAGCCTTAACCAGGTCTGCGCTGCGCGTGTCCGACCAGGGCAGCGACATGCTCAGTGGATTACCGCTGCTGTCAACCGCCAGGACACTGTAGAGCTGGGAGCTCAGTGAGACTGCCCGTACCCGGAAACCGGACGGGCAGACTTCCAGGGCTTCTCGAATTGCCCCAGCAACAGCCTGATATATTTCCTCGGGGTCTTGCTCGCTCCAGCCGACCTCGGGCACCCATATCGCATACGGTCTCCTCACCAGTGCCACCTGATTCAGATTGGCGTCGAACAGGACTGCCTTCGTCGCACCTGTACCGATGTCAACTGCCAGGATCAGGTCTGTATCGCTCATTGTACGGTAGAGTTATTGATTCTTAACTGTCTATTTATAGTGCTGATATGACTTCACAGTATCGCCAAGGTACGCCTTCCAGATGATCAAGTTATATGGGTTCTCCCAATCCAGGTCGCCTCCGAACAGCTCGTGCAGGCGGTTGCTGTTGAAGATCAGGTAGCCATGATTGTCGAAGGTCATCCCATCAACCCAGATCATGCGCTCATCAGAGATGATCTCTTTGAACGTGCGTTCCTGCGGGTCGTAGACCCCGATACCCATTGCCTCCAGCATGGTGTAGTAGATCAAGCCCTGGTTATCCGCGCTCATGCCATCCGTATTGGTCCCTTTGTCCCCGAGGTCCTGCACAGCCTTTTCGATCTCTGCTGGCGGAGTGCTGAAATCTTGCAGTAAGGCAGTATCGATAGCGTACAGGTTCCTGCCGGTCAGCGGGCACCAGTAGAGTGTCTTGCGGTCTGCAGAGAGGGCGATGCCATCCGCTCCGGTCCTCATCGGGCGGTCCTTCCAAATCGGTTTATCCGCGATCCTGAACCAGTAACCCGGGACATCCTGCGTGCTCTCATGCTGGTGGAGCACCCGGCGAAGCCCTTTTGTATTCATATTGTAGACGATCAAGCCTCCCTGCAGCGGATCGGTGAATATGCCGGAATCGGCAATATAGATGAAGCCGTTGGCATTATCAACCATCAAATCGTTAAGGAAAGAAGCAGTGTAATCAGCAATCTCATCAGGTACCGGGATCGACTCGACCAGCTCATTCTTACTGAGGTCCCAGCAGACGATCTTTTGAGCCCCCTCGATGCAGGGTTGTCCCTCGATATGACCCTGGTCTAGGAACCATGCCCGATTCAGCTCGTCGATCTCCCACCCGAGCACCGATTGGAGCGCTGAGGGATTGCCGATCTCATTCATCTCCCAGCTTGGATAAGCGGTTAACACCGGCTTGCCGTCCACGATTTCAATTTTATTGACCGTGGCGGGGATGCCGGGCGCCCAACGCGGCACCGACAGGTAATAATTTCCATCCCGGTCTACCTTGAACCCGGCCGGCATAGCCCCTTTCCAGTATTCCTTTTCATAAAATTCAGCTTCCATCTCCGGGTCCGCAAATAGCCAATCCAGTCGGCTCCAGTTGAAAAGCACGTCATAGTCGCCAATTTTCATTTCCGTCATTGAATAACCTCCATTTATTTAGCTTTCGTCTATTTATACTCGATCAATCAATTCCTGGCTTTGCTACCGGTTTTTCCAGCATCGATAGAATTCCTGGGTGTTCTCGAAAATTGCGTCTGGATGAACAGCATAATGCTCAACTTCATACTCAGGCGTTAGTGATGAGAGGATTAAGTAAGACCTCATCCCCGCCTGCACGGCTCCTTGAATATCGATCTCCGGCTGGTCACCCAGCATACCGGCTCTCCTCGCATCAACACCAACAATTTGGAGTGCATTCTGAAAGCCTGGTAGAGCGGGCTTTCCGGTTACCCGTGCCTGTACGCCTGTACTGGCTTCCAGAGCTGCCTGAACCGCACCAGAGGCGGGCAGCAGCTGTTCACCATCTGAGTATATCGGGTCCGGGTTAGAGCTGATAAAGCTGGCACCATTGCGGATCGCCAGAGCGGCGTTCTTCAGCTTATCGTAAGTGAGCTGGCGGTCCATCCCGATGACCACATATTCTGCTGTTAGGTAATCGGACTGAGTAACTGTCAAGCCAGCCTCTTCGAGGGCTTCGATCAACCCACGCTCGCCAACCACGTAGCAGGGAGACCCCTTTCCAGCCTCAGCCGCCAGAACACCGGCTGTGACCCGGGCAGCGGTGAGCAGGCGCTTTTCCGGGTTAATGACGCCCAGACGGACGAGCTTCTCAACGTGGTATTGGTAAGGATAGATTGTGTTGTTGCTCAGGATGGCGTAGGGTGTTCCGTCCTGGTTGAGTCGGTCGATCAGCTCATGTGCCCCGGGTAGGACGCGCCCACCTTCATACAACACTCCGTCGATATCTAGAACTAATGCCCCAATTTCGCTTAAACTATCTTGCTGCCGGTCACGTCCAGCGCTACCAGGCAAGCCAGCCTCCGTCGACAACCAGGTCGGCACCATGGATGTATTCGCCGGCATCAGAGGCCAGCAGCACTACCGCTCCCTGCAGGTCCTCGGGCGTCCCCCATCGCCCAACCGGCATACGCGCCTCCAGGTTAAATTCAGGCTTACCCACCAGGGGGTCAGTGAGATCCGTGTGCATAAAGCCGGGGGTGATGGAATTTACATTTACCCCCTTGGGCGCCAGTTCGTTCGCCATAGCTTTGGTAAAGCCCAGGATGCCATGCTTGGCAGCAGTATAGCCCGGAACGATCGTGCCGCCTTCATGAGATAGTAGGGAAGCAATGTTGATGATCTTGCCTGAGCCTTGCTTCACCATCTGGCGTGCTGCTGCTTGAGCTAAGAACCAGGGAGCATGAAGATTTACTTGCAAGGTTTCGTTCCAATATTTTACGGGGTAATCCAGCAAATCTTCACGCGGGCATATCCCAGCATTGTTCACCAGAATATCCACGCTGCCCCATTCTTGGACGACTTCATCGATCAGATGGGTGAAGTCCTCGGGGGTAGCTACCAGCATGTCCACATGTTTCCACAGGTGCCTGCGTCCAAGGGCTTCTACTGCGAAGCGAGTATCCACAGGTTCATTACGGTCAAAGCTGACAATGTCTGCACCCGCCTCAGCCAGCCCCACCGCCATCCCATTGCCAAGCCCGCGCCGACTGCCAGTGACGATGGCGACCTTGCCGTCCAGTTTGAATTTGTTTAATATCATTTCTTCTCCTTCTGGTAAAGACCTACCGTGCCAAGAATCCACCATCCACTGGCAGAAGGATGCCATGCACATAATCTGATGCGGGTGAGGCAAGGAAAACCAATGCCCCGACCAGGTCTTCTGGCAGCCCCCAACGATCGGCTGGCACGCGATCCATAATCAACTTATTGCGGGCCGTGTCATCCATCAAAGGCAGGTTCATTTCCGTAGCCATATAACCAGGGGCAATCGCGTTCACATTAACACCCTTGCTGGCCCATTCATTCGCCAGTGCCTTGGTCATCTGAGCAACTCCGCCTTTGCTGGCAGCATAGCCAACTGTCAAATACCCACCCCCGAAGCTGAGCAGTGATGCAATATTAACGATCTTCCCATAACCCTGCTTCAGCATATATTGCCCGGCTAATTGAGCCATAAAAAAGAGTGAGTTCAAATTCACTTCCAGGACTATATCCCAATCAGACTCACTCATCTCCTCTGCATTGCTCCAACGGGTAATCCCGACATTATTGAGCAGTATGTCCAGCCCACCTAACCCCTCAACTGCCTTTTGAAAGGCGCTGCGCAGTTCATCGCGCTTGGAGAGATCTGCCTGTATACCGATGACCTTTCCGCCGTTCGAGCTCATCTGATCGGCGACATCGTGAATATTATCCAGCACATCGATCAGCGCCAGCTCAACGCCTGCCTGGTGCAATCCATCTGCCATACCACGTCCCAGCCCTCGACCAGCACCAGACACAATTGCTTTCTTCCCCGCCACAGAAAAAATCTCGTTCATCATCAATCCTTCCTGAATATCTTCTGCCTTGTATGAATTATTTTCAAAGCCTATCTTCGGTCAAGTTCTACCCATCAATGCTGCAATCCAGATGTATTTTTACTAAATCTGGTCGCCCCTCCGCTACCATCCTCAGCGCTTCTGCCCCCATCGAAAGCGGGAGGTAATGGGTGTTAATCAGGTGGACATCTATCTTCCCATCCCGCACCAATTCAATGACATCATCAAAGACAAGTGGGCCGCCGAGTGACCCGATCACGGTGAGTTCTTTAGGCATGATGGTATTTAAGTCGATCGTCTGCTTCTCTCCTTCGAACACACCGGTGATAACCACGCGGGCTCTCGGAGCAGCTGCCTGCAGGGAAAGGGTAGCCCCCTCAGGGACTCCTATTGCCTCAATGACCACATTAAATCCTTGCCCGTGCGTCACATCTTGAATCGCTTCTTCCAGCGGCTGATCCCCGAGGCGAATGACTTCGTTTGCCCCCATGCGGCGCGCCAGGTCGAGTTTAAATGGTTTGCGACCAAATGCAACCACTAAGTCAGCGTTGTGGTGACGTGCCATATGGGACGCAACAATCCCTACTGTACCGGTCCCGAAGATCCCTACACGGTCGCCGGGACCAATGCCTGCCCGCCGACAGATCCATTCACCTACCGTGAACGGCTCTACCAATGCCCCTTCCTGAAATGAAAGATCATACAGGTGATGGGCGTGGGTGTACGGCGTTGCCATATATTCGGCGTAAGCGCCGTCATGATTGAACACGCCAATTTC
>JAQBDA010000215.1:0-19833 GCA_032124675.1 Chloroflexota bacterium
TTGTAGAAGGAGAGCTGGTGTATCAAAAACACTCTTGACATAGAAAGGTACGATCTCGGAATCGGGTTTGACCGTAATGGAGGTTTGGATGGCTGGCAAGCTTTATCCCATCTGGAAGTGCTTGATTTCGATTCTCGTCATTGTCATGGCAGGTTGTAACTATTTCGCTCCGAAACCGCCTAAAAGAACTGCTGTGATGGACACTGAAACGTCAAAGATCATCGGCGCGACAATTACCCCAACTGAAATAAGCATACAGGAATATTTCGCCCGGACCATAGCCGCAGGTGATGATTTCGTGCTGGAGCCTGCGCGGCTGATCGTATTCAGCGAGCTGGAGGACAAAAATAATCTTTGGTTTGGTGTCTCAAAAGAGAAAGAAGATATGCGTCAGTGCTGGGCATACCAGGAGACAAGTCTCCGAACCTGTTCAGATGCTGATTTGAAGAACGCCTTTGAAGTTCAGGAAGGGCAGGATCATGTTCCGAAGATGTTCTTCGCTGTTGCTGCTATGGATGAACAGGAAGCCCTGATTGTCCTGGATTATCGGCATTTTCGCAGTTCCGATGACCCAGTGGACGGCTATCGGTATGTGTTGTATTGGAATGGCCTGGGCTGGCAGGTAAAATCCCGAAAAGCAGTATATTGAGAGCAGAGAGGTTATAAGCAAGCTTATGGACACATTCTTTCTTGACTATTACGACCACTTGCAGCGTCTGCACGCAGAGATCGAGCAGGTCCTGGATGGCTTGCCGCAAGCTGCACTGGACTGGGCGCCGGGGGAGGGAATGAACTCGCTGGGGGTGCTGGCATATCACGTTGCCGGAGCCGAGCGGTTCTGGATCGGGAATATCATCGCCGGCGAGCCGTCAGGCCGCGACCGGGAGGCGGAGTTCCGCACCTATGGGCTGGATGCGGAACTTTTAAAGGAGCGCTTATCCGCTTCGTTATCCTACAGCAGGGGTGTGCTTGAAGGGTTGAGCCTGAACGACCTGCATGCCGCGCGTATCTCACCCCGCGATGGGCGCCAGTTCAGCGTTGGCTGGGCACTGGCACACAACTTGGAACATATCGCAGTCCACATGGGGCACATGCAGGTCACGCGCCAGGTATGGGAGCAGGGGCAAAGTTAGCTCGTACCGAGTTTTGTAACTGTTAAAATTGATCCTACTCTCTTCCTTGATTTAGCTAAGCTGAAGGAAAAGGGTGTTCCATTGAGATTCAAACCAGCCTTTCACATCTCCATCAAGTTTTCGCAGGTTTATGATCGATTGGATGTGAAAGATAAAGTAGGTGTTGTACTGGTGGCTGAGATCCAGACTCTGGGCAGTTTGGAACTCCCTATCAGCCGACTCGAAGTCTCCGTTCAATGCATAATCGAAACTCAACCGGTAATGAACGATCGCCTGTTTCTGTTGTAGGGTCACCACCGAGACATTGTACTGGACAGGTTCTTCATTTTCCTGATTGAGTGGCATTTCCTGCTTGAGCGGCTTGGAACAGTATTCTTTGTCGACCTCAAACAGATCATTTCGCGCGAGTGAAATTTCCCACTGCAGTGGCATGGTATTATAATACCACTGACCGGCGACATGACGCTCGTTCTCCACACCAGGCTGGTTAAGTGCCTCCAATGCGTACACATGCATCTGCAGCGCGGTACGATAGTCACCCAAAAAAAGATATGCATCTCCAAGATTGATCAATGTAAGAACGCTGCGTGAGAGGGAATATGCTCGTTTCAGATGCCAGACGGACTTACCGAAATCCAATTTCAGCAGGTGAAGATACCCCAAGTTGTTATTCGCTATGGCGTCGTCATTAGAATCTTTCTCCCGGGCTACTTCAAAATATCCAATCGCCTTGTCTAGATTGGCGCTTTGCTGTTCGACAATCCCCATTTGCAGATAGCTCCCTACGAAATCCTTATTCTTGCAAATCGCGTCTTCTAGCCATATTCTGGCTTTTCCATAATCCCCCAGGTTCAGGTAATAGGTACCCTTCAAAAATAAGACCTGGTAATCCTCGGGAAATTCTTTCAGCAGACTATCCAGCTTCGCCTCTACGACCCCCGGGGCGAAGTATTTCTCACCTTGCAGCGGCTGGAATACCTGCGCTTTGACAAGGCCGTACGCTGCTTCTTTGTTGTTCGGATTTACATCCAGAGAAGATCGGTAAGCATCCTCCGCTGCTTTCCATTCCGTATTCGCCATCATGCGATCTCCGACCTCACGGTAGAACTTGGATATCTCCTTGGTGATAGCGATATTGCGATAGTCTTCTGTATAATCTATATCGAATTCGTATTTGGCATACAGTGCTGTGGCCAAGGCAGCCAGTAATGAGAATAATACCCAGTGCTGGGTGACAACGGTGGTCAGACGCTGAATGGGGAGAAAGAACTTCCGGCTTCTGCTGGCGGGTTCAATCTCTGCTCTCAGCAGCTCCACCTCGCGTTCTAATTGGTGCAGACGATCCAGCATCAGGTCTCTTTCCATATGAATATCCTCCCTGGCGAATACAAGTCTGGGTGGTTATTTCTGTATTGTCTTACTGAGCAAGCATGCGGTTCTCCCGCTTAGCCAGTTCCATTGCACGTGCAAAGCCGGGCAGCGAGCGCTCGACCATATCGTCATTGGCAGTGACTGAGATACGGAAGTAGCCTGGCATCTCACATACCGATCCCGGCAGGCAGTATATGTGCTGTTCTGCCAGCAGCTTGGTGAAATCGCGGTCATCTGGCAGAGGCGAACGCGGCAGCAGGTAGAACGTCCCCTCGGGGGTATGGACGTCGTACCCGGTCTGGCGCAGCTTGCCCACCAGTAGGTCACGACGCTCCTGCAGCTGTTCGATATCAACAGAGAGCTTCTCGAGCTCGGGCAGGGAATGCTGCAGCAGGGCATTGGGGATGGCATAGGCTGTGGCGAACTGGGAGGCGAAGATTGCATCGCGCATCGCCTGCGCATCGGTCATGCCCGGCGGCAGTGCCAGGTAGCCAAGGCGCTGCCCGGGGGTGAGCAGCGTCTTCCCATAAGTGTAGATCAGAAATGAATTGGGGTAATAATTCGTGGGGCTGAGGAATTCCCTGCCATCATAAACGATGCGGCAGTAAGACTCGTCGGATATGAGATAGACCGGGCGTTGGTTGCGCTGGCTGGCATCTGTAAGCAGCTCAGACAGCCTTTTCAGTGTGGACGCGGGATAAATCTTGCCGGTCGGGTTGTTGGGAGAGTTGACGATGATGGCACGCGTGGATGTGGTGATGGCGGCCTCGATGGCTGCCAAATCAAGGTCGAAAGTCTCCAGGTCGACCTTCACCCGCACAGGTTTGCCGCCGGCAGCCAGGATGAGTGTCTCGTAGAAGAACCATGGCGGGGTGATGAAAATTACTTCATCTCCGGGGTCGATTGTCGCATTGAGTGTCACTGCCAGCGCGCCAAAAGCGCCGGTGGTCATAAATATGTCCTCCGGTTGGAAGCTTATCCCGCGTGTCTGGCTTAAGTTTTTCGCCAGCACCTGCCTGGGAATCTCTTCGTTCATCTTGTAGGCAAACCAGTCCTTGTCCTGGGGGACGATGGCGCGCGAAAGGGCATCCACAAAACCCTGCAGCGGCATGTCGTGCGGGTTGCCCAGCATGAAGTTGCATGCTTCGGGATCAACACCTGCCTGGATGAAGACCTCACTGGTGAAGAAGGACATGAAACCGCTCATAGCATTCTGCAGGCGGCGCGTGCGGTGGGATATAATAGCCATTGGTTGCTCTCCTTTCATAGAACGAATTGTTGTCCCGAGCTGTAGGCTCTGAGCTGCCGGCTCTCGTCGATGACCACGGCTCTACCCCTTCCCAGCACCTGCCAGATGAGCGCATCCTCGCTGACGAGGGCGGTCTGTTCGTCGACACCCAGCATGGTGCAGCCCTGGGGCAGCATTCCCTGCTCCACCCAGTGCATCGAAAAAAATTTGTTCAGGTGGGGCCAGCACAGAACACCCGGGATATATGCCAGGCAATCCAGGAACGGCGGGAGGGGAATATCGACTTCCTCAGGATTCCCACCCTGATCCAGCAGTGCAGTGACGACTCGGTCCATCTCAGGGGTGATCACCCACGAGCGGGCACCCAGCAGCATCGCCCCGGCGCTGGCTCCGGAAATTAGAGCGCCACGCTGGCGCGCCTGGTGCAGAGCATCCAGTGCCAGGGTCCCGGAGAGGATCTGCATGCCTACATGGGGGTAGCCGCCTCCGATGTAAACCCAATCGGCTTCAGCGATCTGGCGGGCATGATCGCTGTTATCGGCGCTTGCCCGGTCGATGATCTGCAAGGCGGATACCTGCGCCCCCAGGGCACCCAACCGCTGCTGTGCCTGCTCGCTCCAGTATTGCACTGTCTCCGGGCCATCATGGGCAGCACAGGTGGGCAGAAATACAATCTTCAGCGGGTGAGAGTTACGGCTCTGGCGGCTGCGGTATGCTCGCTCAGCCAGCTGAGCATGCACGTCTTCGAAACCATCGGCGAATTCCTCGCCACCGATCAACGCCAGTTGGACTGCCATCCTCTACTCCCTTATGCCGGTAAACAGGTCGTGCTCCAACGCCCGGCCTCCATTGACTTGGCTGTAGGCACGGTAATAGGTGCGTTCGCCCCACAGGCGGCATTGCTGTTCTGCTGGAAAACGATTCAAGTCGCCGAAGTCTACAATCTGCGACTGGTGGCAGAGAACAGCATCCAGCGCTTTCTGCCAGTAATCACAGCCATCGATGCGGGTAGTGATCGCCCAGTCTTCCCACATCACAGGGGTGCGCAGGATATTATCCACCTCTATGGATATCCCCTGGATGACGGCTTCAAATTCTGCCCATAGGCGACGGGTGTCGAGCATATAGTACAGCTTGGCCACACGGTGAGCAGGGAGCCGGTCACTGTCAGCATATTCGGGGTCGGCTGCACAGACGGCAGCCGCGGTCGTGAACTGGGAGATGGCGATGTGATCCGGGTGACCGTAATTTCCATCCGGTCCGAAGGTAATCACAACCTGCGGTCGTACCAGGCGAATTAATCTGGCCACCTTTTCGATCGCTTCAAGCGGATCGGCCTGGTCCAGCTCACCGTCGATATAATCCAGAAAATAAACCTGTTGTATACCCAGCACATGCGCCGCCGCAATCAGCTCTTTCTGGCGCAGCCGACCGAATGCCGTTGGACCGGGATAGTCGCTGCTATTTCCCGACCAACCCTTTTCGCCGCGTGTGGCGGTGACCAGGTATGTTTCGACACCTTGGGCAGTGTACTTTGCTATTGTGCTCCCGGTGCCCATCGACTCATCATCGGGATGCGCCAGCACACACATCAAACGCAAATGAATGCCCATAACGGTATCCTCCTGAATGGGAAATCACCCCGGCTTTACCCGGGGGACGCTATCAGATGGGACTGATCAGGTTGGTAAGCGAAATCACCCGTCTATACCGGATAATAATACTCCAATTTATGCGCGATGTAAAGCGTTAATCTACTTGGCTGGCACTGTTTGACATCCATGCAAGGGCATGTAAAGCCAGTAAATATGAATGCCAGCCAAAGCCGGTGATTTTCCCCTTGCATACCGGTGTTAGCACCGACTTATGGCGGAACTCCTCGCGCGCATAGACATTGGATATGTGGACTTCGATCACCGGGATGGGAATCGTTGCGATGATATCGCGCAATGCATAGGAGTAATGGGTGTAAGCACCTGGGTTGAATACCACCCCATTCGACCATTTGCTTGCTTCTTGCAGCGCATCGATCAGCGAACCTTCACTATTGGACTGGAAAGTGCGTACCTCTAGCCCGAGCTCTCGCCCGGCTTCGATCAGGCGCTGATCGATCTCAGCCAGAGTCAGGCTCCCGTAAATATGCGGCTCACGCTCGCCAAGCATGTTTAAGTTGGGACCGTTCAATACAAGGATTGCTTTCATGCTGCCTCCCAATGTTTTTGAGAACAGTGATCCGAGATTCGAGAATTGTTTACCATCACCGTTATCTATCTTGGATGATGGAGACTAGGGGATTTATAGTTATAAGAGTTCAAAGATTTGGTTGCTGCCCTCGGTCTCTACGCCGGTTTTTATTTCTCCGACACGCAGGGGTAGGACGAAACGCACCTTGCCGCCGGCGCGCTTCTTATCCAGACCCATATACTGCTGGATGGAAGCCAGGTCCAGCGATGCCGGGACCTCGGTCGGCAGACTCAACCCCTGCAATACGGCTGCGATCTCTTCAGCCAGACCGGGCTGGGCCATTTCCAGGCGTTCGGACAGGCGTGCTGCCGTCACCATGCCGATCGAAACGGCTTCCCCATGGCGGATGCTATAGCCGCTGGCCTGCTCTATGGCATGTCCCAGGGTATGCCCCAGGTTGAGTGCTGCCCGCAAGCCTCCTTCGTAAGGGTCCATCTGGATCACGCGCACCTTGACCGCCATAGCATGCCTGACAAGGGCATCCAGATCAGCGTGCACTGCCTCCCAGCCCTGCGCGCAGTGGGAAAATAGCGCCGGGTCGGAGATCACCCCGTGCTTGACCACTTCAGCCATGCCGCTGCGCAGTTCATCTTCCGGCAGGCTATCCAGCACCAGTGGATCAGCAAGCACCAGACGCGGGGCATGGAAGGCGCCCACCAAGTTTTTGCCGCTGGGCAGGTCGAAGCCGGTTTTTCCACCCAGGCTGGCATCGACCATTGCCAGCAAGGTGGTGGGGACTGCCACCCAGGTTACCCCGCGCAGATATGTGGCCGCGGCGAACCCGGCCAGGTCGCCCACCACGCCTCCACCCAGGGCGACCACTGTGCTGCCGCGTTCCAGGCGTGCCTGTGTGAAAGCCTCCCATAAGGCGGCAACTGTCTCCAGGGTCTTGTGCTGCTCGCCGGGTGTTATAACCGCCAGGCGTGTGGTCAATCCGGCTTTACTCAGTGACTTGACAGCCGTGGCAGCGTACAGCGGGGCAACGTTCTCGTCGCTCACGATCACGACCGGTCCGCGCAACCCGCGGCTGACCAGCATCTCTCCCAACAGGTCCAACCCACCCGGTCGGACGCGTACATCATACCCGGTTCCCATGCCGCGCACGTGGAATGCGCCCAACCGTACCTGGGCCTGCCAGGCGATCTCGGCGCTGGTCAGACCATCCGTCTCCTGGTATAGGGGGAAAGATGCGTAATGCTCCTGCCGCGCGGCAAGCAGGCCCTCCAGGCGCTGGCGCAGGTCGCCATCCAGCAGCGGGCGCTGCTCATCGCTCACATCCAGCCTGCTTAGGAGTGTCTCCAGCCCTGCTTGCAGGCAGACCACAGGTCCGAGGGCTTCCACCCGAGCGCGCGAGGCTGCATCGAGCAGCGCACCACCCCCCAGAGAAATGACGCCTTCGGAATGGGATAGCAGACGCTCCAGCACTTTGCGCTCCCTCTTGCGGAAGCCCGCCTCACCATATTTGGCAAAGATTTTGGGGATGGACATACGGGAGCGGGCCTCGAGTTCCGCATCGACATCCCAGAATGGGACATCCAATGCCTGTGCCATCAGCCGTCCGGCACTGCTCTTACCCGAGCCGGGCGGCCCGTAGACAAAGAAAATCGATTGAGCGTTCTTATGCGTAGGTGAATTCATGTTTCGTCTGGTACGTCCTGGGGCCAGAAAGTGTGTTCGCGGGCGTCCATGCGCAGGTCGCTCAGGCGCGCGCGGCGCAGAACCTTGAAGCGCGGCAGCATCTCTTCCAGCGAGTCTCCGCCGAGCTTTTCCAGCAGCGCATCCGCCAGCACGATCGCCAGCACGGCTTCCAGGATGGGGACGGCGCGCGGCACCGGGCAGAAGTCCGAGCGCTCGTAGCGGGTGGGAACTTCTTCACCACTGGCCAGGTCAACGCTGTGCTGTGGGGTCAGGGTGGTGGCGATGGGCTTCATCGCCGCCCGGACGATAAGCGGCTGTCCTGTTGTAATTCCGCCTTCCAGACCGCCAGAGCGGTTGGTTGGCCGGACCAAATGGTCTCCGTCCAGCCGGATTGCATCGTGCACCTGGGTGCCCGGCAGGCGAGTGTTCTCAAACGCCGGGCCGATCTCCATCCCTTTGACCGCGGGGATGCTCAGCGCAGCGGCTGCCAGGCGGGCCTCCAGGCGGCGGTCCCAGTGCACATGCGAGCCCAACCCTGGGGGCAGCCCCAGTGCCACGCATTCGATCACCCCTCCCAGGGTATCGCGTTCGCGTATGACCTGCTGGATGCGCGCCTGCATGGCTTCGGCGGCCGCAGGATCAGGACAGCGCACGTCGCTGCTCTCTGCCATACGGATGCGGTCTGCCAGCGGTATGCCATCCAGGTTGGCAGATACCTCCCCGATGGAGAGCACATAGCCGCCGATTTGGACTTCGAACTGCTCCAGCAGGTGCCGGCAAACGGCACCCAAAGCGACCCGGGCGGCGGTCTCGCGTGCTGAAGCACGCTCCAGGGCAGGGCGCAAGTCATTGTAGCCGTACTTGATTATGCCTGCCAGGTCCACATGCCCGGGGCGGGGGGTGGTAAATGGAGCAACCGGTCGCTGCCATTTCTCATGGTCGAGATTTTTGATCACCACCGCAAGGGGCGCACCCGTAGTATAGCCTTCCAGCACACCGCCCAGGATTTGGGCGTGGTCGCGCTCGATCTTCATGCGCGGTCCAGCGCCATAGCCGTGCTGGCGGCGCGCCAACTGGCGGTCGATGATTTGCGCCGAGAGCGGCAGCCCTGCCGGCAGTCCTTCAAGGATGGCAACCAGCGCTGGCCCATGCGACTCTCCGGCGCTGAGAAATCGGATTCGAGTGTTCATCTGCGATCCTCCCAAAGACCCAGTTCGGTGATGCGCTGCATGGCTACGGCGATAACCGCTTCCGTCTGGGTCAGGGCCATGCGCACGTAGCCTTCCCCGTGTGCTCCGAAGACCACCCCGGGCGTCAGGCTCACATTGGCTCTCTCGAGCATCGCAGCGGCGAAATCCATGGAGCTCCACTTTGTAGGCACGGGCGCCCAGACGTACAGCGATGCCTGCGGCGGCTCAACCCTCACACCCATGGCAGACAGATTTTCGATGACCACTTCACGCCGCCGCTGGTATGTGTTGTTTCGCTCGACCAGCCAGCCCTGGTCGCCGCTCAGGGCGGCAGTAGCTGCCTGCAGGATGGGCAGGAAATGCCCGCTGTCGGCGTTGGTTTTTAGACCATACAACGCGCGCAATGCCTCAGGATTGCCAAGGGCTGCACCCACCCGCCAGCCAGCCATGTTGTGCGATTTCGACAGGGTGTTGAACTCGATGGCAGCCTCTTTTGCTCCCGGAACCTGAAGCAAGCTGGGGGCATGGTAGCCATCGAATGTCACCTGGTTGTAGGCAGCATCGTGACAGAGCAGCACATCGTAACGACGGGCGAATAGGACTGCTTCGGCAAAGAAATCCTCGCTGGCGCAGGCGGCGGTGGGGTTGTTCGGGTAGTTGAGCCATAAGAGTTTTACCCGCCGGGCGATCGAGTCCGGTATGGAATCCAGGTCTGGCAGGTAGCTGTTTTCAGGCAGCAGCGATAGATAATATGGCTCGCCGCCTGCCATGCGTGCGCTTTGGGTGTAGGTCAGGTAGCCCGGGTCGGGGATCAGAACGATATCGCCCGGGTCAACCACGGCCATCGTCAGGTGGAAGATGCCCTCTTTAGACCCCATAAGCGGGAGGATCTCCCGGTCGAGGTCCAGGCTCACCCCGTACAGGCGCAGGTACATATCCCCCCATGCCTGGCGAAGCGCCTGGGTGGCATTGTGCGGCTGGTAGCCGTGGCAGTTGTCCATCTGGGATGCCCGGTTCAACGCTTCGATAATATGGGCCGCGGGAGGCATGTCCGGCGAGCCGACATCCAGCCGGATGACGTCGCAGCCGCTGGCTTCGAGTGAAGCGATCTTTTCGTTCAGATCGGCGAAGAACTGGGGTGCCAGTTGTTCCGTTCTGGCGGCGTTAATTTTCATAGACTTTTGGTAACGAAAATAGAGAGCAGAGAGACGAGGGCAGAGGGTTGATTATCTTGCATGATTGCATCTGGGTATTATCCATCAAAATTGCTGCGGTTTGTATTGTTGCGGTCGGTCAGGGCGGCACGCATGGCTGCCCGGGAGGCATGGCAGCCGGCCCAGATCTCGAAAGCCAGGGCGGCCTGCTCGACCAGCATCCCGAGACCGCTGGCTGCCGGGATGCCCTGGGAGCGAGCCAGCTTCACCAGTCTGGTATCGCTGGGATTGTACACCAGATCGTAGACGAACGTATCGGGCGGGAAAGGAATCCCCACCGGCCAGGGACAGGCATCGGAGTTCGGCGCCATGCCGACAGGTGTGGTGTTTATGATCAGGAGATTTCGAGAGTCGAGAGCGGAGAAGCGTGATAATGCCGATCTCAGTTGAGATGGATTAAGTTCAATGGCTTGCAGTTGGGTGGCGAAGGGTTGCCCGGGAGTTGAGGACAATGCTGAGAAGCTCTCAACCAGTTCGAGTGCCTGGCTGAACCGGCGGGCGGCAACAACGATCGGGCAGCCCTCTACGAGCAGGGCATAAACGATCCCCCGGGCTGACCCGCCAGCACCCAGTACCATCGCGGCGCGCTGGCCGACCTGTACGCCCAGGTGGGTTTGCAGGTCGGAGATGAAGCCGGGAGCATCGGTGTTCTCACCCATCAGCCGGCTGGCAGAGCAATAGACAGTATTGACTGCGCCGATGGCCGCAGCGGCAGGGGTAAGCTCATCCAGGAATCCCAGAACAGGCTGCTTGTGGGGGATGGTGACGTTCAATCCGTGGAGCGCGCCTATCCGTACCTGCGCCAGCAATGCCCCCATTTCAGCGGCGCCGGATGGCATGGGTGGGATGGGATATAGGCGGTACTGGCCCGCAAGCCCGCAGGCGGATAATGCTGCCTGGTGCAGGACGGGAGACAGGCTGTGATCCAGCGGGTAGCCTGTCAGACCCAGGTTCAGTGGCGGGCTTGTTACTTGAGTCATGTGCTGACTGGTCTGCCCCTAAACCTCTACTTGCAGCTTTCCGCCCAACCGCGCCAGGGTGCTCACGAAATCCGGAAAGGACTCAGCTACCATCTCTGCGCCCTGCACCCGGACTGCTTTCCGGGAAGCAAGACCGGCAACTGCAAGCGCCATCGCCAGGCGGTGATCCCCATGTGCAGCGACCTGCCCGCCAGCTGTGCCTCCCTGACCCTGGATGGTAAATCCATCCGGCGATTCCTGGACTGCTGCCCCTAGCTTGCCCAGCTCTGTGCACAGGGCGGTGATGCGGTCCGACTCTTTATAGCGCAGCTCGGTTGCCTGGCGGACGACGGTCAGCCCCCGGGCGTGCGCGGCAGCCACCGCAAAGGCGGGGAACTCATCGATCATGCGCACAACCAGCGGCCCTTCGACCAATGTCCCGCTGAGAGCGGAATGGCGCACGTGCAGGCTGCCGACCGGCTCGCCGTACTGCTCGCCGCGGTCGCTGACCTGGATGTCGGCGCCCATTGCCAACAGGACATCCAGCAAGCCGGTGCGGGTCGGGTTCAAGCCGACTGAGTGGAGCGTGATCTCCGAGCCGGGGGTGACCAGTGCGGCAACGATCAGGAACGCCGCGGCAGAGAAATCCCCTGGCAGCTTCATATTCACCGGCGGCAGGTGCAGCTCATCTGGCGGGTTGAGGCGGGTAAGATACACCCGGGCTGATGATTCTGTCTCTTCGACTTGCTGGCTGATAATCTCGTATCCCATACTGCGCAGCATGCGCTCGGTATGGTCGCGCGAGGGTCCAGGCTCGCGCAGGATGGTCGCTCCGTCGGCTGCCAGAGCAGCCAGCAGCAGGCAGGTTTTGACCTGGGCGCTGGCTACGTGCAAGGTGTGGTCAATAGCGCGCAATGGGATGGTTGATTTCTTCAAGACCAGCGGTGCACAGCCCTCGCGGCTGTTGATATCCGCTCCCATCTGCTGCAGGGGATCGACAATGCGCTGCATGGGACGCCGGCGCAAACCGTCCGTACCATCCAGCACGGCCGGGATTCCGCCAGCGGCCAGCGCCCCTGCCAGCAGGCGCAGAGTTGTAGCCGAGTTGCTGCAGTCAACGGGTGTGGAGGGTGATCGCAGCCCGCGGATGCCTGCACTACGGACTTCCAGAGTTGTGCCCTGCAGCCCCCAGACCACACCCAAGTCGGATAGAGCATCCAGCATCGCCCGGGTAACCCCAGACACCAGGAAGTTAGTAATCCGGCTGTCTCCTTCTCCCAGCCCAGCGAGCAGGGCAGCCCGGTGAGAGAGCGACTTATCACCCGGCAGGTGCACCTCACCTCTCAGGGATGTGCCGGGGGTGATGGTTAATATCATGATTGCTCCTCACCCAGGAGCAGCCCTCGGGCCTCAACGGCCTGGTTCAAGCTGCTGGTCATAGCGGCCTCATCCATATCTCGCAGCGCGGCTTCCAGTGCATCCATTTGGGTGCGAAACCGGTCAAACGCCAGGAGCGTATTATCCCGGTTGGTGTACAAGATATCCGACATCATACCGGGAGAGCTGGATGCCAGCCGGGAAGTGCTGCGGAAACCAGGCCCAACCAGAGGGGCTGCTTCGGATGGCGTGGCAAGCGCCAGGGCGACCGACAGCAGGTAAGGCAGGTGGCTGGTGGCAGCTGCCCAGCGGTCATGAGTGTGAGCATCCAGCCACAGGGGGAAGGCTCCGAGGGCTTCCACCAGCTGCATAGCCATACCGCGGGCGGCGGGGGATGTGCGCTCTAACGCGGTCAGGTTAAATACCGCACCCTGGTAGAGGTCCCCATCGGCGTGTTCCAGCCCGGAACGCTCCTTGCCGCACATGGGGTGCCCGCCCAGCGGGTCGAAATGGGTAGGCAGCCCTTCATATGCCTGGCAGATCTCCGTCTTGGTAGAGCCCAGGTCGATGACTGTGATCCTCTGACCCGTAGGGCTGACCGGCAGCATGGATGGCAGCCGGTAAATTAGATCCAGTATCGCCCGCACAGGCGCAGCCAGAACGACCAGGTCGGCCTGTGGCAGGATCTCGGCTGCGTCGGCTGCCACGTGGTCGAGCACCCCAAGCTGGCGCGCCAACTGCCGTGTGACCTGGTCAGGGTCGGCGGCAAGCAGCTCCCGGCAGCGACCACGCAGCCTCAAAGCCAGCGAGCCGCCCATCAATCCGAGACCCACGATGGCCACCCGGCTGGCAGTCAACGAAGCTGGCTGGGTCGTGGTCACTGGGCGAAGGGCTGTGTCTGCAGGGCAGGCGCGACCGAGCGCCCGATGGCCTGTGCGATCGCCTGCACCTGGGATACAAGGCTTGCGAAGCGCTCCGGTTTCAGCGACTGCCCGCCGTCTGAGTAGGCCTCGGCGGGGTGCGGGTGGACTTCGACGATCAGCCCATCCGCACCGGCGGCTACCCCCGCACGGGCGATGGCTGTGACGTACTCCCAGTTGCCGATGCTGTGGCTGGGATCGAGGATCACCGGCAGGTGAGTGAGTGATTTGAGCACTGGAATAGCGTTGATATCGGTGGTGTTGCGGGTTGCGTTCTCGAAGGTGCGGATGCCGCGCTCGCACAGGATCACCCGCCGGTTGCCGTGTGAGAGCACATATTCGGCAGCCATCAGCAGCTCCTCCATGGTGGCCGACATGCCGCGTTTGATCAGCACCGGGTGCTGGCTCTCGCCAGCCATGTGCAGCAAGGAGTAGTTCTGCATATTGCGCGCCCCGATCTGCAGTACATCTGCGTACTGCGCCACCAGGGATACCTGCTCGGGCGACATGACTTCGGTGACCACCGGCAGCCCGGTCACCTGGCGTGCCTCGGCAAGCATCTGTAAGCCATCCTCGCCCAACCCCTGGAACGAATAGGGGGAGGTGCGCGGCTTGAATGCGCCGCCGCGCAGGGCGTGCGCTCCGGCCTCGCGCACTGCATGGGCTGTCTCCAACAGCTGCTGCCGGCTCTCTACTGCGCACGGACCGGCGATGATCACGATGGGGGAACCCCCGATGCTCATCCCATCGATGGGGAAGACAGAGTCCTGAGGCCTGAACTCGCGCGAAGCCAGCTTGAATGGGCGGGAGATCGGCACGATGCGGTCTACTCCTGGCAGGTACATGAACTGGTCCTTTTCCACGGGTCGCCCGTCACCTATGGCACCAATTACCGTACGCTCGACGCCGCGTGACAGGTGGGCGCGCAGACCGTTGGTCTCGACGATGCGGACAATGTCGGCGATCTGTTCATCGGTTGCATTGCTGCGCATAATGATCATCATTGAATACTCCTCCAATTAAACTAGCAGATTATCCATCCGCCGCGGCCACGTCCGGGCGTAGGGCGGCGGCTGCGCCAAGGTAGACGTGGCGGATGGCTGATTGCGGAAGGTCGGTGTTCCAGTGCAGCAGTACCCGGATGCAGCGCGGCAGCCCGCCTGGGACAGGGATCTCCCGCGCGCAGATCAGCGGCACATCCGTCCAACCCAGCTCGCGGGCTGCCGCGGCGGGATAGGCGGCGCTCAGGTCCTCGGTGACAGTGAACTGGGCGCTGGCCAGGTCCTGCGGTCGCAGGTCGGGGTTGGCTGCCAGGATCGCACCCAGCAGCTCACGGGTTGCCTCTGTGATTGCTGCAGGCTGGTCGGCTGCGGCGGTGGTTGCACCGCGTATTCCACGCACTGGCATACATCCTCCTGGTTGGCAAACAAAAAATGCGAGGCCGTTAGCCTCGCATTTGGGTTGGATTTCTTAGTACTAAACCCGCTTAAGCGCCACTAACGGCAGCCGTGATCCGGTAGCCGTAAAAATAGTAGCGAGCAAAAGCGAAGGTTGAGCCAGATGTTATCATAAGTAATCGAACTTATTCCTTAATAGGGTGGATTGTAATCGGGGAGCGGAGAACTGTCAAGCGGAGAATCAGCTCTTAAACCTCTGACTCGATCAACTGCTTCCGGATATTACCGGTCTCTTCCAGCCGTTTCATAAGAAAACTCTTGTCCATAGACTCTTCCATATGAGGGAGCTCAATAAACATCGTTACGGAAGTCCTGTCGTCACCTTCAGAATCGAACATGATCCGTCCCAGGATTTCAACCGGACCATCGTGAATGACCGTTCCAAATGCCTTATTGGGTACGTACTCCACCACCTCCATAGTCCCTTCGACCGGAGTGCCGCTGCGGCTGTTGCGTCTGTGGATTTCTGTGCCGATCCCAATTGGGCTGTCCGATTCGAGCCAGAGTTCAATGTCCGAGTCCCAGCGAGGATGGTTGCGGACGTGCTCATCGACCATGAAGTGGAACACTTTTTCCACTGGTCGGTCGATCAACTGCGAATACTGAATTTGCACTGCCATAAATTTTCTCCTTTCGCTAATTTGGCGTATGCAGCGCCGCTTATAAGGGTCGAGCTATCGAATGAATCCGCTGATATACTGGGGGTTCACGCTCACCGAGACCCCTGACCCTGCGATCTCTTTCAAAAGACCTAAGGTACCGGAACTGGGTTTGCCATAAATCTCTATACTGACCGGCTCGATGAACTCATGCGCTCTCTTCGACCGTTCTTTGGCTCCCATCAATTGGACGTCCATCGCATCTGCGCCGGGGAAGAGGCGGACAATAGTGACCTCGGTGGAGTCTTCGTTTTCATAAGCGAGCTGCACAAGTGTGCCTGGCTTGCCAGCCTCTATCGGAGGGACACTCTGTTTGTAGTGTTTTCTGAATCCATCAGCCTTGCCATCCATTATTTTATTGCGACTGATGAACACGATAGGGTCAGTCATCTGTACTCCTTATCCTGTCCTGGCTATTGGATGCAGCCGTTCCTAATAGTATTACCAGTAAAAACCTTCTATAAACCAAATTGGATCAGCTACGAAAGTTGTCGGTTTGAATTAGACTATATTAGTCCGGTTAACTGAAGTTGTCAATAGAATTGAGAGAAGGCGCAACAGTCAGAAAGAGACAGTAGCGTAAATGTAGATTCCTTATACGGGGATCAGCGATCTTTCAAAGAAGGATCGAGGATTGTCAGTGGGTCGACCAGTTGGAACTGGCCGCTAATGCGCCACAGGCAGTAGGCAGACATCTCCTCGGGTGTAGCGCGGGTCTCGTAATGCCCCATCCCAGGGAATACTACTCCGGATGGTCCAACCCTGGCTTCAAGGTGCAGGTGCGGGTTGAGGGCGTTGCCGCTGTCGCCGATATTTCCTATCATCTGTCCGCAGGTCAGACTGTCACCAGGCTGAAAGGCGGGCGCTTCTTGCATGTGCGCGTACAACAGGTACAGCGATTGTTGATCTGAGACCAGAGCCGGGGTCGGATGCACTTCGGGGCAGGTCAGTGCTGCCCTGCGCTGTGGGGTGGGTGCCGGGGTGGGGAGACCGGCTGCTGCCCCCGTGGGAAGGTCCTTGATCAGGGTTTCGACTATCACCGCGTTACCGTAGGGGAAGCGGTCACTGATCACCGCGGCAACCCTTCCGGATATGACCGCGTTGACCTGCCTGCCTGGGATGGCGATGCGCTGCGTGCCGAAAAGTTCGGCAAAATCGACTCCTTGGTGGGGGTCATCGGAGCCGGAAGACGGCGGTGCGAATGGGTTGACGATCAAATCCTGCAGCTGGCTCAAGGGGATTTCCACCAGCGGGGAACACACTGATATTGCCGGTGTGGGGAGTGGTAGGGTCGCTGTGGGGGATTCGGTCGTAGAGGAAGAGGCACTCGGCTGGTCGGGCTGCGGCGTGCTGCTTGAGGTAGGTAGTATCGGCCCGGTGCGAGTAGGCACGGTTGTGCCGGGGATGGATGTCGAGCCGGCAGGGGTTGCCTCCGCCGCCGTGCATGCCGCTATCAGGGATATGAGCATAAGCGGAAGAATCAGATCTGGGCGCAGGATCATGGGATAATTATACGCATGTACCAGCTTCGACCGGCGACAGAGAAGGACGCCACCGATATTCGTCTCCTGATCCGCCTGGTGGGGATCAACCCGATGAACCTGGATTGGCGGCGTTTCATTGTCGCGCAAGCACAGGATGATGGTCAGGTGGTCGGCTGCGGGCAGGTCAAGCCGCACCGGGACGGCTCTCGGGAGCTGGCATCCATCGCCGTCCGCCCTGAGTGGCGGGAACGTGGGATAGCTACGATGATCATCGAAAACCTGCTGAATGACCAGCCGGGAGAGCTGTACCTCACCTGCCGGGCTGCTATGGGGCCTTTTTACGAAAAGTTTGGTTTTCGCAGCATACAGGCGGATAAGATGCCCGCCTATTTCAGACGCCTCACCCGTCTTGTTGGAGTATTGGGCAAAATGAGACTGGCAGGAGAGGGGCTGCTGGTGATGAAAAGGGGCTGACGAGGATATCAGCCTACAGTGACGTCAGTACCGGACCTTGATCTGCGAGTTCCTGCTCTGGGAGGGGCTCGATCTGCTGCTCCGCCCCCATTGGCTGGCGTGCGGTCGCTCCCGGCTTGTCTGGGACGCGGCTCATGGCGTATTCCGCCAGTGCGGTGATGGTCAGGCTAGGGTTGACCCCCGGGTTGCCGGGCATGATCGACCCATCCACAACGAATAAACCCGGATAGTTGTGAACCTGGCAGTCCAGGTCGATCACCCCTTCGTGCTCGTCGCGTCCGAAGGGGATGCCGCCCAGGATATGCGCCGTCATAGGGATATTGAGCACGCCCTCGGTGATCGTGCCTGCCGGTGCCGCGCCGATTTTCTGAGCGAATGATCGCGTCACCTGGTGCCCGAGTGGGATATTGGTAGGAATGGGGGTGTCGTCAGCCGGCTCTGAGACCAGTCCGCGCTTCCACAGGGTGTACAGGCTGCGACCCGGGCGCATGCGGATGAAGTTGTCCTCGGTTTGCATCACCAGCAGGATTGTGGTGCGCTGCGCCCAACCAGGAAGGACGTGCGTGAACAAGAAATCCACCGGGCGGGTGAGAATTTTTTTCGCTGTGCGGAAGAACCGGCTGGAGATGCTGCCGCCAGACTCGACCAGCGGACCGGCCAGAAAGCGCATCAGAGAAGACCCCGCAGAATAGCGCACCGGCTCGATAGCCGTCACAGCATCGCCATGGATAATCGAAGTAATGGAGATACCCCTCGAGTAATCGACCTTTCGGTCACGGCTGGTCGCGCCCAGCAGGGCTTCGCTGTTGGTACGAACCAGGTCGCCCAGGCGGGGGGAGATATCCGGCAGCGAGCCGGTCTCATCCCGGCAGCGGAAGAGCATCGAGAGCGTCCCCAGGGTGCCCGCAGCGAGGATGACGTTGCGCGCCCGTAAGCGCTGCACGGGTTTATAGAACCAGGCGGTCGTCCTGCGGTAATCCACCTCATAGCGCGCTCCATCCGGCTGACCGGATGGCAGCTGGCGAATATTACGCGCTTCACACTCCGGCCATATCTGTGCGCCCCATTTCTCCGCAAGGTAAAGGTAGTTCTTTTCCAGCGTATTCTTGGCGTTGTAGCGGCAGCCCACCATGCAGCCTCCGCAGTGGATGCAGGTGCTGCGCGCGGGTCCCTCGCCGCCGAAGTAGGGGTCGGGGTAATCCTGACCCTCATCATTTCCGTTTTGACCGAAGAATACGCTCACTTCTGTCGGACGGAACGTGTGCTGTGTGCCCAGTTCTTCAGCGATCTCTTTGATGACATCGTCTGCAGGCCAGAGGCGTGGGTTCTGGGTCACGCCGAGCATGCGGCGGGCGGTATCGTAATGCGGCTGCAAGACAGATTTCCAGTCTGCCAGGTGCTTCCAGGCCGGGTGTTCGAAGAGCTTATCATCCGGGATCATCAGCACATTTGAGTAGCCCAGACTGCCTCCGCCTACCCCGTTGCCGTGCAGTACAAAAACATCCTGGAAGGGCGAGATCTGCAAGATGCCAAAACAGCGCAGTGCCGGCGCCCAGATATATTTGAATACGTTCCAGTTAGTTTTTGGGAAGTCCTGGTCGCGGAAGCGTTTGCCGCGCTCGATCACCAGCACTTTATAGCCTTTTTCCGTCAGGCGCATGGCAGATACACTGCCGCCAAAGCCGGAGCCGATAATGATGTAGTCGAATATGTCCTCAGATGAGTTGGTGTTCATGACTCCCCGATTCAGCAAACCCTTACCCTACACTTCGATCTCCACAGCCATCGCCACCGCCTCCGCGCCGCCCAGGCACAGGCTGGCGATGCCGCGCGTCAAGCCGCGCTGTTTGAGGGCATAGATCAGGGTGGTCAGCACCCGCGCCCCGCTGGCGCCGATCGGATGCCCCAGGGCGATTGCCCCGCCGTTTACATTCACTTTGTTCCAATCCCAGCCCATATCGGTCATGGCGTAGCCGTCTGCCAGTACCTGGGCTGCGAAAGCCTCATTGAGCTCGATCAGGTCCACATCTGCCAAGCTCCAGCCAATCTTCTCCAGCAGTTTGGGAATGGCTTTGGCAGGGGCGATGAACAGATATTTCGGTTCAACCGCGGCCTGTGCGTAGCCAACGATGCGCGCTAGTGGTGCGCTCCCCAGGCTGTCGGCTTTGCCCCGGCTGGCTATGACCAGTGCGGAAGCACCGTCGTTTAAGCCCGGCGCGTTGCCGGCAGTGACCTTGCCATTTTCGCTGAATGCAGGTTTGAGCTTGGTGAGCGCCTCCAGGGTAGTATCTCGTCGGGGAGTCTCGTCGGTATCGAACAGGCTAACCTCTCCCTTGCGACCGGGGATTTCTACAGGGATGATCTCCGCTGTGAACTTACCTGAGTCGATCGCGGCGAGGGCTTTTTGGTGGCTTTTCAATGCGAACTCGTCCATCGCTTGGCGGGTGACCTCGTACTCGTCGGC
>JAQBDA010000216.1:0-8243 GCA_032124675.1 Chloroflexota bacterium
CCAGCATACAAGCCCGAGTATAGAGGCCGTGCCTCATTCCACGGCACGCCGTTGACGGAGATAATAATGTCTTCAACTGCAAATAAATTGTTATTTATCCCGTCCGGATCGACTTCCAGGATTGTACCCGATTGACCATACCACACGATACCGTCATACGGGTAGCCCAAGCCTAAAAAAGCACTCCAGATCAGAAAGATCAAGACTGCCAGAGCGATCAGAAAAGGGAACGTGCTCCACAGGCGTTGTGCAGTGCTCATATTGCCAGATTCAAGGCGGTTTGTTGCGATTCTAACATAATCGCCCTTCCGCAGGACTTAGCCTCACCTTACAGTAATAATAACCCCTCCATCAGCGGAATTAATCACTGATGTTTCACAGTACAGGGGATCCTGGACCACCCTCCCATTCACTGCATAAGTCCTTTAAATCAAAAAAGCGCTGGCTTAAGACCGTCTGACCAGCGCCGGTAAACTACCTGTGCAGGTGATTAGAATTTATGTAAATAAGCTTCCAGAGAGTCGCGTGCAGGCGATGGGGGTGCCGCACTTCGGATGGCATCTAACGCAAACCCCCGATGCCGTTCCATCTCAGCAGCTAAGTACAGGGCAGCATTGTTCTCATTAAGGATTCGGATTACTTCTTCAGCAGCAAACTCGTCGACCGGGGCAGCAGATAGAAGCCGTTTGAGCTCGTCGTGTTCAGGGTCTGGTAATACCGACAGTGCATAGATCACCGGTAATGAACGAGCCAGTTCGTGTCTCTGACCCGGTATCAGTCTATCAGACAGAGGCCGTACATCCTCAATATCATCCAGTATCTGAACCAGCATGCCTAAATGATGCCCATAGCGTCCGAAATTTTCCGGTCTTTCACCCTCCTGGTTCGCCAGACGTGCAGCTGCACGGCAGGCAAGGGCGAAAAAGCCGCCGGATTTCGCACCAATGTGTTTCCAATACTGCTCCAGAGTGGGGCTTTGATATACTAAATCTGCATACTGCCCGCAGGTCATCTCCAGAAAGCCGTTGTATAAGTCCTGGGTGATATCAGCGGCTGCAGAGCGAGTCCTTTCTCTATACGCAAGTTGGTTCAGTGCCAGGGAGGCGCTGAAATACAAACCCGTCGCGGCGCTTAGCGCCGCTCCCGGCCCCAGCGCGCGCCACCATCCAGCCGGTTCATCCTGGTCCTGGACCTGGTCCATGATATCAGCTGCCGCATAAAACAAAAGCCAAGCTACAGCGAGGTCGTCCGCCCACTCC
Organism: Chloroflexota bacterium; assembly: GCA_032124675.1. GTDB lineage: Bacteria > Chloroflexota > Anaerolineae > Anaerolineales > UBA4823 > JAQBDA01. Next base: position 1,260 of record JAQBDA010000216.1, read on the forward strand.
GGACGGCCTCCCGCTGCCTGGCAGCACAGCCCGGGCAGTTCTGCCCACTGAGACAGGCTTATTGATGAGGCTGAGTCAGCCTCATCTCCATACAAAGCCTGCCGCATCACCTGTACCAAATCAGGCCATGCACGTGAGGCTGCCCACAGCTCTTCTATATGATTGATCAACCCCTTGATAAACGAACTTCGAACAGAAACAGGATTGTTATGCTCTCCAGCCTGCATTTGGCGCATCAGCCAGCGAGACGATATCGAGCTTTTGCTGCTCTACCCGGTGGCGAGCACTCACGAGGAAGGCAATTTCCTGCCGGCTTAACTTCAGACCTTTCTTTGCCAGAGCGGTCTCAGGATTGGAATACAATTCAGAAGCGAATTGCGTGTCGTTCGACATTTGATGTACTACCTGGGCGAGTGTCATCGTAAGTCTCCAATGAAATGGTATCGTATTGCAATTAATATTGATCAGGCTATTTAGTTGTCCCACCCCTAAGTTAAATGTCTGGCTGCGGGCACCTCCTCATTTGTTTATTAATTGTCTGTTACTTTGGGATCAGCCTTACAATTTTGTAAGCTTATGTAAAAATAGCACAATTTTTTGTCTAAGTCAACATGTGAAATGTCACAAATATAGTTAAGTTTTCTTAACACTGGCGAAATGCTTGCTGTTCCTATATTATTAACCCATTTTACATTGTGAAGATACGTACATTGAGGGATGAAGTATACTTGGCAAACGGTTTAAAGTCTCAAGGACATACGCACTTGGTGGAGAGGGCGGGGATGTTTGGCTTATAGAAACAAAGAGGACATCATGATAGCCGATAAAACTGCTGCTCTGGACCTGAAGTTCAAGGGTATCGCGGGGGCGATCGCCAGCTATCTCATCGTGCATCCAGGTGGGGGCATGCTGGTTGAATGCGGCCCAGGTTCGACGATCCCTGCGTTGGTAGATGGCTTAAAACACCACAATCTGACACCCGCAGACATCAGTGATGTATTTCTGACCCATATCCATTTAGATCATGCTGGTGCCGCAGGCTGGCTGGCGCGCCAGGGAGCACGCATCCACGTTCACCCGGTCGGAGCACCACATATGCTCGAGCCTGGTAAACTGCTTACCAGCGCGGCGCGTATTTACGGCGACTCCATGGATGCCCTGTGGGGGGAATTCCTGCCCGTACCTGAGCAAAGATTATCCGTCCTGCGAGACGGAGAAGAGGTCGTCGTAAATGGATTGAAGCTTCAGGCAGTTGACACGCCAGGGCATGCGGAGCACCATTTTGTCTATCTCTTCAAGGATATTTGCTTTTCGGGAGATATCGGCGGTGTACGCCTATCAGGGACTCATCATATACGCTTACCGATGCCCCCTCCAGAATTTCACCTCGGTAAATGGCGCCAGAGCCTGAAACGATTGGAAGCACTTGATTTCAACCATATTGCACCCACTCACTTTGGGGTATTTTCGGATAAGGATTGGCACCTCACCTATCTGAGTAAGACCCTGGATGAGACCGAAGCATGGATCGAATCCACCTTGCCTGCCGACCCACCCGTTGAAGTGATTAACCAGCAGCTGATCACCTGGACAAAAAATCGGGCACGCCGGGATGGCGTACCCGATGTACAGCTTGAAGGATATGAGTCCGCCAACCCTTCCTGGATGTCCGGTTATGGTATCCAGCGCTACTGGCGGAAATACCGGCAATAACGAAGCCAGCTTGTTTCTCTAGAACATAAGGTCGTTGATCTGCTGCATCGTTTCGCGCCCCGGTCTTAACCTGCTCTCGGGCAGCCGGTTGAGTGGAGTCGAGGACAGATTGTAGATTTTCCTCAGCGAAGGCTGGGTGGTATCGATGTAGATCAACCCCGTGAGGAGGCAATTGCAGGCATTGGCTTCCTCCAGGATGCGCATTGCGTCGGTGCGGTCAGTCGGGTCGTAATTGCGCTCCAGTTTTTTCAAGACGATCACCGAGCCATCGTGCATCGTCACTTCGATGTCCTCACCCTCTTGATAGTCCACCAAGATCTCTTCCGCTGGCGGGACATATGCCAGCTCGTGCAGAGCAATTTCGTGGTTCCGCCCCCACTGGTACGAGTGCATGGCGGTGTCCTGGTTGTTGAAGGTCACACAAGGGCTGATGATATCCAGTACAGCGATACCATCATGGCTGAGTGCAGCTTTGATCAGCTCCTTCACCTGTTTAGGATCGCCGGCAAAGGAGCGCGCGACGAAAGTTGCATGCCCGACCAATGCCTCCCAGGCAATATCTACCGGCATATAAGGGTTTGTCCCCTGGCTTTTTAATGTCAGCCCGACCTCCGCTGTGGCAGAGAACTGGCCCTTTGTCAATCCATACACACCGTTATTCTCCACGATATACACCAGGCGCATATTACGGCGCAGTACGTGCTTGAACTGCCCCATGCCGATGCTGGCCGTATCACCGTCGCCGCTCACCCCGAGGCCGCGGGTGGTATAGTCGGCAAACAATGCCCCCGTTGCCAGTGAAGGCATGCGCCCATGGAGACCGTTGAAACCAAATGAACGGTTCAAAAAGTAGAATGGGCTTTTGGAAGAACAACCAATCCCGCTGAATTTGATGATCGACTCAGGCACGAGATCCAACTCATAGGCTGCGGCGGTAATCTGGCTTGAGATCGAGTTATGCCCGCAGCCCTGACACAGGCTGCTGGGGTTGCCGCGATAGTCTGCCTTAGATAAACCGACCAGATTCAACTGGACTCTTGATTCAGTAGAAGTTTGACTGCTCATAATTCACTCCATTTTGGCTAAAATCATCTGGCGCACACGGCGCGCGGTCAGCGGCAGTCCGTCCGAAAACGCTATCGAAACCAGCTTGCCAGCCAGGGATGGGTATTTAATGGTAAGAAGCTGATGAAGCTGACCATCTCGATTCATCTCAACAACATAGACACGTTCGTGATTGTTGATAAAGTGTTCCACTTCTGAGGTGAACGGTAGTGCCCTCACCCGCAGTAAATCGGTCGGCACGCCAGCCGCCTTCAACTTATAGCGCGCTTCTTCGACTGCAGTCTCTGTTGAACCGAAGGCGATAACTCCCAATTCGGCATCTGGCATCGTGTTCAGGATTGGCTTAGGCACGTAGTTTTCAGCCGTCTGGTATTTCTTCTTCAATCTCTCCATGTTCTCATACCAGACATCTGAATCCTCAGTATATTGAGCATCAGGTGTATGCCCCGTTCCGCGGGCGAAATAAGAGGCTCCAGGATGGCGGTTACCCGGCATGGTCCGGTATGGGATGGCATCGCCATCAATGTCTTCGTAGCGAGCCCACTTACCTTTGAGTTTCTCCAGATCTTCTTCCCATAGGATCTTTCCGCGATCCATAGGCACATCCGGGTACTCGAACGGCTTAGTCATCCAGTTGTTCATCCCCAGGTCCAGGTCAGATAATACAAAGACCGGGGTTTGCAGCCGCTCGGCAATATCAAAGGCCTTCCAACCAAACTCGAAGCACTCGAATACCGAACCCGGCAGCAAGATCACCTGCTGAGTATCCCCATGCCCCATATAGTAAACGAAGTTCAAATCACCCTGCGCAGTTCGGGTTGGTAATCCAGTGCTGGGTCCGACACGCTGGACATCCCATACTACCAGCGGCACTTCTGCAAAATACGCCAGCCCGGCATATTCTGTCATCAGGCTCAGACCGGGTCCTGATGTAGCCGTCATCGAACGCAGACCGGCCCAACCTCCACCCACAGCCATACCGATTGCCGCCAGCTCATCTTCTGCCTGGATGACAGCAAAGGTATTTTTTCCTTCCTCCTGCGGGTCTTTACGCAGGATCGGGAGATAGGTATGCAGTGCCTCGGAAAGACTTGAGGCTGGCGTGATCGGATACCAGGAGACCAGATGTACGCCGCCATAGATCGCTCCCAATGCGGCTGCAGTGTTCCCGTCAGACATAATGTGGTCGCGGGTTGCATCCATCGGTTCAACGGAGTAAGGATCGGATTTATCTAGGTTCCCAGATGCCCATTCTGCTGCTGACTGTATTACACCGAAATTAAGATCGATCGGTTTGGTTTTTCCCTTGAAATGAAAGTTGAGCGCCTGGTAAATTGTATCCAGATCAATCCCCAGCACCTGTGCCAGCACGCCCACATAGACCATATTTGCTACATAATCCCGTAAACTCGAAGGGGCACCAGAATCCTTGGCCAGCTTTTTAACTGGCATCGGATATACCGAGATATCCTCACGTGTGATCGGGAGACGTATATCATCGGCATAGAATAAAGCACCACCCGCAGATACATCTGCCAGATCCTGGATAAACGTGGCAGGGTTCATTGCTACCACGATTTCTTGTTCTTCCCGCCTGGCTAAGAAACCATCTTTGTTAACCCGGATGGTGAACCAGGTGGGCAATCCCTGGATATTGGACGGAAATAAGTTCTTACCAGAAACCGGGATGCCCATCTTGAACAAAGCCCGGATCAATGTCAAATTGGAGGTCTGACTCCCAGATCCATTGACCGTGGCAACGGTGAGGGAGAAATCATTCACCCGCTGCTCCTGCAGCTCTTGCTCTTCTGCTTCAATAATGGTTTGTGTTACGGACATGCTATCTCCTTATCAAATGCTCCGGAAACCAGGTATCGAACTGGCCTGGTTATGTGTCGATAATTTGTGGGTCTCTTTCCATCAGGCGGGCGACCGGATGGTGATAAAGCAGATCTTTGTGATCAACCAGAGCCTCATAACCAGCTTCATAGTCCCCGGCGCATATCGCCTCGACCATATTCTGGTGATATTGCCACACCTGCTGAAGGTAATCATAGTCGGCATACAGATTTAAGCCGACGCCTTCGTACGCTTCCCAGTATGCTTCCAGGATACCCAGCACAAATGTGTTCTCCAGACGTCTGAATATGCCCAGATGCAGTTTGCGGTGTTCGGTATGGGGAATCTGGACCTGAGGGCTTCTCAGCTTATCCCATGCCCTGCTGATCAGCTCCTGCAATACAACCAGATCACCTGGTTCTAACTGTTCTACGGCTTCAATCCAGTAAGACGCCTCGATATGGTTGCGCAGATCAGAGAATGTGTCGAAATTCGCTCGATCCATTTCAATCGCGTACGAAATACTCTGCCGGACTGCAGGCAAGAATGAATAGGGCAGCCGCCGGATGCCTGTCCGCGGACGGACTTCAACAAATCCGAGCGCACGGGCGACTTCGAGCTGTTCTCGCAAGCGCGCCACACTCACGCCCAGGTCTGAGCTGAGATCGTTTAGGGAAGGGATTCGATCGCCTGTCCGCTCGTCCAAGTTGAGGGAAGCAAGGTAGCGTAGAAAATCGCTGTTCAGCAGGTTGCGAGACATAATTTAATTGCCCATTCTATCGGCAATCTATATATTATTAGGATTAATCCGATGATTAACGACACAAAACGCAGTGTATCACTTGACAATAAGTTCGTCAAGCATACGATATCTATTCTGAGACAACCTTAATCCTTAGGGCTGTCACCAGCGAATAAATCGGGTAATTCCTGCAGAGCGCGGGCCAGACGTGTGCCATGCCAGGTGATGAGTGAGCCATCCACCAGATAAATCTTCCCTGATTTAACCGCTGCTGTCTCATGGAGAAGTGAGAGCAATCCCTCTCGGTGCATTTCAGTGTGCACAAAAGGCTCACTGGGTAGCAATATGATCTCCGGATTACCGGCAATAATCTCAGACCTCGTGACCCGTGGGTAGCGTGCATCTCTATCTCCCGCTATTTCTGGCTCTTCCTCTCCCAGATCGGCAGCCAAAGGATACCTGCGCTCCCTTGCAGAGAATATATTCTTGCCCCCCATCAGACCCAGTACATCGTTACAATACGTATCTCGATTGAATGTCATCCACCAGGCCTGACCACCTTCGGTTCTGTCCGACCATATTGGGCAAAAATATCGCACAGCCTTTTTCTCCTGTGCGGCAGTCTCAGCCCACTTCAAGGTCAATTCCAGGGTCTCGAGCTTGATGGCGGCATCTACATTCGAGTAAATCCCGATGATGACCCACAGCAGGTCCAACGCCTCCCTGACCGTCTTTGGAAATGTAACCCACACGTTCAGACCGGCAGCTTCTAAAGCTATGATGGACTGGCGATTGTTCTCCTCCATATTCGCCAGCACGAGGTCCGGCTCCATTGCTAAGATATCGTCAATGCGTGGATTTTTTGGGCCACCAAGGCGCGGCAAATCCTTTAGAGCCTGCTCAGGATTCACGCAATAATCTGTAATTCCGACTACGTTTGATCCCAGCCCCAGGTCAAACAGACTCTCGGTAAGAGAAGGAACGAGGGATACGACCCGCTGTGGGGGCTCTGAGATCTGCAGCAGCTTTTCGTACCCGTTACCTGGAGCTGGCATCACGTGCTGCGCAGATAATGAGCGATCGTACTGGACATCAGCGCTGCAGCACGAGGTAAGGCTTCTTCGTCAATATCGAATTTCGGGTGGTGATGCGAGGCGTCCAAGCCAAGTGCAGAATTTGCGGAACCGACCAGAATAAAACAACCCGGGATATCCTGCATCATGTATGCCATGTCTTCCGAGATCATCGTACGGTAGGCCTCATCGATCTGATCCATTGGGAACAGACGGCTAGCTTCAGTTCGGACTATCTCTGCAGCAGCTGGATCATTGACTACCGTCGGAGTCAGCATCTGTAGGTCTATCTCAGTCTGACACCCGAACGCCTCACCAACATTCGAGGCAATCTCATTGACCCGGTCGATCACATCTTTCCGGACATGTGTCTCGAATGTTCGTATCGTCCCGCTCATTTCAACAGTCTGCGGTATCACATTGAACGTCTCTCCCCCATGGATCGAGGTGACACTTACCACTGCCGAGCTTAGTGGGGATACATTCCGGGACGAAATACTCTGTAGCGAGACGACAATTTGAGACGCAGCCAGGATAGGATCGATCGTGAGG
>JAQBDA010000217.1:0-11670 GCA_032124675.1 Chloroflexota bacterium
TGCTTGCGCCGTGTCTGGTCTTCAACATCCCCGGGGTTGCCCTGTGGATACTGGCTGTATTGGGCAACCTGACCGCCCTGCAGCGTATATGGGATGTGCGCAGCAAAGTACATAAAACCTGGGACTAGGACGATTCGCCGAAAGAAACATAACTAATCCTTGGGTTGTCACCGGCAATTTGCTTGGGCAAGCCGCCGTTAAACTGAGACTTTTTGTTTCGATATTTACGGCGGTTTACCCAATAAACCAATTTATTCAACTTAGGACGAGGGAACAATGCCGACCGGTTTTCAACTAGGACCTCTATATATTCGATTTTACGGGATAATCTTAATGTTAGGTGCTGTAGCGGCAGCATTCCTGGCAGACCGGGAGGCACGCCGTCGCGGTCAGGACAGCGAGCTGGTTTGGGATGGGTTGATCTGGGTATTAATTGGGGGCATCATTGGCGCCAGAGTCTGGCATCTTCTCACGCCGCCGCCCTCGATGGTGGAGGCGGGCATTACCACATATTTTTACCTGACACATCCACTGGATGCACTCGCCATCTGGCGAGGTGGGCTGGGCATCCCGGGAGCCATCATCGGTGGGCTTGTTGCAATCTACTTTTTCTGCCGCTACCGCAAGCTGGATTTTCTCTTGTGGCTGGATATCGCTGCACCGGCCCTGGCGCTGGGGCAGGTTATCGGACGCTGGGGGAATTATGTCAACCAGGAATTATACGGAGCACCAACCGATTTACCCTGGAAAATTTTCATTGATCCCCAGCATCGCCTGCCGGGTTTCACAGATCAGGAATACTACCACCCATTGTTCTTGTATGAGTCTTTGTGGAGCCTGGGTATCGTCATCATCCTGCTGTGGCTGGCAAGGCGCAAATCAGACTGGCTGATCAATGGAGATATATTCTTGATCTATCTGGTCCTCTACCCCCTGGGGCGCTTCTTGCTGGAATTTATCCGTCTGGATTCGGCTCAGGTGGCAGGCATCAATGCCAACCAGACCGTCATGGCAGTTGTTGCCCTCGCTGCGGCGATCGCGCTGGTATTGAGACATCGCACAAAATCACCCGCTGCCCTGATCGAGGACGAATAAACTTCTCTGAGCATGTCACGTCCACAGTTGATCATTCGGTCAGCATAGAACTGTCAGGTGGATAATACGATCACGCTGAGGGTGGAGATTGAGTGGTTGGTCGGTGATCAGGATCGATAATGATAGTCACCCAGGACTTAAGCAAACAATTCAAGCAATTTTGGGCAGTTGATGGCGTGAACTTGCAAGTAATGCCCGGTGAGGTGTTGGCTCTGCTTGGACCGAATGGGGCGGGGAAGACAACCACAGTTCGCATGCTGACTTCAGTATGGATCCCTTCCCGGGGGAATGCCCAGGTTGCCGGTTTTGACGTGGTTGACCAAGCCAGGGAGGTGCGCAGGTCGGTCGGGGTCCTGACTGAGCAGCACGGTCTCTACGGGCGGATGAAAGCGTTCGAGTACCTGGATTTCTTTGGTCAGGTTTACGGAATGGATCGTTCTACCCGCCGCGCAAGGTCGCTGAAGCTGCTGGGTGATTTTGGCCTGATCGCTGATGTTCAGCGCAGGATTGGGGAGTATTCCAAGGGCATGCGCCAGAAGCTGGCATTGGCCAGGGCTATGCTGCACGACCCCCAGGTGCTCCTGTTGGATGAGCCTACCTCTGCCATGGACCCGGAGAGCTCCAGGTTGGTGCGGGATTCGATCCGCGACCTGCGCTCTGCCCGGCGCTCGATTGTCATCTGTACGCATAACCTTGCTGAAGCAGAAGAACTGGCCGATCGGATTGCGATTATCAGAAAGGGGCGCATCATCGCCAGCGGCGAAACGGCGGGATTGAAACAGATGCTGTTGGGCCCGGTTGAGTATGAAGTGAAATTTGCTGCACCGTTAGACGGCACCTCTGTGACCTTGCCACCGTCCATAGAATCAGCCACCCAGGGTGAGGATTGGTTGAGGTTTTCTACGTCCGATGCAGAGCAAACCAACCCCCTCGTTCTGCGTTCTCTCTTGGACCAGGGATTTCCCGTAGTGAGTATGCGCGAAGTGCCGCGCAGCCTGGAACAAGTCTACCTGCATGCAATGAGCAGTTTGCCAGAGGCGGAGGGTCTTGATGGCAAGCTGGCTGATTAATAATTTGAGACCGGCGCTTGTTATCACCCGACGTGAGCTAAAAGACCAGCTTCGAGACTGGCGGATAATTATCCCCATCATCATGCTGACGGTTTTCTTTCCCTGGCTGATGAATTTTACAGCCCGGCAGGCGGTTGAGTTTGTCGAGAGCTACGGTGCACCGGTTGTTGCTGAACGGCTGGTGCCGTTCTTGCTGATGGTGGTAGGCTTCTTTCCGGTTTCAATTTCCCTGGTGATCGCCCTGGAAAGCTTTGTCGGGGAGAAGGAACGCCGCAGTATTGAGCCTCTGCTTACCAGTCCATTGAGCAATGGTCAGCTATACCTGGGGAAACTGCTTGCTTCCGTGCTGATCCCTTTGCTGGCAAGCTATCTGGGTATAACCATCTATTTTGTTGGCGTCACCCGGCAGGTCAATTGGCAGCCCGATCCGACCCTGATCGTCCAGATCCTGCTGCTGAATCTGGTCCAGGCTTTTGTTATGGTCAGCGGGGCAGTGGTGATCTCCTCTCAGGCGACCTCGGTTAGAGCCTCGAACTTGCTTGCGTCCTTTATTATCATCCCGATGGCGCTGCTGATCCAGGGCGAGAGCGTGGTCATGTTCTGGGGTAGCTACCCGGTATTGTGGTGGGTGATTGCGGGGCTGCTGGTTATCGCCGGTTTGTTGATCCGGTCCGGTTTGGCACACTTCAACAGGGAGGAGCTGATCGGTCAGGAGCTGGATACGATCAACTTATTCTGGAGCTGGCGCGTATTTCTGACCGAGTTGAGCGGTGGTGTAAAATCTCCTACCGGCTGGTACAGAAATATAGCAAGCCTGGTTACCGGAAGGATGCTGGTCCCAATCTCATTGACCGCCCTCTTGCTCTTAGTCGCTGCCTGGATTGGCACAAATCAGGCAAAGGTGTTTGTTCTTCCACCTGAGCTGATCCAGTTTGGCGGTATACAGGACGGAATGTTGCGCATGCCTGATCTTATCAATTTCTATTCAGTCTCCGGGGTTGGTACTGTGTGGCTGCACAATATCAGGGCAATTGCCCTGGCTTCTATTCTGGGGATATTTTCATTCGGTGTCCTGGGCATGATCGTGTTGATGCTGCCGCTGGTCCTGGTGGGGTATTTCATGGCCAGCCTGTCATCCGCTGGGATATCGCCAGCGCTGTTTATGACCGCCTTCATCCTCCCGCATGGGATACTTGAGATCCCGGCTATGATCCTTGCCGGGGGTGCTATCTTGCGCCTGGGTGCAGGACTTGCAACCCCTGCGCGGGGTCAGGGCATGGGTGAAGCCATGCTGCGCGGGCTGGCCGACTGGAGCAAAGTTATGCTGGGGTTGGTAGTACCAATGCTGTTTGGAGCAGCGATCCTGGAGGTTTTCGTCACGCCGCGTGTCGTCCAGCTACTGTTGGGAGGTAATTGATCGTTGAACATCGCCGCAGAGCAGGCAGAGAGCAATGAAAAGCTGCAGCTAGTCATCCTTGGAGTATCGAATGCAGTTCCCGGGGAGGACCACCAGAATACACATTTCGTACTGGTCGGTGGGCAGCGAATGGTACTGGTTGACTGTACAGGCAACCCGATTATCCGTCTGAAACATGCCGGGCTGGATTACCGGGATCTTACCGACCTGATCCTGACCCACTTCCACCCGGACCATGTCGCCGGCGTGCCGCCTTTTTTGATGAACTTATGGCTGCTAGGCCGTACCGATCCGCTGCACATATACGGTCTTGGAGACACGCTCGACAGGGTGGAAAAGATGATGGAACTGTACCAGTGGGATACCTGGCCTGGCTTTTTTTCGGTGATCTTCAAGCGCCTGCCGGAGGTTGAGATGGCAGTCGTGCTCGATACTGAAGAGTTCAGCATCTATTCTTCGCCTGTGCGCCATATAATTCCCACTATCGGGCTGCGATTTGACTCAAAACCTTCTGGGAAAGCTATCGCTTATTCATGCGACACGGAGCCCTCCCCGGAAGTGATCAATCTGGCGGAAAAATGTGAGGTCTTGATCCACGAAGCTACGGGGGAGACATATGGGCATACCTCAGCCGCCCGGGCGGGTGAGGTCGCTCGCCGCTCTGGTGCGGGCAGGCTGATATTGATCCATTATGATACCCTGCAGGATGGCGCCGAAGAACTGATTGCTCAGGCTGCCGGCAGCTACCACGGCCCGGTGAGCCTGGCTGAAAATTTTATGCGCTTGGAATTCTAGGTAATCGGCTGAAAGGGTTTTAATCTACCAGCCCTGGACGAAGGGGACCCACTCTTCGTTTTCTTTCAAATGGCGCCCAAATAGATATAAAGCGGAAGCAGGTGGTTCGCAGGGAACACGCAGCAGGTGCATCTGGGCCTGATCCAGGATCCTGCCCCCTTTGCGGTGATTGCACGCCGGGCAGGCTGCAACCAGGTTGTTCCAGGAATGATCGCCGCCTAGTCGCCGGGGTACGATATGGTCCACCGTCAGGTGGGGGGAACTTTGCCCGCAATATTGGCAGGTATAGTCATCCCGGCGCAGGATCTCACGCTTGGTCAACCGCACGCGCGGGTGTGGGCGTTTTATCATCCGCTGCAATTGGATGATCGAGGGGGCTGGGAACGAGGTTGAGACAGTCCGGATTTCGCTGCGCCCGTTCAACACCAGATTTGCTCTCCCAGTCAGAATCAAACCCAGGGCACGGCGCGTCGTACATACGTTCAAAGGCTCGAAATTTGCATTCAACACCAGTACCGGTGCATACATACCTGCCTCCGAGAATGGGCAAATTATAGCACGGGATATCCGCCTGGTGGTCAACGGAAGAGACGTGGATGGTATAATCCTGCCATGCAGCAGGACAATGCAGGGAATGAAATTCCGCGAGAATATCGCCCGGAGCTCATCCCACGCCGCGGAGAGGCGATTGCCTGGATTGGAGTCGTTCTCACAGGGGTGACCTGGGCTGTGCTGAGATTCAGCAGCCGCCAGGTGGTGATTATGATTCCAGTGCTGTTCATCTTGCTGATATTCTCGGCGTTCATCATCAGCCTGGGGAACTGGATGGACCGCCAGACTGTAATCAGGATGGATGATAGAGAGGTCGAATACAGGAACGGCTTGAGACAGGTCCACCTGCGCTGGATGGAAATCCGTGAAGTCCGTGTACAGCCCGGGAAGTGGGGCAAAAAAGTGCAGGTCTACGCGGATAGCAGCTATTTTACATTCCACACCCTGGGAGAAGTCCGGCTGAGGGAGAACGTTAAAGGTCGCATGGGCTTTGAACAGGGGGAAGAGATTCTGCGCCAGCTTGTCCTTCGGAGCGGGCTGGAGATCGTCGAACAGCAAGGCGATGACTATTATTATGCCCGGCAGTAGCTGCCTCTGTGGTGAGTATCCCCGCGCCCTCACCGCAGAGGGCGCGGTTTCTTGTTAAGCCATTTGCGTAGCTTCAAACTTTATAACCAGGATCGATCGGGAGTGAGATGATGAAGAAGATGAGCATTGAAGAGCAGGTGCAGTACCTGATGCGCGGCACGGAATATGGCGATGAGGAGTTGAAGAACGCCATGACCGCCGAGCTGCGCCAGCGGCTGGGTGAGGCCGCGCATGAAGGACGTCCGCTGCGGGTGTATTGCGGATACGACCCGCGCACCTCCGATCTGCACCTGGGACATACCATCACCATGCGTAAGCTGCGCCAGTTCCAGGAACTGGGGCATGAAGTGACCTTCTTGGTCGGTACCTATACTTCCTTGATCGGCGATCCCTCTGACAAAGATGTTCTGAGACCTCAGCTCACTCCGACACAGGTAGATGAGAATGCGCGCACGTATGCCGAGCAGGCGTATAAAGTCCTGGATAAAGATAAGACCATCGTACGTTACAACGCTGAGTGGCTCTCCGGACTGAAATTCGCCGACTTGATCCATCTGGCTTCCAATTTCACCATCCAGCAGTTCTTGACCCGGGAGAATTTCAGGCTGCGCTCCGAGAAGGGAGACGCCATCTATCTGCATGAGACATTCTATGCCATCATGCAGGGATATGACGCGTATGCGCTGCGGGCGGACGTGCAGGTCGGGGGGACCGACCAGCTGTTCAATATCGTCACTGCGGCGCGCAAGATCATGACCTTCCTTGGAGAAGGACCCAATATCCCGATCATCATGGGCATCTTGCCGGGCACGGACGGTGTGGTGCGGATGAGCAAATCGTTGGGCAACCACATACCGCTGCTGTCAACACCGGAGGATATGTACGGGAAAGTGATGAGCCTGCCTGATATGGCGATGAGCCAGTATTTCCGGCTGGTCACCCGCTGGTCGCCGTCTGAGATCGATGTGTTAGAGAATGGCCTGGAGCAGGGCGATCTGCACCCGCGCGATGTCAAGATGAAGCTGGCACACGAGATCGTATCGATATTCTACGGTGATGAAGCTGCCAATGGGGCACAGCAGGCGTTTGTGCGCGTCTTCCAGCAGGGCGATCTGCCGGAGGAGATGCCTGAATATGCACTGCTGCCAGGGCAGACGCTGCTGGATGTGCTCGTCACATCAGAGCTGGTGAGCAGCAAAAGCGAGGGGAGGCGGATGATCGACCAGAAAGCAGTCCGGCTTGATGGTATCACGCTGGAGGACCCCAGCCAGCCTTTCCCGCATCCTGGTGTGCTGCAGGTAGGTAAGCGGCGCTACCTGCGGGTGATGGACTGAGAGCTACGATAGTGGAACGGTCAGGTCATCGCCGCCTCCAGGATGCTGCGACCGATCCTGGTTGCGGTTTGGATGTCGCTGTCTTCTAATACCAGCACCAGCACCAGCGGTGTGCCGTTCCATCCCGGGGTGGTGCCTGCCACATACCATGTGACCGGCTGGCTGTCCTCCTGGGAAACGACCGCAACATATTCCCATACATTGCTGTTATCCGAACTGAGCGAGCCTGCCCGCGACTCGGCCTGGCTGGGCTGCATGGCCTGGAAAGGCTGGTCTTCCCCAGGGAGCAGCACCCAGCCGGAGGTGGGTGTGTTGACGGCGCTGACGATCACCGGAACTGGGCGCGTCCCCTGCGCGCTGATCGCGGCTGCAACCAGGGCGAGCTGCAGCGGGCTCAGCGCCTGGTCTGGCTCTCCTGGATCGATTTGGTCTGCACTGGGTAGATAGGTCTGTGTAAGCTGGTTGAGTCCGTACGGTTCCAGACCTTCAGGATAGAGCACACCGGCGAGATCGCCGGCAGGATACCGCCCGAGAGTAGCCCGGTTCAGGAGCGGTGCACGTTCGTCTTGGATAAGTTCGCTCCAGGTACTGTCAAGCTGGTTGGCATCGAAGGTCGGGTGGGAGGCCATCGCCAATATCTCGCCGCTGGAGGCGTTGAGCAATACAGCAGCCCCGGCAGTATCCCCCATCGATTGATCAACTGAATTTTGTAGATCCAGATCAAGCGTGGTGCGCACGTCCAGCCCTGGCGGCGGCTGCCCATATAGCAGCTGGTTTACCCATCTTGTCAGGCTGGGACCCCCGCGCAGGCCGCGCAGATAATCATCCAGGCTGGCCTCCAGCCCGGCCTGACCGTATGCAGGATGCGTATAGCCGATTACCGGGCTGAGGTCGGGATATTGGATCGTACGCTGGTAGCTGCCGGGATCCCCGCTCGAGGAGGAGATTGGCTGGTTGTTGCGGTCTAAGATGGCGCCGCGCTGCACGTACCGGTCTGAGATACTCCGCCTGGGATTATCGGTGCGGGCCAGCAGTTCGGGACCACGGATAAACGCCCACCATCCGGTTGCCAGGGCAGCCGCGGTCAGGCTGACGAACAATAAGCCCGCCAGCTGCATATATTGCCGGGTCTGTTTCGGCTGGAAAAGCGAATCAAAATCTGCCTGTTCGCTGATGTGCAGCAGGAAAAGCAGGCTCACAAAGGTCGTCAGCAGGGAGGACCCGCCGTAGGAGATAAATGGCAGCGTGACACCGGTGAGCGGCAGCAGGCGGACATTGCCTCCGATGATCAGGACAGCCTGAGCCACCAGATAGGTCGTGAGACCGGCTGCCAAATAGCGGCGGAATGTATCTGGAGCGTGCAAGGCTGTTTTCAGACCGCGATACGCAAACAGCGCCAGCAATAGCAGCAGCCCCACTGCTCCCGCCAGACCGGTTTCCTCAACTATGGCTGTGTAAATAAAATCTGAATGGGCAATCGGCACCACACCTGGTGCGCCCAGACCAGGACCACGCCCAAACACACCGCCATTGGCGATCGCGAGCAGGGACTGAACGATCTGGTACGACCTGCCGCTCGGGTCAAGCCAGGGGTTCAACCAGGCTTCCACTCTGAGCTGGACAACATCGAACAGGACGTAGCCCACCAGCCCAGCCAGGACGAGACCCACAACAGCCACCAGGATCACCCGCCGCCGGCCGGTCGTGATATACAGGATGGCGGCATACAGGAAGATGAAGATCGAAGCGGTGCCGAGGTCTCGCTGTACAACCAGCAAGGTGGTCGCCAGACCGGTCATGATGATGGTCGGCGCGACCAGGGGCAGCAGCGGGGAACGGCGGGTTAGCTGGCTACCAGTATTGGTCGCCCCTTGGGTGGGATCGGATATGCCTGCCATGTATGCGGCGAGATATACGATCAGCAGCACCTTTAGCGGCTCAGATGGCTGGAAGTATATCCCACAGCAGCCCAACCACATGCGCGGCCCAAACCCGGAGGGATTTGTCCCCAGGAAGATGGTCAGCCCGGTCAGGATCAGGCCACCGGTCAACCAGACGTATTTATACCTGCGCAGGAAGCTGAGATCGCCTGGCAGTCGCAGCCCAAGAATGAGGACTCCGACAGCCACCACCGACCACAGGGATTGGCGCAAGCCGAAGTAAGGCTCGAGCCGCCAGACGGTCAGGTTGCCCCAGGCGGCCAACCCCATGGCGATGGGCAGATAGTATGGGTCAGCGTTTGGCAGCCTGCGCGATACATAGCGGTATGCCAGCGCGAACAGCACCAACCAGATAGCTGTACCCAGCCAGTGCGCCCAGCGCAGGTCTGCGCTCCAACTGCGAAGCAGCACGGCTGGAGAAATCGTCAGCGCGGCAGAATACAAGATGATAAAGGCGGCCGCCAGCGACATCAGGCGGCCCAGGATCACTTTTTGATCGAGCTCGTTTACGTGGTGATTCAATCTCCTTACCTACTGCGTAAGTCCTATTAGTATTTTCTTCATTCTGGGTCGGAAAAGTATCTGCCAACCAGCGGCTGGAGTCTATCCAGCGTCTCACTCGGGATGTGCTCTTTATCTGTGATGAAGGCGTTTGCCAGAGCATCCCCGCAATCACAGTCGCGCTGTGAGCTGAGATTTTTCGCCAGGCTGCTGATCGTTAGTTGGTTTATATCTACGATCCGTTTTAGGATTTCGACCACCATTTCGACGCTAACCGGTTCCTCGCTGATGTGCCAGACATCATAATCTGTCACGTGGTTCATAACGCAGTAGCAGATTTCCGCTTCACGTGCCAGGAATGCTTCCGGAGCAGAGGACATATTGATGATCGACATCCCCAAGGTCCGGAAAGTGTTCGATTCGGCGCGTGTCGAGAAGCGCGGCCCTTCGATGGTGACCAGGGCTCCGACGTCGTGAACAGTTCCGCCTGCCGAGCTGACCGCCTGGTACACCTGTGCGGATAGATCTGGGCAGAAAGGATCGGCGACACTGACATGGGCTACCAGCCCGTCCTCGAAGAATGTCTGACTGCGCCGGCGGGTGTAATCCATCAATTGGTCGGGGATGACGATATCTCCCGGAGCGTAATCCTCCCGCAGCGAGCCGCAGGCGCTCATGCTGACGATGCGCTCGACCCCCAACTGCTTCAAGGCATAGATATTTGCCCGGAAAGGGACCGCCGTGGGTGAAAGCACGTGACCGATGCCATGGCGGGCGAGGAAGGCCAGCCGCTTGCCTTGCATCGTTCCGATCACGATCGGAGCACTGGGGGATCCATAAGGTGTTTGCGGCATGACCTCCAGGCTATCCTGCAGCCCCGACATGGAATACATGCCTGATCCCCCGAGGATTGCCAGGTCGATTTTATTCTCCATACTTACACCTCGTGTTCATGGTCTATCGGCATTTTTACTGCTGGTGCCATTGGGTTCATGGCTCACCGAGATCGAGAGCACGACCTGCCCGCAGCGCAGCTGGTCCCCGCTGGTGACGACCAGGGGGGCGCTGACATTTTCCTGGTTCAGGAAAGTGCCGTTCGTCGACCGCAGGTCTTCGACCCACCACTGGTTTTGCCTGTAAGTCAGGCGGGCGTGCATTGCGGAGACGGTGCCGTCATTAAGGATGCAGTCGCAGGCCGGATCACGACCGATCGTAACCTCCGGTCGGGTGTAGCGGTAATCGATGATATGGTCATCGTCTTGTTGGTACAGGGTCAAGGGCGGCGCAGACAGCTGTTTTATCCGGTTTGACTGAAGTTTCAGGTTCTGCCAAAGTATGTAGATGGCCACCCCCAGGAAGGCATACAGGCTGGCAGCCATTAAGATGCGTAAGATGAGGAGGAGAGAGCCGCTCATAATGAATAAAGCGAAAGCCTAGAGGTCAGTCCCAGGCGTATATTTTATCGTCTCTCCCGAGGCGAGGGCATCCTGACCGTAAATGATGGGATAACCGGCCAGGTTGATGACATCTCCAGGGTACAGCGTGCTCTGGTTTACGCGCTGGGAGTTGACGAAAGTCCCACCCCTTGAATCAAGATCGAAAATGACGAAGCGACCTTTAATGGCGCGGATCTGAGCATGGAGGCGCGAGACACGCGGGTCATCGATGACAATCTGGTTATCAGGGCGTCTCCCGATATTGATGACCGAGTGGTTCAGGGGTTTCATCAGCGTCCCATCGATGATCAGGTAGGCATTCTCAGGCAGGTTCGGTGCCTCTGTGTCAAAGTCTACCAGGATATCTGTCGTGCGGGACAGGTTCTCCAGGTTGATCACCGCGCTCACCCTTATCTGGTTCAAAGCGACCTCACGGTCCTCATCGATCTGGATCACCGGTGGGCTGAGAAAAATCAGTCCGGCTTCATTACCGGTGGTTTGCAGCGATCCGGTGAGCTCACTGAGCAGCGTATCCTGCTGCCTCAACCGGCTGGCCTGACCGGTATGGACTGTAACAGTAAATTCATTCGGAGCAATATATTTTCCTTCAGAATTCTGTCGCGTACCAGCCTGGAGCGCTTCTACGAGCCTGTGCGCCAGTTCTTCTTCCAGCTTATATTCTGGGAACAGACGCGCCGCGCTGCCTTCGATCAGTGATTGAAGTTGTGATTCCAGCGCTTCCAGTTTATCGAAAATACCCATCTGTATTGTTCCGACCACCTTGGGGGTTATTATAAGGGGATAAAGTGCGATTAGGCAAGCATCGATTATAATGGTTTTAGGGCTCACGTAGTTGGTGGAGAGCTGCGATTTCCCCCAAACTGCGTCGCTTCTCAAATTTGAAGCCCGTGGAAAGGCATGCACGGGCGATATCAGCACTTT
>JAQBDA010000218.1:0-11170 GCA_032124675.1 Chloroflexota bacterium
AGTTCGCAGACATGACCTTCCGAACCAGGACCGGTTGATGGCTCCTTCAGGAATCGTTCAGGTAGGTAATCGCTGCCCTCTCTAAAGCCTGCCAGATTGTTGTAGTATCTTTCCAGGTTGTACACTCGCTCGCCAACCTCAAGCAGGTAATTGGCATCTGCTTCCATCCCGGTGATCGCAGAGAACTGCTCGGCGAAAGTATCCAGGGATTCGGCAAACGTCGCGAACTTGCATAGGTCCAGGCAATCGGTCATCGTGTGTACGTTCTGGAAGATGACTGTAAGCTTACCCTTGCCTTCAACTGCCAATGGGTCGGTCAATTCGGTACCGCCCAAAACATTGGCTACGACTTCGGCGGCTGGAGTATAGGCTCTCAAGTGGCACGCGCCGCGGTTGCTGGTCGCAAAGCCAATTCCCATGCCCTTGATCCCGCGCGGATCATAAGCCGGGATTGCCTGTCCTTTCACCGTCATAGAAAGCTCAGGGTGTCCGAAGTATTTCGCGGCACGCTCGGCTCCATCCGCTAACTTATCACCGATGCCTTCGCGAGCACCTATCTTTCTGATGGTCTCTACCATATTTGCATGGTCGCCCCACTTAAGACCGCCGTCTCCGTTGGTGTAGCCACGTTGAGTAGCTTCCATATAAACGGAGAGCACATTGCCCATTTCGATCGTATCCATGCCGTAGTCATTGCATTGGTCAATCATCTTCGCTACACTGGGTGCATCATCGTTGTCACAATTGGCACCCAATGCCCAAATCGACTCGTATTCCACGCTCTCCATGTGCACGCCTTTGTAGGGACCTTCCTTGATCTCCACTTCTTTCTTGCAGGCCACAAAACAGGCATGGCAGGTGGGATCATTTACGAGGATGGTTTCACGAACACGTTCACCACTCAATGCCTCATGTGGGGCGAAGTAAGTAACCTGCGAGTTGCGTGTGGGCATGGCACCGATGACATTGACCATGTTCATGAGCACATTTGTGCCGTAGAGCGATAGACCGCCTTTCTTGGGTGATGTTACATAGCGCGTATCCATTAACTCATCGCGAGCCTTGGCATGCGCAGCTTTCCACATCTCCCTGTTCGCTGGTTGGGGGAATTTCTTCTCTGCTTTGACGATGATGGCTTTGAGCAGTTTACTGCCACCCACGCAGCCCGTACCGCCGCGCCCGCTTGCACGATCATCTTCGTTCACCCAGCATGCAAAACGAGAGAGTTTCTCACCTGCCTGCCCAATTGTGATGACAGACACATCTTTGTCACCGTACTTGTTCCGGAAATACTTGACCGTGTCATGAACTCCCATTCCCCAGACTTCCGATGCGTCGAAGAGTTCGACTTTGCCTTCGGTGATATAGGCATAGGTTGGTCTGGCGGCCTTACCTGAGAACACCAGACCGTCGAAGCCGGCCCAGCGTAAGCGAGCCGCAGACCAGCCGCCATGGTGGCTATCCGTCACAGTCCCGGTAAGGGGTGATTTTGTGACCGCTGCCAGGCGACCGCTCATATTTGCTTCTGTACCAGTCATGGGACCGTTCATGAAGCAGAGGATGTTTTCTGGGGAAAGGGGATCCACCTGCGGGCCGTTTTCAAATACATAGCGCACGCCTACTCCACGTGCACCGATGTATTTTTGCTTCCAATCCTCCGGGATAGGTTTGTACTCGATTTTGCTGGAGGACAGGTCTACATGAGCTACTTTATCAGCATAACCTCCGAGGGTCATAATGGTCTCCTTCTGACTTGACATATGAGGATAAGGATAAGCATTATATTTTCGTTGATATTCACTGGCAGGGACACCTCCTCAACTGGATATCATAATTAGGACTTACGCAGTTGGTGGGATAACGGGTGTGTTTGGGCGGGCGATACCCACCCAAACACACCCAATTTCCCCTGAACTGCGTAAACTCTAATAATATTATTGCTATTTATCAAAATATTTTGCTGGGCGAGGTGTAAAACCTCACAGCCACAGGAAGAAATGGCTGGCTGAACAATGATTTTCATTACATTTCCGACTTTGAGTATGAATGGTTTTGTTGTATATCTATATACTAGCATTTTGTGGTGCCGGAATCAATATTAAGGAAATACTTAATTGACCCTGTTAGAGATCACCTTGATATAATGGATTCAACTCAGGGCTAACACAGGGGTAGTATGACAATAACCTGATCAATTCTGTGCCCTGAGGAGTTGAAGGTTTTGAAATGGCAATCGATCGTTTCGGACGCCGCATCCATTACCTGCGTATCAGCCTGACAGATCACTGCAATCTGCGATGTATGTATTGCATGCCGGAGGAGATGACATTCCGCCCAAATTCCGAGCTGATGCAAGATGATGAAGTTCTGACACTGGTGCAGGTGTTTGCCAGACTCGGCTTCGATAAGATCAGGCTGACCGGTGGAGAGCCGACTGTGCGGGCAGGGATCGTCGATCTGGTACGTCAGATCGCCCATACGGATGGTGTCCGCTCGCTCTCGATGACCTCCAACGGGGTGCTGTTTGCCAGGCTGGCGCAAGCGCTGGCCGACGCCGGTCTCAATCGGGTGAATTTCAGCCTGGATACTCTAGACCCAGATAAATTCCATCGCCTGACCCGCTGGGGAACTCTGGATGATGTTTGGGCTGGGATTGAAGCCGCAGAAGCTGCCGGGCTGGTGCCGATCAAGATCAACACCGTTGTGGTGCGCAGTTATAGCGAACCGGATGTCGTGAGCCTGGCAGCGGTTACACGGGAGCGGGCGTGGCAAGTGCGTTTTATCGAGATGATGCCATTTGGGGGTGCGACAGAATTCCAACGCTCTAACGTGGTGAGCTCACAAGAAGCGATTCAGCTGATTGAAAATGAATACGGGACGCTCGAGGTAGTTGATGGAGGCAGATTGGATGGAGAGGCGCGGGTTTTCCGCCTGCCTGACGGGCGCGGTACGGTGGGATTTATTTCTACCGTCAGCCAACCGTTCTGCTCCACCTGCACGCGAGTGCGGCTGACTGCCGATGGTCGGCTGCGACTGTGCCTGCTTCATGAAAGGGAGATTGACTTACTCACCCCTCTGCGGGCAGGTGCTTCTCTTGATGAGCTGCGCAGTTTGATCTTGGACGCGATTTGGAATAAGCCGTGGGGCAATGGTCTGGCAGATGGCATTATCCCACTTAACCGGGTAATGAGTGAGATCGGTGGCTGATCAGGTAGTACCCTATCCTTTCGACAGGCTCTCCAGTTTCATGCTCACCTCACGCCACTGCACCTTTGATATGCCCAGTTTTTGACGGATCTTGTCACGTTCCATACCGGCGTTCCAATCGCTGAGTGCGCAGGTCCACCGGCACATATCAAACGAGAGGTGCTTCTCGAGGGCGCCTTCCTCGCTCAGATCTTCGAGCAGATACTCCAACCTGCGCGGCGACCAGGGGAAAAGCTTGTCCCCAATGTCGTATTGGGCTGTGTACTCGTCATAGGCGCTGACCCAGTCTTCGGTAAGCGGGATCTTTCTTTCTTTATACCGATATTGAGGGTTGGCATACCGCACAAAAAGCAGCGGCCCCCCCTGCGCATCCAGGACAACATGCGCCGGGCTAAGTGCAAGACACTCACCCTTCTTTATGCCGGTTGTCAGCAGAAGATCAACCAATGCATAGTAGCGTGCATCGGGTTTTTTCGCCCGTCGGTGAGCATCTGCAATTTGCATAACTGTCTCGACTTCATCATCCGTCAAGACTACCGGCAGCGGGCTTAAAACGGTCTTCTGTACGACCTTCTCGGCGGGATCAGCCAGGATAGCGCCATTGTTCTGAAGCCAACGGAAAAAAGCCTTCAAAGATGTGATCCGCCTGGATAACGTCTTCGGGCTGCAAGGTACGCCGCGCCCGGTTTGCATCCATTCGAGGAAGCTGTTCAGATCGGTGGTCGATATGCTGCCTAGCTTGCGATCCGGCGGCAGGTAAGCAGCCAAAAGGCGCAGGTCAGCGGTAAATGCTTTGACGGTGTGGGTGGAGCTGCCCTGATCTTCCAGGTAGATGCGCCAGGCTTTAATCGTCGGGCTGAGCGTAGCTTGAGATGTGATGTGTGCGGGGGTCAGTTCAGGGGACATTTTCCCTCCTGTGCTTCCGGGGGTGGTTTCGTATAGACAATCTGTCCCACAGTTTAGCTTAAATGTGCTGACAAGTCAACAGAAATCTGGTATCGATTTCATTGAACTACCCCCCTTTTTTACCTGAACGGCGTAACTACTACAAATTCCAATATTAGGAAAGCTTAAGCTAGACCTACCTGAATCACTTCCTGGTCATGTATAATTCCTTTCCAGTGTGGCCTGGTGAGACAGGTATCACAGAGCGGAAAGAAACAAGGAGGTTTTATGCGTAACCATAACTGGCTGGCAGTATGGGTCCTGGTGATCCTGGTGCTGTCTATCTCTGCCTGCAGCAGGGCACCAGAAGCGACATCGGAACCGACAATGACCCAATTGCCAGAATCAACCGCAGCCAATACCCCTACATTGCCTGCGACGGCAGCCCCACAGGCGACTGAGCCGCCGGTTGAGCCCGCTCCCTCGGGGGGCAGCGCGTATCCGGCACCTACAGTGCATATTTTTTATGATCCTTACCCTGATCCGATTGTAGGTGATGAGATCGAGTGGTCACAGGTCGAAGCGCTGTTGCAGAACGAGAATATTTCTGAAGTATTCCAGCAGTTTACGCTGCGGGTGGTCATCACCCTGGAGGATGGGAGGATTTTCCTGGTGGGTGAGCCTGCAAAAGACGAGGTTTTCAAGCTGTTGGATGCGTGTGGGGAGCCTTGCAACAGAATCCGGAGAGTTTCCGAGAATTAAGCATTGACCTTAGATTACCGAGACAAGATAAACTTGCTCGCAGTAAAACTGCGAGCAGGCGTCTTTAAGGTCTGGTCAGCGCTGTCCATCCAACCCAAGTTGGGGTGCGATCCCCCTCATGGCTTGGATGACGTTATCGACATGTGTCCACAAGTCAATACCGAATTCAGCGGCTGAATGCTCGATCTCTTCACGGTTAGCTCCGGCTGCAAAGGCTTTGTCCTTCCACTTTTTCTTCACTGATTTGGTCTCCAGATCATGCAGTGACCTGGATGGGCGGACTAATGCCACGGCAGTGATCAAACCTGTGATCTCGTCACAGGCATACAGCCCTTTCTCCATCCGGGAGCGGCGTGGCACACCGGTATGATCGGCATGGCTCAAGATCGCCTGGATGACGATCTCCGGCACACCTCGCTCTCTGAGGATGGCCGCTCCATCCTGGGGGTGCTGTTCGAGTGTTGGGTGGATTTCCCAATCGAAATCGTGCAGCAATCCGATAATTCCCCACAGCTCGACATCCTCACCGAACCGCTCAGCGTAGAAGCGCATTGCGGATTCTACAGCCAGCATGTGCCGGACCAAGTTCTCATTCTTCACATATTCGTGCACGATGTTTAATGCCTGGCTGCGGTTCATTGCGCCTCCACGGGGAATATTGGTTCCGGATCGCCTAAGATCGGAATGGGTTTACTGTAATGGATCTCCCAAAGCGCTACCAAGGTTGCCGGCAGTTCGCGCAGATTCCACCATGCAATTGACCGCTGGCGGTATTGTCGCTGGTCTGCGTGCACACCTATTGCTGGTAGACCGAGCATATTACAGCTGTAAATCGCCCGAGGGAGATGGAAAGCCTGCGTAACCAGGATAGCCTCGCCAATACCGAAAATTTCTTGCGCGCGATAACAGGTATCATATGTCCGTCGCCCGGCGTAATCCAATACGATATCCTCGTCCGGAACACCCAATCCCAGGGCGAACTGGCGCATCGCTTCCGGCTCGTTATAGTAGATATCTGAATTGTCGCCGCTCATCAGCAGCTTCTGGACTTTACCATCCTGGTAAAGACCGGCGGCTGTAGCAACTCGATCTCTAAGTACTGGGGTGGGGCTTCCATCTCGCCACAGGCCGGCGCCAAAGACGATTGCAACCGGTTTAGCAGGTGCTTCATCGAGCAGAAATGTGCGCGGCCTGGCATAGAGCTGGGTAACGAATCGGGGCAGCAGTAATGCAATTGCACCCAGCAGGAGTATTGCAGAAACGAATATTACGAACATCTTTACCAGCTTACCCAACACAAGCCAAAATTTTACCATGCCGAACAGGTTGGATTTTATCACGCTCCATCGATACACCCAGATTGCGCCTGCCTCTTGCATAGACACAATCAAAGGGTTACAATCCCAGAGCCATGAGTGAAGAGTATCAGGTTGCTCTGGATTATTTGTATAGTTTTGTCGATTTCAGCCTTACCAAATCATCTCGATATTCAGCAGAAAATTTCGATTTGGGGCGGATGTATGATCTGGTTGCACGTTTAGGTTATCCACATAGGCGCTACCCGATCATACATATTGCCGGGACGAAGGGTAAGGGATCAGTTGCTGCGCTGTGCCAGAGTGCGTTGACAGAGGCCGGCTACCGTGTGGGGCTGTACACATCGCCGCATCTACATGACTATGCAGAGCGGATGCAGGTAGATGGCGTTCCAATTCCCCACAACAGCCTGGTCGACTTGCTGGATGAAATAAAGCCTGCCATTGGTACGATCCCTGACCTGACCACCTTTGAGATTACCACTGCGCTGGCATTCCTGTATTTCGAACGTGTGAGTGTGGATGCAGCGGTAATCGAGGTCGGGCTAGGGGGCAGATTGGATGCGACGAATGTCGTGCTGCCAGAAGTATCCGTCATCACATCACTCTCATACGACCATACTTTTCTGCTGGGTGAAACGCTGGCTGAGATCGCCGGGGAGAAAGCCGGGATTATTAAGCCGGGTGTGCCGGTAGTGGTTTCCCCGCAGGCGGAAGAAGCGTGTGCTGTAATCGATGCGATTGCTGCTGAACGGCGCTCGCCTGTCATTTGGGTAGGCAAAGATTACCTTTATACACATATCGAGCGAACGGTAAACGGACAAACAATTGATGTGTGGCGTTCGGGAGAACTCAGATCAAATGATGGCTGGATAAAGTCAGGCGAAGCTGAAAAGGCAGCGCCCACTCGGATGTGGCTGCCTCTGGCAGGCAATCACCAGGTACAAAACGCTGCCGCTGCATATGCGGCTCTCCAGACGTTCAGTGAAAGGGCAGTGCCTGTTGCAGAGGATGCTATCCGGGGAGGTTTCTCCCGAGTAAAATGGCCCGGTAGATTTGAAATCCTGCAGGTGCAACCACCCGTTGTAATCGATGCGGCTCACAACCGCGACTCAGCCCGTATTTTACGTGTGGCGTTGGATGATTATTTCCCTGGGCAGCCCGTAATTATGGTATTTGGGGCTTCGGAAGATAAAGATGTCGAAGGGATGTTTGCTGAACTGGCGCCACGGGTTGGGCAGGTGATTGCCACCAAATCCTTTCACCCGCGCGCGCTGGATGCAGAAACGATCGCAGAGATTGCCCACCAGTATAATAGATCGGTGAAAATAATCCTGGATGTCGCCGATGCTTTGGAAGCAGCTATCCTGGATGCAGGTGAGCAGTACATGATATTAGCAACCGGGAGTATATTCGTCGCCGCGGGAGCGCGTGAAGCGTGGCTGGCTAGAAATAAGCTGGAGATCACAGCCTGACCTTGGGTGTGTGCATTGGGAGATATCCATGAGAGATATGCGAGATAATGACTGGTACTTAGGTGACGATGATGATAACTTCGGCGATGCGGTCCATCGCCGAACCGAGGAACTGTACAGCGTTCCGGATGCAATCCCGGATGAGGATGGGTTGATTGAGTGCGCTGTCTTGCCTCTGCGTGACCTGGTTATATTCCCACACATGGTCTCGCCAATATTCGTCGGACGCGAAGCTTCCCTATTGGCTATAGAAGATGCCCAGGTACTTGATACAACGGTAATTGCGTTGACACAGCACGACCCGGATGTAGATGATCCGGGTCCGGATGATTTTCTACCCATTGGCGTGGAGCTGGCAGTCGGTCGCCTGCTCAGCATGCCAGATGGTTCCAGCTCGGCTCTGGTTCAAGGTCGCCGGCGGGTGCAGATTGTCGAATTCATCCAACTGGAGCCATTCTTGCGCGTTCGTGCCCGACCGTTGTATGAGATTGTAGAGGTCGACCGCCAGATCGATGCCACCATGCGAACCGCCCTTGAAATTTTCCAGAAGTGTGTACAGCTCGACCGCAGTCTGCCAGAGGAAGCTTACCTGTACGCCCTCAATATAGACGATCCTGCTTGGCTTGCCGACATGGTGGTCACTGCAATCGCCCCCACTTTAGAAGAAAGGCAGTATCTGCTCCTGACGATCGATCCACTGGAACGACTTGAGCGGGTTGTAAAACTGCTGGCCAGTGAGGTCGACGTCCTGGAGCTAGAGGACGAAATCCATACTCGTGCGCAGAGCGAAGTTGATCGTACTCAGCGCGAGTTCTACTTGCGGGAACAGATGAAAGCTATCCAGACCGAGCTGGGAGAGGGTGACATCTGGTCCAAGGATATCCAGGAGCTGCGAACACGGCTGGATAGCGCTGTACTGCCGGAAGAAGTCCAGATCAGGGCTATGAAGGAAGTAGACCGACTTGCTCAGATGCCTCCCATGTCGCCGGAGGTTGGAATTATCCGCACTTATGTCGAATGGATCCTCGAACTTCCCTGGTCAGAAGTATCGGAAGATAATCTGGATGTAAAACACGCTGCGAGAGTCCTGGCGCGAGATCATTACGGGCTGCCTCGGGCGAAGGAGCGCATCTTAGAGTATATCGCCGTACGCAGCTTGAAACCGAAGCGGATGCGCCAGCCTATATTATGTTTTGTTGGCCCTCCAGGGACGGGAAAGACTTCACTGGGTCGCTCGATTGCCGAAGCTTTGGGACGTAAATTCGTCCGCTTATCTCTCGGTGGGGTGCGGGACGAAGCGGAGATCCGTGGACACCGCCGGACTTATATTGGTGCGCTTCCAGGAAGGATATTACAGACCATGCGCCGGGCCGGGTCGGTCAACCCGCTCTTTATGCTGGACGAAGTGGATAAGCTGGGACTGGATTTCCGCGGCGATCCTGCAGCGGCATTGCTGGAAGTCCTCGACCCTGAACAAAATTTCTCGTTCTCTGACCATTACCTGGAGCTTCCATACGACCTGTCGCATGTAATGTTCATTACGACTGCCAACACAATGATGACGATTCCATCTGCCTTGCTCGACAGGATGGAAGTCATCGAATTCCCTGGTTATATCGAGGAAGAAAAACTCGCTATTGCAGAGAAATTCTTAATCCCTCGCCAGATGGAAGAGAACGGGTTGGATAAGGATGAGATGCGCTTCTCTACCCAGGCGCTGCAGCGATTCATCCGTGAATATACGTACGAGGCCGGCGTGCGCAACCTGGAGCGGGAGATCGGGCGGGTTTGCCGTAAGATTGCCCGTATGAAAGCCGAGGGTAAGCGACATCCCGACCTTATCGGTTCGTCTGCAGTGGAACGATTTCTGGGTCCACCCCAGTTTCACAACCTTGAAGCTGAAAGGCAGAACGAGGTCGGGGTAGCAACGGCTGTAGCCTGGACAGAAAACGGTGGGGAGATCATGCCTGTGGAGATCCTGCTGTTGGAAGGAAAAGGTAACCTGCAGATCACCGGTCAGATCGGGAACATCATGCAGGAGTCTGCCCAGGCAGCATTGTCTTACCTGAAATCCCGATTAGGGGACCTGCGCTTATCAGCGGAGATATTCGATCAGGTCGACATCCACATCCATGTGCCTGAGGGAGCGATTCCGAAGGACGGCCCCAGCGCTGGGATCACCATCGCCAGCGCGCTGGCATCAGCATTTACAGGTCAGGCGGTCCGTCGTGATGTTGGCATGACAGGAGAAATAACCCTGCGAGGCAGGGTTTTACCGGTGGGTGGGGTGCGTGAGAAAGTGCTGGCGGCCCACCGGGCAGGGCTCAAGATAGTGCTCCTGCCCAAGCGCAATATGAAAGACCTGGTCGATATTCCAAAACGAGCGCGCGGCGATCTAAAGATTATACCTGTGGAACACATGGACCAGGTGTTAGAAATTGCCCTGCTTCCACCAGTTCCAAAGTCGAAAACTACCCGCTCGAAACGCAAGCCAAAACCTGCTGCAAAGGATGCGGATAACGGGCAAACAGCAGATAAAAAGTCAGCACCGCCGCCATCGGCCCAGGATGGCAGGAATATCCAGCCGGGCGCTTGAACAATCCGTTGTTTGTTGCGATATAGATCATCTCGATTAAGGGGGCGTCTGAATGACTCTGTACACCGAGCCAGAATTCGGCTGGTGGTCGAGCAGGTACAGCTCCCCATCCTCATCTTCACCAAAGCTGGAGATGCTGTAAGACTCCTGGGTTAGTTCCTGGGTATCCCAACCGCTCTGGGTATGCTGCATTCCCCAGATAATCCCGGAGCAATAGTCTGCGAAGAAGTATATCCCCTGCATACCGGGATAATCTCCTCCCCGGTATCTAAATCCACCGCTGACTGAACAATTCCCTGAGACGTGGGAATAGTCGAAGACCGGCAGTGTCAGCCCGGTCATGTCACAAGTTGAGCTGCCATAGCACTGACTGCCTTCCATGATATTCCAGCCGTAATTCTCACCCCCGGTGCTGCTGGAAGGTTGGTAATCCACCTCCTCTCGGCTGCTTTGCCCGACATCACCGATGAACAGGTCGCCAGTCGAGCGGTCGAAGGAGAACCGCCACGGGTTGCGCAAGCCAAACGCCCAGATCTCTTCTCGATAGCCTGGCATACCGACAAAAGGATTGGAATCGGGTATGCGGTATGGCTTCTGGGAAGCGTTGGAATTGCTCTGTGCGGTCAGAGGTAAGTACAGCCGGTGGTTGGGTGTGAACCCTGGATCTGGCTCCATCTCGACATCGATCCTCAGCAGCTTGCCCAGAAGTGATTCCGGGTCCTGTGCGTTATCAAATGGATCACCGCCACCACCGCCATCTCCGGTTCCGATATACAGATAGCCATCCGGTCCAAAGGAAAGCTGTCCCCCATTATGGTTCGATTCTACGGGATGATTTAGATACAGGATCAATTTTTCGCTGGCTGGGTCGGCTTTATCGGGATTGCTGCTCAATGAAAAGCGGGAAACCTGGTTATCACCAGATTTAT
>JAQBDA010000219.1:0-5677 GCA_032124675.1 Chloroflexota bacterium
GTCTATTTATGAGAACGGCAGTCATGAATTATGGTCTTCGTGCTCAGCATGGCTCTTGCACCAATGAACATGGACCCGGCCACCGGATATAGATCCTCTGGTATTATAAGCCTGGTTGGGTATTTCCCATCCTTCACAAACATCCAAAAAATCGGTTAGAATCAGACAAATTGACCTACGCCTCCAACCTGAGGCACCTATGGAAACCATATGAGTGATAAAGAAAACCCCCAAGACGTGATCGAAGCTTACCGCAAGCGCCAGCAAACCGCGCAGAAAGCGCCGATGATCCTGGGTATTGCGGCGGTGCTGCTGGTCATCGGAGCGGCGGTGATCATATTCTGGCTGCTGAGCGATAATATCCCATCGATATCGCTCTTCCCGACCGAGACACCCACACCCACCGCGACCGACACACCCACCGCGACCCCCACCCTGACCGCCACACCCACCCAAACAGCCACACCGACGGAAACACCTACGGTTACCCTCACCCCGACCCCAAGCGGTCCTTTTGTTTACGAGGTAGTGGAAGGCGACAACCTGTTCGATATTGCAACGAGGTTCAATGTCGACCTGTTTGTCCTGATCGCGATCAACAACCTCGATCCGAGCAACCCGATCATCGATATCGGCGACCAGCTCACCATCCCCGGGCCGGATACCGAGCTGCCCACCGAGACCCCGCTGCCAGACACCATGCGACCAGGGACAAAGATCGAATATCTTGTCAAAACGGGCGATACGCTGGCGATCATCGCGGAGAGATTCCTCACCACGATCGACTCGATCGTGGAAGAGAACAACCTTGAGAACCCCAATGACATCTTCGTAGGGCAGAATCTGATCATCATCGTCAGGCTGGTCACCCCGGTGCCGACCACCACACCCGCACCGCCCACGGCGACGGGCGGCGCTCCGGCACCTACGGCAACGCCTTAAGACTGATTTATAAATAACGTCAATTCGGGATAACGACGAAAGAAGTGACAGGTGGTGTTTTTTGGCGGCTTTGCCGCCAAAAACACCACCTGAGTCATTACAGGAGCAGGGGATTGACAGGCACAGAGCGTGTATTATAATGAAAATGATTATCATTTTCTTAAGGACGACAGCTTGAAGCGCATATACCTCACCTTCCCCATATTATTATTTCTAACACTATACGCCTGCGCTCCTGCCAACCGCCACGGGTCGCCGCCCGATGGCAGGCTGCAGGTGGTGGCTACGACCAGCATCGTCGGTGACGTGGTCGGGAACATCGGTGGAGAGGCGATCGAGCTGGTGGTGCTGTTCCCACCTGGGGGGGACCCGCACACTTTCGAGCCGCGCCCGCAGGACATCGCCGCGCTAAGTGATGCCCAGGTGGTTTTTACCAGCGGTCTGGGCCTGGAGGAGGCTCTCGAAGGTTTGCTGGAGGCCAACCTCAACGGCATCCTGGTGGAGGTTTCTGATGGAATAGATGTGATCCCTCTCCAGGATAAAGACGAGCATGAGGGCGCGCTGCCCGAGCATGGAGCCGGCGACCCGCACACCTGGATGGACCCCAATAATGTGATCGTCTGGGCGCAGAACATCGCCGGGGCGCTGGCAGAGGCTGACCCGGCAAACCGAGAGGTCTACCAGACCAACGCCGAGAATTACATCGCCGAGCTGCGCGAGCTGGATGACTGGATCCGCCAGCAGGTGGAACAGGTGCCGCCAGAACAGCGCAAGCTAGTCAGCGACCATGCGGTCCTGGGCTACTTCGCCCGCCAATACGGGTTCGAACAGGTCGGATTGGTGGTACCCGCCCTGAGCAGCAGCGCCGCCCCCTCGGCACAGGAGCTGGCGGAGCTGGTCGATGCAATCCACGCCCACGACGTCCCAGCCATCCTGGTAGGTACTACGGTCAACCCGACATTATCCGAACAGGTGGCAAACGACACCGGGGCAGAGCTGGTTTTCATCTACACCGGCTCTCTCAGCCAGCCGGACGAGGAGGCGAGCAGCTACATCCAGCTCATGCGCTATAATGTGCAAGCCATTGTGGACTCTCTAAAATGACCTCGACCAGCGCCATTTATCCTGTGTTCACCACCTGTGAACCGGGGCTGCGCCTGGAGGAATAGACGTGTACCCCCATACCAGCCACGTGCACAACCAACCAATCCTGGACGTTCACGAACTGAACGTGCGCTATAACGGGCATTCTGTCCTGCAAGAGATCACCTTTCATCTGCATGCAGGCGAGCAGGTAGCCGTAGTCGGACCGAACGGGGCCGGCAAGAGCACGCTGTTCAAGGTGATCGCCGGGGTGCTGTCGCCATCCAGCGGGCAGGTGAATGTGTTCGGCTCCGGACCGGTGGGGCATGTCTGCATTGCTTATATCCCCCAGCGCAGCCAGGTGGACTGGCATTTCCCGGTCACGGTGGCGGATGTGGTGATGATGGGACGCAGCGCCAAGCTGCGCCCACTGACCTGGCCCAGCAAACAGGACTGGAAGCTGGTACACGAAGCACTGGCAACCGTAGAGATGAGCAACCTGGCCGGTAGGCAGATCAGCCAGCTTTCGGGTGGGCAGCAGCAGCGTATGTTCATCGCCCGCTCCCTGGCGCAGGAGGCCGAGCTGATGCTGATGGATGAGCCGCTGGCCGGCCTGGACACTCCCGCCCAGGAGAGTCTGCTTGCTTTGCTGAACAGGCTGCAGCAAAAGAACGTCACCGTGATGGTTGCCACGCATGACCTGGAACAGGCTGCCCGCTATTTCGACCGCGTCCTGCTGCTCAACCGGCATATGGTCGGGTTCGGCCCCGCCGGTCAGGTGCTGCAGCCGGAGAAACTGATGCTTGCCTACGGTGGGCGGCTGCACATGGTCGAGACCGAAGGTGGTCTGCTGGCTCTGGATGATAACTGCTGTGATGGGAGCGTGGACCCGACATGAACGCGCTGCTGGATGCCCTGCTGCAGCCGCTCTCCTATGCCTTCATGCAGCGCGGTTTGGTGGCGGCAGTGCTGGTAGGGATTGTATGCGCGGTGGTGGGTACCTATGTAGTGCTGCGCGGCATGGCTTTCTTCGGTGATGCCCTGGCACACGCCATCCTGCCCGGGGTGGCACTGGGCTATCTGGTCAGCGGCGGGGCGCGTGAGCCGCTCTTCTGGTGGGCGCTGGGAGCCTCCATCGTCTCTGCACTGGGCATCGGCGCCATCGCCAGGAAAGCGCAAATCAAAGAAGACACCGCCATCGGGATCATCTTTGCGGGCATGTTTGCCCTGGGGATCGCCCTGATCTCATCGGTGCGCAGCTATGCTGTGGATTTGAGCCACTTCCTGTTCGGCGACGTGCTCGCCGTCTCGCTGCGCGACCTGGGGATCATTGTGGTGTTCGGCGGTCTGGTGATCCTGGTGGTCTTCGGGCTTTACAAGGAATTCCTGACCCTGTCGTTCGACCCGGTGCTGGCTACCACGCTACGCATGCCGGTGGGCTTGCTGAACAACCTGCTGCTGGTGCTGATCGCGGTGACCATCGCCGTCTCACTGCAGACGGTCGGCGTGGCGCTGATGGTCGCCATGCTGGTCACACCGGCTGCAACAGCTTTCTTGCTCACCAAGCGCCTGCCGTATATGATGGCTTTAGGGGCAGCATTGGCTTCCCTGGCAGGCGTAGTCGGTCTGTATCTGTCGTACTACCTGAGCATCGCCTCCGGCGCGGCGATCGTCCTGACCAGCACGGCGATCTTCGCTCTGGCGTGGACCGGACGGGCGCTGG
The DNA here is from genome assembly GCA_032124675.1 of Chloroflexota bacterium. Taxonomy (GTDB): domain Bacteria; phylum Chloroflexota; class Anaerolineae; order Anaerolineales; family UBA4823; genus JAQBDA01. The sequence goes on from JAQBDA010000219.1 coordinate 3,749, forward strand.
TCCAGAGCCGCCAGCAGCACGATCCGGCAGGGGCATGAAATGAGCGAGAAAGCAGACAACTCCAGGACAACAGAGTGGCTGAATCTCCTGCAATCCAACGGCTACCGGCTGACAAAACCGCGCCGGGCGGTGGTGGGGACGATCGCTGAGAGCCTGTACGTGCTCAGCCCGTTCGACGTGTTCGAGCGTGCCCGCCGGGAATACCCGCGCCTGGGTCTGGTGACCGTTTACCGCACCATCGAGAAGCTGGAAGAGCTTGAGCTGGTTCAGCGCGTGCACCAGCCTTCGGGCTGCCAGGCTTTCATCGCAGCCAGCTCGGGACACCAGCATTTATTGATCTGCCAGGCCTGCGGCAGGGTCGAATACTTCAGCGGGGACAGCGGGCTGATCGAGCCGCTGATGCACCAGGTGGGGCGAGAGAGCGGCTACCAGATCGGCGACCACTGGCTGCAGCTGTTCGGGGAATGCCAGGGCTGCCAGTCGCAGGATTACCCGCTATCAGTCTGATGCCAAAACCTTCATCCAGTAGCGACCCCCATCCTGCTTTAGACCGACAACAGCGCGCTTCCCACGCACCCATCCATCCGGGGTCAGCTCTCCGCTCCCGGCTGCCCAGAGTGTAAACCCGGGGACGATCGGGCGCACCGAATAACGCACCTCGGCGCCGGATTCAGAGCCCCATCCCCAAACAGCTCCTGTCAAATCATCATCCAGCGTGATATGGTGGATCTCGAATTCCGAGATGCGGCCAGTGTTGGTCACAGCCGGTGAAGTGTAGTAGGTCAGCCACTCCTCAAACAGGTGCTGGAATATCCCGGCTCGCTCCAGACCGGCGGCATCATCGTGGGTCATCGAAGGCAGGTAGGTGAGAGCGGTACTCGAGCTCAGCTCCTGGCTGGCGTGGGCGGTCCGCTCCAGGACCTCCGCCGCCTCTTCAGCATCCGCGATATGCAGCGTGCCATCCCGGTCGACGTGGGTGGGGATCAGGTCATAGCCGGCAAACCGATCGCCATCGTAATACACCTTCAAGATGACGCCCTGCTGGTGGTTGCGCAGCCCCTGGTCGAAGACAAAATTGCCCAAGCCGTAAAACACCGGCACCCCGTCGATCTCCTGCAGCGCCTGCACCACGTGGGTGTGGTTGCCGACCACCAGGTCGGCACCGGCCTCAACGAGCTGGCGCGCCAGTTCGCGCTGGATGTGGTTCGGCCAGGGCACGTCCTCCGGGCCCCAGTGCGGCATGACGATGACCACGTCGGAAACTTGCCGGGCGGCGTCTATCGCAGCCCGCAGGTTCTCCTGGTTGAGCACGGCGATGCCCGGCTTATCCGGACCGGCGAAGGCCATCGGCTCGATCTGTCCCAGGGAGACGATGCCGAAACGCACGCCGTCCAATTCCACCACCACCGGCTGCATCGCCTCGACATGATCCGCCCCAGCACCGACCGGCTTGATGCCGGCACGGCGCAGGTTATCCAGCGTGTCGAAGAAAGCCCGGTCACCACAGTCCATCAGGCCACAGTTCTTGATGTGGTTGGTCGCCACGCTCATCACGTCGAAGCCGGCACGCTGCAGGGCGTCGGCATTGCCAGAGCCGCCCACCAGCACATAAGTCGGCACGCAGCCGGTGTGCGGCGGGTAGTCGCTGATGGTAGCATTCAGCGTCCCCACCGCCAGGTCGGCCTCACTGATGACTCCTCGCACCTCGTCGAATATATAGTCTGCACTTCCGCGCTCGTCGATAGCAGCCTGCACGCAGCGCGCCGGCACGATCACCCCGCTGAAGAGCAGGGTGGTCAGGGGGGAGGGAGGATCAGGGGATAGGGACGAAGGGGAAGCGGAGAGGGAGGTGTCAGGTGTCAGGTAGGGCGTCCCGGTGCGGGGTGCGGGGTGGGGGGTTCGGGGGAGGAGGGGTGTTCCAGGTTCAGG
>JAQBDA010000220.1:0-45757 GCA_032124675.1 Chloroflexota bacterium
CCGCAGTTGGGGGTATGACAGGGGTGTTTGGGCGGCCATCGCCCGCCCAAACACCCCCAATTTCCCCTGAACTGCGTAACTTCTATCCTAATCAGGCTACCAGATACCCGGCAGCAAACGATAGGGGGTCGCCTGGGTGTAAGCCAGGCCAGCCAATATCGCGCCAGTGTATCCAGGATGGCGAACATAGCGGTATGGTCCACCCGTGGCAACAGTGTGCCCGCGCTCTTCCTGGATCCGTACTCCTTCGGAAAAAAATGCGTTTGAGACCATTGCCCACAAAAACAAGCCAAAGCCCAGGCTCATCAGCAGCGCGCTGGCCAGGTGCACGCCTGGTGGAAGGTTTTTCGTCCAGTCGTATCGGTAGTCTAAACCGGCAACGATCCAGCCAGCCATCGGGAATACTCCACCAGCCAGCGGTACCAGCCATTTATCCCAGGATTTCACCCCCTGGCCGCGCAGCCCTTGTGAGCGCTCGACGAGCAGCCGTGGATTAATGGGCGCCAAGAGGATCACATGCCCGGCCAGAAAAACTGCCAGGATCAGGATCAGCATCCAGCCCCATAGCCAGTCGAATGTTCCTGCGGCCAGAAAAATGATCAGCGCATAGCCAACCAGCCCCAGGACAGATTGAAGGCACCATTTCGTGATCGCCATTCTGTCTTCGGGTGATATTCTCGAATTTTGCACCTTAATGCTCCTCAGGTGTTGAGCAGGCGCATCAAGGTCACACAAACCAATTGGAAGTGCCGCATCCAATAATGTGACGCCAGAGGATTGGCTGCCTCGAAGTCTACCGCACAGCGTTGGTAGCCCTGGGCACGTGCCCATTCCAATCCACAATTTAGCAGACGAGTGGCGATGCCAGTACGACGCACGTCGGGTAGCGTGAATGCACCGCTGATGCTGGAGGTGCCGCGATCCACGATGATGGTGCAGGCTTCCTCGCTGGCTGGTCCGAATGCAATATAGGCGACGGGTTGGTTGCCCTTATACGCCAGCCAGAGTCCTTTTGCAGGGTCGTTTAGCCATGCCGCGTAAAAATCCCAATCACGCCCCTCTCCGTGAGGAAAGAAAGTCGGTGAGGCGGATATATGCCGGCTGAGGGCTGTGTCTAAAACCATAACTGCTTGTATGTCTTCAGGTACTGGTCTCGCCTTGCGGATGTCCCTGTGTGTGCCCGATTCCTGTACTGGCTCTAACGAGCGGATCCCATCCGCAGCGACCTCACCGAACCCGAGCCAATGCAACCCGTCGATGCCAACCCGGTCGTTTGCCAGCAGAGAGAATAAATGGGTTGGATACCCTTGATCCAGCCATTGAGGGGCAAGATGGGTGTATATTTCCTCGTATATATAGGTGGTGGCCTCGGTTTGTGCAGCATTGGCCCACTCCGGACTGAATGCAGCCGGGCGGCCTAAAAATTCATCCAGCAGATAACCTGCCGCGAAACCGGCTAGCGCTGCTCCATCCAGCAGAGCGACACCTGGGCCGGCGGTGAGGATATCGGTCAGCAACGGCAGCAGGGTCTCGATCTCGGTATATTGCGGTGGCAAGATGGGAATCCCGCGATGCAGTATTGCATAACGCCGGCTGACCAGCCGGGCAGCATCTTCCAGATGTTTATGCTCTAAGCGGACGGGCTGGTATTTCATGTGTCTGTATTCAGCAAGGCACTTAGAACGTCTTCGAGCTCCGGCAGATTAGGGGCATTTTTAAACCCTTTCAGGCGCTGGTAGATCTCGCCGGCGGCAAGGTGGAAATCACCCGGCAGTCCAGCGGCTGCATAAGTGGCCGAAATATCCTGCATCTCGCTTGTGAAGCGCCAGGCTTTGCGCGTTATTTGGCGCAGGCGGGTGTGAGCGCGGCTGACAGATTCGATATCCTCCTGCGACCACTGTTTCTCCAGCTCTTTTCGGATCCCGAGACTCTCTGCGGCAGCCAGGACCGCGCACAGCAGTGCCATGCTGCCTTTGGTATAGGATGCGTAGCACATTTTCAGGGCAGAGGCTTTACCCGGCTGGGGACCGACCACACCTGTCTCAATCGGTCCGCCGGAGAACAGCTCAGCGGCACGGTCAGCCTTCTCTCCGGAGAGGTACAGCCATGTCTCGCCGCTGTTCCACGCCGGTCCACCGATCACGCAGCCATCCACAAACGACACCCCAGCCTCGGTCATCCGCTCTGCCATCTGCTCGGCTCGCTGCGGGGATATGGCGTTGGCGTCGATATACAGTCCCCGGAACCTGCTGGACAGCACCTGATCGGCGACCTGTTCGGCAGCCTGCGGCGGGCAGATGCTCAGGACCACCTGGCTGGTATGGCAAAGTTTTTCAATGCTGTGAGCATCCAACAGCGCGTATTCTGCCGCCCGGCTGGCTGTCTGTTTGCTCCGTCCATCGGAAGCCCAATAGACGTTATGTCCGGACCGGATGGCTGAAGCTGCCAGTGAGATGCCCATCTCACCTGGGTGGAGCACACCTATGATCATATAATCCTCCGATTATTCTAGAATATCCTCTCGGTCGGTAGCTCCCACAATACAGCTAACAAGGAGAAGGTACGCAGATCAGGCGGGATAGAGGATGTTTGGGTGGGCATCGCCCGCCCAAACGTCCAGACCCTCTCCGCGAGCTGCGTTTGCCCTACAAGTATAGCTTGTTTCAATCGCTTTGCTTATTTGCCAGGAAATTTTGGCTTGTAGATCCCTTTCTTCAGCATCTCAAAATAAGTCTGGACTTCGACCCCGATCTCTTCGACCAGACGCAGGGCATCTGCGGGGGTCATCGTTTTGAAAGCCGGTAGGTAGCGATTGTAGAGCCCTTCCAGGACCAGGTTCACCAGGTGGATGGCTTTCTCTACATCGATATCGTCCTTGAAACGTGAGCGGTCCAGGCCATCTTGCAGCCGCTGGGCGCTGGTCTGATAGTAGGAAGCGTAGTGCAATTGCAGCTCGCTGCGTATATCCTCAGGGGCATCGATGAAGGCATTGAAGAACAGCTGGTACAGCAGCGGCTCCTGGATGACAAACTGCATACGAGCTTCGCCTCGCTGCTCGAGACGCTCGAATAGGTCTGCCGGCTCCTCAGCACGGTTGTCTGCGCTGATACGCTCGAATTCTGCGGTAAAGCGCTTCACAGCGTGGTCGACGACATATAGGTACAAATCCCTCTTGCTGCCGAAGAAATAGAACAGGCTGCCTTTGGGTATGCCTGCCCGCTTTACGATAGCGTTGGTCGAAGCGGACTCGTAGCCATTCCTGGAAAATTCCTCGATGCAGGCATCCAGGATGCGCTGTTGATAACCTGTGTCCAGGCGCTCGAAGTTGGCGTATTTCTCCAACGCAGGATCGGAATGCATGTTCAGTTGAGGCGGTAATACACAGTGTACTGCACATTGTTCATCATGCTGAGGCCGCTGAATGCGCGCATCCAGCCCAGCTTGGGGTGGCGGGTCTCGAAGTAAGACCAGCGCTCGATGAAATGGATGCCTGTACTCCAGGACTCCATCTCTTCCGCGGAGCTGATGCCAAAATTATACTCCGTGCCCTTTCCCAGCTTCAACTGGCGCTGCATCTTCCGGGAGGCGAGAGTCTTCCAGATGCCGTGCGTCCAGCGCTCATTGACCACCTCGCAGACCAGTTCTGATCCAGGAAAACGGGACTGCAAGGACAGTACGAGGCGTTTTACATCCTCTTCTGGCAGGTACATGAAGACACCCTCGACCAGGAAGATCAGCGGGTTCCTGCCGGCTGCGGCTACCTTGTCCAGCCAGCTCTCCTCGAACATCGACCCGGCGAGCATCCGGTAGCGGTCTGTCTCCTGCAAGAAGCTCTGCTTGAAGCGGATCACTTCTGGCAGGTCCAGGTCGAAGAAGATGACCTGCCCATCATCGATGCGCTGGAAGCGGGTGTCCATGCCGCAGCCCAGGTTGACGACTGCACCAGCGGGGAAGCGGGCGATGAAATCGCGAGCATACTCATCGTATTTTTGTGCCCGCAGGGCGACATGCACAACCAGGCGGGGGTCTATTCTCCGCTGGTGGAGCATACGAAGCAGCGGCTCAGACGAGCCGGCGATCACTTCGTCGATCTGGCGGGTGATCCTTTCGGCATTTTCATCCACCAGGATAGGGTCCTGTGACTGGCTTTCTATGGAACGCCCATAGAGGGTGAGCAGGGAGGTCGCCTCGACATCTGAGAAGTCGGGCGCTGCCTGGGCGGTTTTCAGATTTGTGGTGGCAATCATGGTTGTTTCTCCTTCTACTGACCAGGTGGTCAGTAGAATTATTTTACAACCCAAACCCCCAGTTGTCAAGGGAATACATACCTACCATAATTGATGTGAGTTCTGGTCAGAACTGGACCAGCTCGATCAAGTTGCCGGCAGGGTCGTTGAAGATGACCCAGCGCGAGCCGGTAAGCTCATCACTCCCCCTGGTCATCTCAACGTGGTGCAGGCGCAGCAACGCTGCGGCGGCATCCAGGTCGGGGACAGATATTGCCAGCACCGGGAAGGTCTCCGGGATTGCATCCTGGGGCGGGATGGGCTTGCCGCGCAGGATGACCAGATAGCTGCCGCCCAGGTCGAAATGAGGGCGCTCACCGTGATGGGGCAGCAGGGTCAGTCCGATCACATCCCGGTAAAAATGGGCAGTTTTGGGCACATCTTCCGCCCACAGGCTAACGACTGCCAGTCGGTAGTTCATATTTTCTCCTGACATATACACATAGACTGCCAGAACTTCAGGCAGTCGTTCATTCCCAAGCTACCCTTTGACATAGGATAATTTTTCGTGGATGAGATCGTTTTTCACCCGGAAGATATCGACACCCCGCACATGACCTGCTTCCGCATTGGTGCCGCCCCAACTGTATCTCCAGCGTAATATACACCGATAGCCGGTGCCAAAAACCTCCTCAATCTCGATGTGGGCATGAGGTGAATCGCGGAAAAAGTCCCGCCAAAAGCCGGTTACTGCTTCTTTCCCCGAGTATAGAGTCCCGTCCGGGGCTGGATACGTATTTTCGAAGACACAGTCATCGCTCATTAGATCCATCATGCCATCTACGTCGTGACGATTGAATGCCTCATTAAATGCGATAACCACGCGTATCGCAGTTTCTATTTTAGACATCCGGATTGGGCTCATCTCGGGTGACAACTCCTTCAGTAGAATGCCGGTTGGCTGCCTGTGATGTAATTATACGGCATCCGAAGGATCATTGATTGTATATCAGACACCCCTCCCTCCTTACCAACGGCGCGAGTCCTATTATTTAAGGAGAGATGGGGATATCTTCACTGCCAGGGGTTTCTGCCTCTCCCCCCCTGCGGCGCAAAACTAAATATGCAATAAGCCCGTAAATGATGGTGATGGTTATGCTGCCGGGTACGATGTTGCCGAGCAGCTCGTTATTGTAAGCAATCAGGTTGCCTTCAAGGATAGCAAACCCGAGGGTATTACCCATGCCATGCATCAGCACTGCTGGCCAGACACTGCCGCTGGATTTGCGCATCTGGCCGAAAATGATCGCCAGAAGGAAAGTCCCGATCATGAACAAGGGCAGGAATACAAGAAGCGGGATGCTCGTATAGTCCGTTGAGAGGATCAATGGGAAGTGCCATATACCCCACAAGACTCCAACGAGTAAATACCGCGGCAGGTCGGGGATGCCCAGCAGGGTAAAGCGCGGTTCCATGTAACCACGCCAGCCCCACTCCTCGGATAGTGCGAACAGCATGCGTGGGATCAGCTGGATAACGAATCCGGCTAGCAAGAGAGAGAGCAATTCAGAGATGGTCATCGTTAGCGTGGTAAATCCGAGCAGGACGTTGATGGCGATAACCAGCGTGAAGACGACCGGGTACAGCAGCAATGCAAACAGATACCAATCCCAATTATTTTTGAAATTAAGCCTCAATCCAGCGTCTTTCCAGCCATCACCGAGCAGGAAGCGGACGATCAGCACCATCACCAGAGGGCTGAGGATGAACAGCAACCCCCCTGCTTCCTGTCCCGAGTTCATAATGATCCCGCCAGCGATAGCCATAAGTAATGTGCCGATATAAAAGATGGTGATATTCCTGGCAACCTTGGGTTTTTCCTGGGATTTCATATTATTCTCCGGTGAATAGGGTCCTTTGATAAGGGTCCTTTGATAAGGGTTCTTTGATAAGGGTCCTTTGACAAGGGGACAATTTGTAAATTGTCCTACGTCTGTGGCATATTCAACTGCCAACGGAGAGCTTCCGCTCCGGTGTATCCTGAATGGTCTTATTCGGGCTCAAATTGAGTTATGCCCTGAATGTATCGGGCGGGAATTCTCTTAAAGAATAATTCCCGGACTTAACCCGCTCTGCAACACCTTTTAGCCATTCCAGCGAGGCGAGGTTGCTCGTCAAGCCATATTCCAGGGTCAGCACGCTTAAGAAAAATGCGCGCCGCTCTTCATGGGTGCTCAAGCGGTCTTGATAGGATTTGAAAGCTGTAACATACTGCGCCACCATCGCTTCCAAGCTCTGGATCCCATCCTGCAGCAAGTGGCCGAACTCCTCATCGGTAAGCATCCCCGCAAAGTAGACCTGGATCAGGAAAGGTTCGCGAAAATCCTGGGTAGGTAGGGGGGTGGATAGCCAGCGATGCAGTTCCTCCCGACCGGGTTCGGTGATGTGGTATATCTTCAAGTCCAGACGGTCATCGCGTTCGATGACTTCTTGCTCGACAAGCCCAGCCTCGTTAAGTCCGGCTAATGTGCGGTAGATCTGGCTTTGATTTGCCGGCCAGAAATGCCGGACAGAACTGTCGAACGCATTTTTCAAGTCATAGCCGGATAGTGGCTTGTAGGCTAGAAAACCGAGTATTGCATGTTTGAGAGACATATTCACTCCTCAGCCGATATTAGTGATGGGTACTATAGTACTCATACTATAGTATATGTGCTTTATTTTGTCAAGGGGAGGGTCGGGAATTTTCACGACAACCGATGATTATGGTAGAATTTGTAAGAATTTTAGGTAAATAGGAGGCTGGGAAATGATAGCAATTACAAAGGATAGTACTGCCCTGGACCAGGCAGCTCTTAATGGGCTGCGTGCAGGGCTGCGCGGCACGGTGCTGCTGCCGGATGACCCTGGATACAATGAAGCGCGTTCGATCTGGAACGGCATGATCGACCGCCACCCTGCGCTCATCGTACGTGCGCTAGGCACCAGTGATATTCAGGCGACGGTCAACTTCGCCCGCAGCCAGGGATTGCCGCTTTCCATCAAGGGCGGCGGGCATAATATCTCCGGTCTGGCGGTTAGCGACGGCGCATTGCTGCTGGATATGTCACAAATGCGCGGCGTGTGGGTAGACCCGGATATGCAAATCGCTCACGCCCAGCCCGGCTGTCTGTTGGGCGACCTGGACCGTGAGACCCAACTGTACGGGCTGGCGGCAGTGCTGGGTTTCATCTCAATGACCGGAGTCGCCGGTCTGACCCTGGGCGGTGGTTTTGGCTACCTGACCCGCAAGTACGGCTGGACCTGCGACAATGTCCTGTCATTCCAAATCGTGACCGCAGATGGCCGCCTGGTGAAAGCCAGCAAGGATGAGAACCCAGACCTGTTCTGGGGACTGTGCGGTGGCGGAGGCAATTTCGGCGTAGTAACCGACATTGAATATAAGCTCTACCCGGTTGGTCCACAGATCATGGCCGGCGCGATTGCCTGGGAAGGCAAGGATGCACCCGAAGTCCTGGCTATGTATCGTGAGAAGGTGCATGCTGCTCCCCCCGAGCTCACGCTTGTGGCAGCACTTCGCCTGTCCGCACCAGCGCCCTGGCTGCCAAAGGATGTACATGGTAAATTGGTGGTTCTCATCCTTGTCTGCCACACGGGCTCTCTAGAAGATGCCGAGCGAGATGTAGCAGAGCTCAAGGCTTTTGGCTCACCGGTCGGCGATATCGTCCAGCCGCGCCCTTATATCAGCCAGCAGAGCATCTTAGACCCGACTGCTCCATCTGGCCGGCGCAATTACTGGAAATCGGATTATGTCGCTGGATTCGAGCCGGATTTGGCTGATACGCTTATCGAGCATGCCAAAAAGATCACCTCACCGTACTCGTCACTGGCCTACTTCCCTCTGGACGGGAAGCTGAACCAGTATCCGGTGGATCATTCCGCAGTTGGGAACCGGGACACAGCGGCAGTGGTCAACTTCATCTCCTCCTGGGAAAACCCTGCTGAAGATGATCGGCATATCGCCTGGGCGCGGGATGCCTTCGAGGCTCTGAAGCCCTTCTCGTCCGGCGGAACCTATATCAATTTCCTGACCGAAGAAGAGGGCAGCGATCGCATCCAGGCAGCCTATGGAAGCAACTTTAAGAGGCTGGTAGAGGTCAAGCGCAGATGGGACCCGGATAATATGTTCCGGACGAATAAGAACATCGTACCCTGAGACTATCAGCTCAGCGGGAAGCCGACATCCACCTGGTTCCAGGTGGATGTTTGCTGTAGGGCTGAGCCAGATCAGGTGGAAATTTCCTCCTATGGGAAAACCCAAACATTCACATCTGTGCCTTAAGTCGAAGGTTGATCTGGTATACAATGTCACGGTGCAAGCGGGTGCGCTTTATGCAGGCACGCAAGGAAAAGATCGAGAACGATGTGCCGGTCATTGATTATGATTTCGAGCGATTGGCAGTTTACTTGACTACCGGCAGCTCCAAATAGCTGGGGTGCTGGTCATCGTGGTACAGGCTCACATGGGCAGCGCGGGCATCCACCCCTGATTCTTCGCTCACAACGCCGCCGCTGTTGTAATTCTTCTGCAGGTATATGCTGTTGGGGCAGCGTATCAGCAGGCGCAGGCGGCTATATTTCGCGATCTGCCTCGAGAAGAAGGTCGCAAACTTGAATTCGTAGCGGTTGATCTCTCCCGGGGTCACCAACTCGGCATAGCGGGGGGAACTGCGGTAGCGCGCCCGCAGCAGGTCGTAGGACAGCTCAATATGCCGCCCGTCGGGCAGGATCTCGGACAGGATCAGCTGGAAATCGGTATCCGGCACGTCCAGGGCGATCCAGGCGACCAGTCTGGCATAGCCGCTAATCTCGACCGGCTCTTCGAAGGGCTGGCTGTGGTACACCAACCCGTTTCCGAACAGGTTCAGGTGGCTGCGCTGGTCGGTCAGGTAGTCCTCGATATGCTCTCGCTCCAACTCTTCTGGGCGCAGGTCTAACGGGTTGTAAATGTACCTGTCGGGGAGAGAGTCACCGGGCGGTTCACCCTGTAATATGCCGGAATGGAAGACATCGTTGGCGATGCCATCTTTAGAGTTCAGGAACAGCTTAAGGGTGTGGTTGGAGAGCTCATCCAGGGTGTCGGCGTACTTCCACTCTTCAGCGCCGGTGACGTAATACGCCACGCGCTGTTTGAGGAATTCTGGCCTGGGGCCGTCCTTCATCGTCCAGTCGTACCATTCTTTGTGCAGCTTGTTCATGTCCACAAGGCTGGCTTCATCGAATTTCAGCCCGCCGAACTCTGTGCTGGGAGTACGCGTGCCGTCGTGGTCCCATGGACCGATGATCAGGTAGTGCCTGTCCCGGGCAGGGGAGGCAGACTGCATGTGCTGGTTGTAGAAATGCATTGCCCCGGGCTGGTCATCGTCGTAGTGCCCGGTGATGGTCAGGATGGGGATCTGGATGCGGTCATATTCAGCCCTGCTCAGGCTGATCTGGTCCCAATACTCGTCCGGCTGGGGGTGCTCGATCCAGGACTGGAAGCTGGTGCTGGTGTTGCCCACCACCTGGTCAAGCTCTTTGAATGGTCGCCCTTCCAGATACAGCTGGCGGAACTTGTCGATCCAGAAAGGCCATTCTTCGAACAGGTTGGCGTTGCCGGTCACGCCGCTGACCAGGGTCTGCCATTGCATCTCGTAGGCATAGAAGATGTTCCTCATGAAGGGAAAATCAACCGCCCCATGGGCTGCGGCGGCAGGCACGATGGTGCTCAGGTGCGGAGGAGCAGCTTTCAGCGCCATCCACTGGTTGAAACCGGCGTAAGAGCCGCCCCACATGGCGACCTGCCCATCACACCAGGGCTGCACCGCCAGCCATTCGACGACGTCGTGCCCATCCTGCTCATCCACCATGAATGGCTCGAAATCGCCACCGGAATTGCCGCGCCCGCGACAGTCTACCAGCAAGAACGGGTAGCTCTGGCGGGCGAAGTACCAGGCGCGCGGGTGGTAGGAGTCGGCGATATAGGGGGTCATGGTGAAGATCGCTGGATTGGGCGGGCTGGATTTTGGGCGATAGAGGGTAGCATTGAGCTGCACGCCGTCGCGCATGGGGATCTTCACACCCCAGGTCAGGTCAACTTCGACCTTCCCGTCGCCATTTTCCGAAGGCTGGTGTGCAGGCTGCCTGTCTGGGTTTGGGTCGTCCATCAAACTCTCCTAGAGATGTGTGCTCCGCTGGGTGCTGAATGCCTGCAGAGCAGCTGCCAGAGCTTGCGGCGTATCAACGAGTGCATCCGGCTGGAAAGCAGCCAGTCGGGCGTGTGACTGGTAGCCCCAGGTGACGGCGATGCAGTGCAGACCAGTCGCCCGTGCAACGCGGATATCGCTGACCGCGTCGCTGACCAGGCAGGCATCCTGGCTGTGGACGCCTGCATCCCGGAGAGCGCGCAGGATCTTATGCTGGCGCGTGCCGGGCATATCCCCGCTGTATATCAACCTGATCGTATCTTGCAGCCCGTGATGCATAAGGAATGTTTCCACAATGTTGCGGGCATTGCCAGTGATGATCGCCAGGATATTCCCCTGCGGCTGGCTTTCCAGAACAGCCCGGATACCGGGAAAGATGCGCGGTTGTTGTAAGTCGCTGTTGAACATCGATCGCAGCATGTCTGCAAACCGGTCCAGCAAGCTCTCCGGAAGACCAAGCTGACGACCGTAAGAGACCATATCCATGGTATCCAACGCTTCCAGGTCAGCCTGGCTGGGCTCGCAGGGGTGACCCAGCTGGCTGCATACTTCCCCTGCATAGCGGAGCATCTCGTCCAGGTTATCTGCCAGCACGCCATCGAAATCGAACAGGTATAGTTTTTTCATAATCTCAACCAGCGCTGTGAACGCGCAGATAGCCTACCTCAGCCTGGGGGGCAAACAGCAGTACGTAGTCCTTTATCTTATCCAGGTGTTTCAATACGCTCTCAGCCGGGATGCCAGAGGGGACGTAGGCGACATACAGGGCGCGGGTCGTGTGGGGTGTGATCGCCGTGCGCCGGTCTGGACCGTAGGTCACCGTGCAGACCACGCTCTCAGCATCCCGCATCAGCATGTCTTGCACTTTGACGGTCTTTTCAGCGCCGCTGAGCTGGATCAGGTGTTCGTCACCACGGGCGACGTCGATCTGCACCGGCCAGACAAGTTTATCTGCATCGTGGGAGGCGGTCAGGAGCAGGGTATCCAGTTCCGCGGCAAAACCGGCATCCACCAAGGGGTTGATGGAGGCGAGCGGCTTCCCAGAGAAGATGACCGATTCAAGCTGGAGCTGGACGTGATAGGTATTGCCAAAGCGACGGTAATAGTTCCGGTAAGCGCTTAGCTCAGGCAGCTCGAGCAAGGCGGCACGGTCCCAGCCCTGGTAGCGCTGGCGCAGCTGCTCCGCAAGGCTTTTCTTATGCTCGTCCAGCGGGTTCGGTCGCTTAGAATTATCCACACCCCCCACGAGCAGCAGGCCGATATGCGCGCCAGGGTAGGACTGGTGCCAGGTAGCGCTGGCAGTGACCGCGTACTGATCCATCAATTCGCAGACCCTCTCTCGAGCAGGCGGGCAATTGAAGGCAGGTGGCTGATCTCGTGCAGGGCAAAATAACTGACTTGCTGGCGGACGGTTACCGAGCCAAACTCCTGGTGCAGACCTGTCAGCCACCAGTCCGCCAGGGGGATCGATCCCAGACGGGCGAGCGTTTCCTGCCGGGAGTCTCGGTACGTTGCCAGGATATCCATGGTGTCTGCCGGTCGATCCTGGTCGTTGATCGCCCAGTCGAAGACCGCCAGGGATTTCAGTTCAGGGTTTTCCTGGGTCAGCATCAGGTTGACCCGGAAATTGAGCACCCCCTGAGCATCCAGCAGGTGGGAGAGGATATTGCGTACCGTCCAGCCGCCGTCTTCTGGTGTGTAGTTGAAGACAGACTCATCCTTGCCGCTCAACAGTTGAGCGATTTCCAGCGGCGTACGGCGCAGCTTCTCCAGGGAGGTATAGGGGTCGAAGGCATCCAGCCAGTAAACAGGCCGGAAGCGCTTGAATGTATCCCGCCAGGCACCACAGGTCGGGCAGCTGGAGCGCGGCTTCAGCATGGTCAGGAAGCCGCACGTCCGGCAGACGTATGGCATGGGGGTCTCGCGTATCTGCGGCAGGCGCCCCTCAGTCATGCGCATGACACCGTTCTGGATGGCGGTGATGATATCGCCGCTGATATCCAGCCTATTCAGCGCGCCGACGAAGCTCATCACCTCGCCGGCAAGAGCCAGCTTGTCTTCTGGCAGAGCCAGATCATATGCTGCCTGGCGCAGCTGTGAGTCGGCTGCTGCGCGCAGCAGCTTGGCGATGTTATACTGCCCGGCTTCTTCCAAGCGACCTGCCAGGGCGTATGCCAGTATGATGGTATCCGCCCAATCTTTTTGATCGATATTCATTTTTGACAGCTCCGCACAGAACTTGAGCTCTAATCCGTAAAACGATGATTCAACCGGCTGCGCTATCCTGGCTCCTGTGTTTCCGGTGTGCATGGATTAACTATAATTGAATTTTATCATTATCGCGCCTGAACCTTCATTATCTTGGAGCGCTGGTTATGGATATTTTATAGATCTGGAAGGCTCGCCGATCCCATCTTCAGCAGTTCTGGCAATGAAAATGTGGTTAGTTCTCACAGATCTTACGGTTGTAAGCAATACTTCGAGTAAAATCAGTCCATGATCGTCCGCGTCAAGTTGATCGCCACTTACCGAGAGCACCTGCCCCCCGGCACGAACGGCAACAGTACCGAAGTGGATGTCCCACCGGGCTACACCGTGGGCGAGGTCTTGACGCCTTTCAATATCCCTATGGATGACAGCAGCGTGATCGTGCTCAACGGTCTGACCGTCCCGCTCGATACGGTCGTGGTGGAGGGGGACACGGTTGCGGCATTCTCAGCAATTGCAGGTGGGTAGTATATGGTGGTTGAGCAGCATCATGTTTTGAGAGGAATATTGCGAGACCACGGAATTTAATACCAAGGAGCATTCTATGTACGGCTGGCACGGCAGAATATTGCGCATCAACCTTAACACCGGAAAAGCTTCCAGCGAAGAAATCGATCCCAAGATCGCAAAAGACTATATCGGCGGACGCGGCTGGGCGATCCGCTATCTGGCTGATGAAGTCGATCCCAGGGTCGATCCTTTCTCGCCAGACAATAAACTCATCTTCGCCACCGGACCCCTGACCGCCACCACCGCCCCGACCGGCAACCGCTATATGGTGGTCACCAAGTCCCCGCTGACCGGCGCGCTGGCGCATTCGAATTCGGGCGGCGACTTTCCCACCTGGATGAAGCGCACCGGTCACGATATGTTTATCTTCGAGGGACGGGCTGAGGAACCCGTTTATGTCTGGGTAAACGAGGACCAGGTCGAAATCCGCCCTGCTGCGCACTTGTGGGGCAAGGATGTCCACGAGACGACCGATATCCTGCTTGGGGAAACCGATGCGAAGGCAAAAGTTGCCTGCATCGGCCCGGCGGGAGAGAACCTTGTCCTGATGGCCGTTATCATGAACGATAAGCACCGGGCTGCGGCCCGCTCCGGGGTGGGCGCAGTGATGGGAAGCAAGAATCTCAAGGCTGTGGTCGTGATGGGCAGGAAAAACCCTGACTTATATGATGACGAAGGCATGCGTAGGTACAGCGTGGAGCTGTCTAAGCAGGTCGGTGTGGACATCAAAAAAGGCTCCTCGCTGCGCGTTTATGGCACAGCCTACGTTCCACAGGTAACCAATACACTCGGCATCCTGCCAACCCGCAACTTCCAGACCGGTGTGTTCGAAGGTGTGGACAGCATCGACGGTGTGGCGCTTAAAGAGAAATATCTCATCAGCCACAAACCGTGCTACCGCTGCCCGATCTCGTGCGGTCGCCTGACAGCCGTGGATGAGGAAGAATACGCCGGGAAGGGCGAAGGTCCCGAGTACGAGACCATCGCCTCGCTCGGCTCTGCCTGCGGTGTGGACAACCTGGCCGCGCTTACTAAGGCCAACTACTACTGCAACGAGCTTGGCCTCGATACAATTTCTACCGGCCTGACAATTGCCGCGGCGATGGAGCTCTACGAAATGGGCGTGATCGGCATCGACGAGATTGGCCGCCCGCTGCCATTCGGCGACGCCGACGCGGTGATCGACATGGTGCAGAAGATCGCTTACCGTGATGGCTTTGGGGATGAGCTGGCGGAAGGCTCGTTCCGCCTGGCCGAGAGATACAATCACCCCGAAGTCTCGGTCACTGCCCGCAAGCAGGAATTCCCCGGCTACGACCCGCGCGGCTCGCAGGGTATGGGCCTACTCTACGCTACCTCTAACAAGGGCGCTTCCCACATGGAAGGCGACGTAGCGTACGAGGAGGTATTCGGCACTCCAGTCAAAGCTGATCCCCTGTCCACAGATGGCAAGGGCGAGCTTGTAGCCCGCTTCCAGGACGCATTTGCACTGATCGACTCGGGCGGCATCTGCGTGTTCTTTGCCGTGCGCTATGTCTTCACGAAAGAGATGATGATCTGGCCTGTACAGTTATCCAGGCTGCTCAATCTTACAACGGGAGCGGATTATTCCCCTGAAGAGGCGATACAGGCCGCCGAACGTGTCTACAACCTCGAGCGCATGTTCCTGATCGGAGCCGGTTCAGGGCCCGAGCAGGATACCCTCTCGCCGCGTATGCTCCACGAACCGATGCCTGATGGACCAGCCAAAGGCCGCGTCGTCGATCTGGAGATAATGCTCAGCGAGTATTACCAAGTCCGCGATTGGCCGGGTGGCATTCCCTCCGAGGAGAAGCTGTCGTCTCTTGGATTGATTTAAGGACAGCAATTTTCCAGATTATTGGATACGCGATCCCGGCGATGCATGGTGAGGTGCATCGCCGGGTGTGAGTGAGTTGCCCAGAGTTTGGATTATCCCACTGCCTGGGCAGCCTGAATTCCCTGTTGTGGGGGAGTGGAGAGCGATTTTTCAGCCTGTCTCTGTAGGGCGCGCAGATCGCGATAAGCCAGGGTCCAGGTGCTGGACTTGAAAACCTCGACCAGGCCGCCTGCGAAGAAAAGGGGCGCAAATGCCACCAGAATGAATATCGGCACTACGGCTATGATACCGATTATCCACGGGGCTGCTCCCTGCATGAACAGACTGAGGATTCCGCCGAGGGTGGCGGCTGGAACGCCTGCGACAAGGGTGCCTACCAGGATGAAGAACAGCACCAATGGCAGCAGCAGGAAGAAGACCGGGAGCATTGCCAACATCCAGACCAGGCGGGTGCCGATCCATATCAACCAGACCACCAGAACTTCGACAAAGTTTTTGCTGACCAGGCGGAAACCCTGGCGGATGGATGCCCACACACCCAGTCCGTCCACAGCACATGCCCTGCGGAAGAGGGGCAGCAGTGGCGAGAGCGCAATGGCAACGCCGAAAACCAGCATGCCGTACAGCATCAGCAGACCCACAGATAGCAGGGTACCGAAAACGCCGGCGGCAACATTCCCAGATATCCACAGCATCATAGGCGCGATTGCGAGTGCAAAGAGCAGGATGAAGCCCAAGATCAGGGGCAGGAATATCACCATGTCGATCAAGAAGATCCGCCACGCGCTGCGCGAGAAGCCCAGGCGTAGACCCTGGCGGAAGCTGACTTTCTCGCCGCTGTTCTCGGTCTCGTCCACCATGCGGATCAGCGCCGTCTCGCCGGTATAGCGGAAGATGGCGCTCGCCATGAGAAAGAGAGTCAGCAAAACCGCCCCGCTGATCAGGATTGCCCTGATATTCCCGATGACTTTGTTCACAAGCGGCCAGTTGGTGTTATCATGCAGCTCATCCAGGCCTGGATCCAGATGGATAACCGGCCTTCCAGGTACTCGCATGTCAATTTGCATCCCTTCTCCGGGGAAATAGATGTGGAAATCATCTGTCAAGCGGATAAAGTTGCGCATGGTGTAATTCTGGTCGTTCCTGTTGTTGAACGGGAAAAAGAATCCGTTTGTGGTCGTCATCGCCAGCAGGATGCCAAAAAACCACAATACCCGGTAGCTCCAGACAACCTCCCAGGATCTTTTAAGTATTTTCGTGTAGTCCATTTTTAATTTCTCCTTCACGTTCCTAATTGCCTCTTGCCGGAGGCAGGTCCAATTCTCCTACTCTACATGATAGTGGCTCATTTGATGAGCCGTCATCCCCAAATCTGGGGATCAGGTAGGGGGATCGCTTCAAGCTTCCAGCACCATTCTTAGATTACAGATCAATCTCTAGATTACAAATCAATCTCTAGATTACAGGAAAATCCAATTGCTCTCAACAGCCGGTGGATGGATTTTGTACCTATCCAGGTGGCGAGTATACAAAGAGTGGTTAAAAATACAGCAGGGCATTCCGATGCCCTGCTGTCAGTGGTCTCAGTTTGGGTTGGACTCAGTTGCTGGCTTCAGCAACACCTACCGGCAGCCCGGCTTCCGTCCAGGCGGAGAAGCCGCCCTTCATGCTGATGAATTCTTCCAGCGGGATGTTGAACTGGTTCTCCTAGTCGATGATGCCCTTCTGATAAAAGTAATATTGACATATTCGTTTTACTTATGGATATTGATAACAAAAGCTTATTGGTCGGTGTTTTGGGTCAGGAAGATGCTTATGAGTAAATATGGATTATGATTAAGCACCTTAAACTGGTGGGAGCATCAAAAATGGTTCAATCCGAGCGTAGTTCTACTAAGCGTGCACGGCTGCAAAACGCCCTCGAACGGCAGGTCTTGCGCTACCAGCGCCATCTGGAGCGGCTGCATGCCATCAACCGGCGTTTCTCCTGGTATCGGCTGGCTGCTTTCCTGCTGGGTCTGGCGGCCATCTGGCTGGCACTTGTTTACCTGGATGCAGCGGGGGTATGGGTGACAATCGTGCTGGCGCTGGTCCTCTTCTCTCTGGTGGTATATTTCCACCGCCGCCTCGACCTGCGCATAACGCGCTTCAAAACATCGCAGCAGATCAAGGTGGATAAGCTGCGGCGCATGAAACTGGAGTGGGATGATATCCCGTACTCCTGGTACCGACCTTCGCATGAACGATCTCCGCTGGAGATCGATCTGGACCTGACAGGGCGGCGCTCGCTGCACCACCTGCTGGACCTGGCGATATCCAAAGAGGGCAGCGCGATGCTGGCAGACTGGCTCCACAAACCGGAGCACGACCTGGAACAGATCAGCGACCGGCAAGCGGTTGTACGTGAGCTGGCATCCCTGCCGGGCTTCATCGACCGGCTGCTGCTGAACTTGAAATTGGTCTCCCAGGAACAGCTGCAAGGTGAGCGCCTGCTGGCCTGGCTCTCGGTACAGGTGCCCTCCAGGCGGTTGAATGCCGTTCTAGGTGCTGGAGTGGTGCTGTCGGTACTTAATGCAGCCTTATTCATATTGAATATCAGCGGCAGGCTGCCGCCTTATTGGCCTTTTACCCTGGTTCTGACCTTCGGCCTGTATCTCTTCAATTCCGGTGTTGTGGGCGAGCTGCTGAATGCCGTGGTTGCGCTGGACGGTGAGCTGGATCAGTTCAGGGCATTGCTGCGATATCTGGAGAAGTATCCCTACCAGGGTCACGAGCATTTGCAGGCACTGACCGCCCCCTTCGCTGACCCGCGGCAGCTGCCCACAGCGCAGATCAGCCGGGTGAGGTGGGTCACTGCGGCGATCGGGCTGCGCTCCAACCCGCTGCTGGCATTTCTGTTGAATGTGGTCTTTCCATGGGATTTCGCATTTGCCTGGCTGGCGAAGCGCATGCAGGGGGATATGAGGGAGCTGATGCCGTCCTGGCTGCAGGTCTGGTACCGGTTAGAGGGGCTGTGCTCGCTGGCGAATTTCGCTTATATCAACCCGGAGTACAGGTTTCCGGAGCTGGTCGAGGCTAGTGCAGCCGCTACAAATGGGCCTATCTTCATGGCTCGGGAGATGGGCCACCCGCTCATCCCCGCTGAACGCAAGGTGTGCAATGATTTTTCCATCCCGTCGCAAGGTGAAGTGGTCCTGATCACCGGCTCGAATATGGCGGGTAAAAGCACGTTTATCAAAACCATTGGGGTGAACCTTTGCCTGGCGTATGCCGGGGGTCCGGTTGATGCTGCTTTGCTGAGGACACTTGTTTTCCGGATGCACACCTGCATCCGCATCAATGATTCGATCAGCGATGGGTTCTCGTATTTCTATGCGGAGGTCAAATGCCTGCGCGCCTTGCTGGAGGAGCTTCGCATGGATGATACGGCACCGCTGCTGTACCTGATCGATGAGATCTTCCGCGGCACGAACAACCGCGAGCGCCTGATCGGCAGCCGGGCTTATGTGAAAGCGTTGATCGGGGCGCATGGAGCCGGGATGATCGCCACCCACGACCTGGAGCTTGCGCGTCTGGAGCAGGAGAGCCAGCAGGTGGAGAACTACCACTTCCGCGACCGGGTGGAGGACGGCAGGCTGGTCTTCGACTACCGCATCCAACCCGGTCCGTGCCCGACGAGCAATGCTTTGAAGATCATGGAGATGGAAGGGCTGCCGGTCGGGGTGTAGAGAGATAAGCGTATTTTAGTATTCTAGTAACAGCAGTAATCTCTTGGTGACCATTTCTTCAGCTGGCCATCCTTTGAATCCTTCCGCGGTCTGGTAAACCCTGCAGCGCAAGGCGTAATCAGCCCGACCAGACGGAAAGAGATCGGTGCCGTTGACTCGTATTGTAGTTCAAACGATAAATAGCGCTCATTTTCTTGCATCTAAGATAAGTCCTTACTGATTTGTGCTGCGTGACCGTCGAAATGGGCCTTGATGTACTGGAACAACTGCTTCCTGTTATTGCTGCTGGTGGATAGTCATCGCGGGTAGACCTTATACAGCAGGAAGCTGATCGCGGCTGCGGTCAGCACTAACAGCATGGCAGGAGGGCTGTCTAATACAGCGTTGAACATCTGCGGTTCGGATAATTCTACTAGAGATGGGGAAAGAAGGTACACGCTGTCGATAAAGATCAGGTTCCAGCCAAAATGGATCGCCCAGGCGAAGCCGATATTGCCTGTGCTCAGGATGCAGTTGTTACGCAGCACGCCGGCCGCAAAGATTGTAACCAGCGAAGCCAGCGAGAGCAGACCATAGTTGATGATGTCCGGTGGTCTGATCGCGTAGAAGGCATAATGCAGCAACGAGAAGATCAGGGCGACCAGGACGGACACAGCGGCCAGCGGAAGGCGTTTGAACCTGTTGGAGACCGATTTAAGGAGGAGCGAGCCGAGCAGCATCTCCTCGTTGAGCGTTTGCCCGAGGGTGTGCACGACCAGAGCGAACCAGTTTGCCCGGCTCCACAGCGGGGTGACGGTGATGCCCTGTGTCGGGGTGATCCCCCAGACCAGCAGCCAGGCAATTCCCGCTGTACCTGCTGCAAGACCCAGAGATACCAGCCCATGGCGGGGTGGGATATTGAGACCAAGCAGGTCGATATTCCTGCCCGGCCAGACGGCGTTAGAGAGCAGGATGATCAGTGCTGACCCGACCGGTGCCAGCCACCATGTATTGTAAGTAAACAGCAGGAATACCAGCAGGAGCAGGATAAATGCACCTGTCCTGATAAAACCCCCCATCGATTTCTCCTATTCGACCAGCAAGATCTCTGGACCGGAGAACGGCTCGGCACGCAGGATATGCACGCCGGGTGCCAGATAGTCTCCGAAGGGCGCATCCAGTACGGTCTCAGCCTGCGGCTGTAGTGTCTGCTCGAGACGCCCCAGTGAGAGCTGTAAGGCGAAGTCTGTGCGGTTGACCACCCGCAGCTTCTGATCAGCGGTGACTTTCAGGCAGCGAGGGGAAGGTATGTCGGGGAATATCTCCACACTGATCACTGCTTCGCCGGGGGCTTCGGCGCAGATGCCAGCGGCTGGTGAGTCTGCGTAGGGAGTTGCCAGCGCAGGCAAAGGAAGATCACCCTGGGTAGCTGCTTCTGGTGCTTGGCTGGTAGGAGATATCCCGGTCGGTTGTTCAGTATCTCCGGCAGGTGTTGGCAGCAGGGAAGCGATTGCCGCGCAGGAGCTGACCAGCAGTGATCCGGTCAACAACAGCGACAGAAGGGCGAATTTTGTCAGTTGATTCATAACTGATCCACCTTTGATTGACTGATCCGATTGGGGCAGGAATCTGCCTCGATGCTTAGACGTAATGGGTAGGAGGAAAGTTCCGCCGAGAAAGGCGACTGCGGAGAGCTAATCCTGAGTGTAATAATACGCCTCATAAGATGCCTTGAATTTGTAGCCAAGCTTGAGCGCCAGCTTGCACGATTCCGGGTTAGCGGCATCCCAGTTCGGGCGCAGTCCTTTGCCCAGGGCCTCCAGCAGCAGGCGACTGGCCAACGCCGTGCCCAGCCCACACTGTCGGTATCGTTCCTCCACAAATAAGCTCACCTCGATGCCTCGGCTGCAAACCAGGGAAGAGTAGCCAATCCCGAGGATCTCATCGCCCTCCAGCGCAGCGTAGCCCATGCCACGCCTGAGAAATTCTGCTGTTGATCCGAAATCCTCGAATCCCAGGTGATCCTGCGACTGTTCAGCCAGCCGCTCCACCAGAACTGCATCCAGTGGGGTGATCTTTTCACGGTGGGGAGAATTATCGATCAACGCCTTGAGGTGTTCTTCAGTAAGATTTTCGGTTGAAAACGAATAGCGCGGCATAGGGATCAGCTTGCCCTGGAAGTAGTCCTGGGCGGCTGCGATCCACTCCAGCGGGGATGGCATCAGCAAATTGTAAGGGGGAAATTCACGCAGCTGCTCCCGCCCACCCGGCGTATCGGCCCGACCAGCGAAATACCACAGTGGTCCGGTCCTGATGCAGAAGGCAGTTGGATGGCGGGGGTCATCGACGAAAGCCTGTCCCATCAGACCTTCGACGACACTATCGACGGCATAATCCACGCGTGGGCTGTGCTGGAAGGCTTCAGCAAGGCGCTGCCGGTTTTGTTCGTCCAACTCGAGCCTGTACATCATACTTGGATTATATCTGGATACAGGTGCCCGGCATGAAATTACCGCCTGCAGTCTTCGCAAGCCAATTGCTTATCTCAGGACAAAACATGCCCAGATTCAAGGAGAGGACCCCCAAGACTGTATTCGAGTTTATAATTCGGTGCAATTATCGGTTCCACTCAATTTGCTGTTATTAAATCGCAAACTCTACTGCTGTTTTCTGCGGTTTTCCCAGGAGGTAAAAGACGAAGATGCATGCTTCGAAGAAATCCCTGTTCCCAATACTGGCAGTCGGCCTGGGGCTGGCTGGAGTCATCCTGTTGATCGCACTCTCCCCGGCAAGCCCCGGGATGTCCGGAGGGCTTGCGGACGCCGATACGGATGCCAGCTACCCTGCTGGGTACACGCTGGCACAGGCCACCCTACCGGTCACCCCAACTGCTACCCCCATACCGGCAGCCATCCTGTACATGCCCTGGATGAGCGTCTTCAAAACGCCGGAGGTCGAGATGCTCAACGCCTGGACCAGCGATCCATCAGGTGGGAAGCTTCAGGCTTTCCTGCAGGGTGCGCCGATGTACTACCAGACCAGTGGTGTGAACCACCTGGCGCAGCCGGTGGATATCGGCCTGGAATGGCAGCAGAGCGGGCCTTGCAGTGCGGGTCAGGTGTTCAGCAGCACGATCAGCATCCCCTCCGGCAACTGGTCGCATCATGTCCAGGGGACTGCTCCAGGCTGCACGGGTGTCTTCACTGCTACTGCCAGCATGAGCTATACAGCCACCCATGACAGCCTGGCGCCGCGCTTCGTGGTCAATGATCCGGGCTCGGTCAAGGTCAACGTGCAGCAGGGCTTCGATAAATGCTCGCACCCGGACCTGGACGACATGCAGGTGTGGTGGAATAAAAGCCCGTACGTGGTCTTCAACCTGTACCTGGGCGGGGTCAGCTACGCCTGCAAGAACAACCCGCTGGACGCGGTGTACGTGCACCAGCTTGCCAAGCAGGGCTGGTGGTTCATCCCCACCTGGGTGGGACCGCAAGCGCCGTGCAGCAAATACACCTATAAGATGAGCTACGGCGATGCAGCATACCAGGAAGGCAGGGATGAAGCCGATGAGGCACATAAGAGGGCGGAGGCTCTTGGATTGCTCGGGCAGAAGATCATCTACTACGACTTGGAAGCCTATTCAGGCGATACCACATGTCGCAACAGTGTCAAGAAATTTATTCGCGGCTGGACCGAGCGTCTGCACGAGCTGGGCAGTAAGGCCGGCGGCTACGGCGCTTCCTGCCGGTCATATATCGAGGACTGGGCGCAAAACGACCCGCCCCCGGACGATATCTGGATCGCTCACTGGATTCTGGATGAATACGACCCGTCTGCAACGGTGTGGAATGCGGTCTGCCTGGATCCTACGCCCCCCGATCCTCCCACCTACTGGCTCAACCACCAGCGCATCCGCCAGTACGCCGGAGGGCATACAGAATCCTACGGCGGGGTGCCGCTGACCATCGACAGCAACGTGCTGGATGGGGAAGTGTTCGATATGGAGCTCGCAGGAGTGAGCTCAGGGACGCCTGCGAACCGCGTGCTCATCGAGACAACCGGACCCGAGCCGCGTTATATGGGCTTGCTTGACGAGGCTAACGGTTGGCTGCTGGTGGAGGCGGAAAACCTGCTGTGGACCGCGGACGGCGGCGATAGCTGGCGCCGGGTGACCCCGGTGGTCTTTACTGGTGGGCGGATTCTGGGTGTGACCTTCACAGATGCAGCTGAAGGCTGGGCCATTGGGCTGCCTGGTGGAAAAAGCGAGCTGTGGTCTGCCCGAACGCTGGATGGGGGTCAGACCTGGGCGACCAGCCAGCTGCCGCTCAGCCAGGAGGAAGTTCGCGAGGTAGCAAGAGCATCCCTGGCACTTCTGGAGGGTGGGCAGGTCTACGCAGCGCTCGATCTGCAATCGGGCAGCAGCTTCAGCCTGGGCCGGCTGTTCACTTCGCTGGATGGCGGAGGGAGCTGGGAAGAGCGGGGCATGCCGCTGGGCGAGCCGGTCGTCTTCCTGGACAGCCTGCACGGCTGGACGGCGGGAGGCGCGGCCGGCGACCGGCTTTTCCGTACGTCAGACGGCGGGTTCACCTGGCAGGCACAGGAGTTGGATTTCGGCGAGGAGACGAGCATAGAAGTGGGCTTGCCGCGCTTCGATGGAGGGCCGGTCGGATGGCTGCCGGTGAGAGGAGTGGGCGGCGGTGATGCGCTCACGCTGGTCTACACCACTCAAGACGGTGGAGAGAGCTGGGAAAAAGACTCCGCATCTGCGCATAGCCATGATTTTGACAGAGGTCTTACGCTCGGATTACAGCCGGGAGCGGGCGTATCGGTCGCCGGTGCCTTGCCTGACGGTACGATTGACGCGGCCGGCATACCTCAGGGTATGGTGTGGGCGATTACACAGAGTGGGAAGTGTGAGGGGGATAAGCACGCAGCAGAAGGCGAGCTGGTGAGCTGCACGCGAAGCTGGAACTTGCTGCGCAGCACGGATAGCGGTCAGAGCTGGGAGCAGATCACTCCGCCTGGCTGAAGCAGGGATTACTCCTCTGCGGTCTGGATGATCTCGATCTGGTGACCGTCGGTATCGCGCAGGTAGGCAGAGCGCCCCCAATAGTAGTCCGCGGGTGGGATTTCCAGGGTAAGACCCTGCTGTACAAGCGCCTGGCTGGCGGCGTCGACGTCGTCCACCTCCAGTGCGATATGATCTTCGGGCGGCAGGTCGCCTTCGGTTGGGGAATAGGTGCGGTGGATGAAGATCTTGGTTTCCCCGACCATGAAGATCGCCATACCTTCTGACTGTGCGACCGGTTCAGCGCCCAGCAGCCGGCGGTAGAAATTCGCCATAGCCTGCACGTCGTCAGTGAAGAACGCCAACTCGACAAGTTTCATCTGAATTCTCCTTTGGCCTGGAGGTTATTATATCAAGCTAATTGGCAGGCTTAACTATCGCGCATTTATATATTTACCGCAAAGTCGCAAAGAGCGGGAAGGTTTTTATATTTTTCCTTAGCGACCTTTGCGTTTTAGCGGTTTAGTTGTCTAGGGTGCATTCTCGAACGGACCTACACCTCAAACCAAGCTGATATTTGCTGTCCTCCCACGTAGCGAGTGCTTCCGCGGCGGTTCATCAGCGTGACTCCTCCGCTGCCGAGCACCTCCGTATGATCGCCTTTTACAACCAGCGCGGTGTTCCCCTCGATGCCGACAACCGTGGTGCTGGAGCCTGCCAGCCAGCGCAGCGGGCGCGCCAGCCAGGCTGGAACTTCATCGTAGTGCGGGATGACCGTAGTACCGGGCAGCAGGTTGAAGCCAAATGTCCAGAAGGGGAAGCCGAAGAATTTGCCGCCCAGCACCATCGCCCCGGCGCTGCAGCCGGCCAGCGTGCCGCCTGCCGCTAACACCGATTGGGTAGCTTTCCAGACCAGCGTGCCGTCCAGGCAATTGTGCAGGTAGCTGGGACTGCCGCCGGAGAGATAGACGAAATTGGCATCCGCGACCCGTTCCGCCAGATGGGTATCACCGGCACTCTGGCGGTCGATGACCGGCAGCGACTCGACCTGAGCGCCCAGGCGGGAGAAGTGCTCGACGCCCAGGCGCGACCAATAGTCGATCCGCTCTGCGCCTTCTTTACCCGCCGCGGTCGGTAGGCAGACCACGCGGGCAGGTTCCCCGAGCCTGTTGATCAGCCCCCGGTCGACCGGTTGCATGGGAGGCAGATATTCACCGCTGCCAACGAGTGCGATGGTCATCTAATCAGCCCTCTACTTCAATCTAACGGTTTTCGCTGCCGATTGCCATCTTGTAGCGTTCGACAGACCTTTGAACGACTAATTTCGCATCTTTATAGACTACCAGGCCGTGGAAATGGCTGTAGATACGATCAAATCCCAGCGGCGCCACTTTCTGTACAATTTCGTCAACGGCTGAGGCTGAGAGGGGAATGTAGTTAGGGTAGCTGTACATGAATGACACATACTTTCGATCCCAGGTCACATATAAAGTATCGCTGCTGAAAAGCACGCCGCGTCCCTCCGCACCCTCGGGCCAATGCAGGACAGTCGATCCCGTGAAGTGACCGCCGCACCGGTGCAGGGTTACTCCCTGATCCAGCTGGTGACTATCCCCATCCCAGAACTCGATAACGGGGTCCGGACGCATAACCCATTGCTTGTTAGCAGCATGGAGATAGATCGGGACATTGCCGAAAGCATGGCTCCAGGCTACCATACTTCCGTACATGTGAGGGTGAGACATTGCCAAGCTTGATATACCGCCTAATGCTCTGATCGCTTTGATGGTCGCATCATCGATCAGGCTGAGGCAATCCCAAAGAACGTTCCCGTCTGGTGTCTGTAGAAGCAGTGCCCGTTGTCCGATGGCAAATTTTGGTTCCGTGAATATCTCGGTCAATCCGGGCTCTATAGTGTTGAAAACGTTGTTGTACGAACCCTCCATTTCTTTGAGGTTTGTCCATGCCTGGCCCTCGTGCCTGACCCACTGGCGCTCATCCTCGCATATCTGACAGCGGGTAGGGGGTTCATTGCCGGACGCATGTTGATTCCCGCAGGTGATACAAATGTGGTTCTGCATCTATTCTCCTTTCTGTATAATGAGGAAGCCTGATGGGGTTAGCCCGCCTAACCTGCCGTAAACGGTGCGGAGACCGAGCAGGCCGCGAATATCCTCCGCTCGGGTCATATGCCAAAACAGCCACGCCAGTGAATTGAAGCTGGGGTGTGGGCGCACTCGCAGTTGTTCTTCCGCTACATCACTGGCGATGGTCATTTATTTTTGATCTCCCGCAGTAAAGTGCCGCCCGAGTTCAGCAACGTCGAAGCCATCGCCTGCCAGGCGCTCGATGATCGTCATCTGCACTACCTCTGCTTTTGGCAGATCTTCGTCCGGGCAGGCTGCTGAGTGACCGCTGACCTCACCCTGCTCCCAGGTGTAGTCTTTCAAACCCATCCGGTACCAGTTCTGGCAGATGATAGCTTGCAGGAATCCAAACTGGTAGTATGGCGCTTCGCTGCGTGACTCATCCACTACGTAATACCCCTGCTCGTCGAGCGTATTCCTGAAGATCCCTGTGCTGAATATTGGCCGCAAAGGGTCGGGCTCCCCGGCGAGCAGCGATTTGCCTTCCATCCAGCCTGGTACCGGCTGGCCGAGGTATTCCAGGAGGGTGGGGGCGATATCCATGTTCTGCACGTTTTTGCGTATCCTGCCGGCATATTCGCCGCCGGGGAAGCGGATCAATAGCGGGACTCTCTGGTCTGTGAAGTATTGCTGCCCATGGTCGGAGTAGATGACGAGGATCGTGTTTTCCAGTACGCCCAGCTTTGTTAGCT
This sequence comes from Chloroflexota bacterium, assembly GCA_032124675.1. Lineage (GTDB taxonomy): Bacteria > Chloroflexota > Anaerolineae > Anaerolineales > UBA4823 > JAQBDA01. Next base: position 26,662 of record JAQBDA010000220.1, read on the forward strand.
CGCTCAGAACAACACCGATATTATCGTCGAATTCGAGGACAGCATCGTCGTAGAAATCGGTCATCCATGGATAATCCTGGACCTGTCCGGCGGAGAACACCTGCTGTTTGATCGGATACTTGTCCCCGTGTGTGACCATCAGGTGAACGTGTACGAACAGCGGCTGCTCAGCCTCTTTGAGGATATTGATCAATTTCCTGACCCGGTATTGATCTCCGCTCGGCAGCTGCTCGCCGGTCACATCCAGGTACGGGTTGGACATCTCCCGGATGAAGGTAATGTGCAGCAGCCGGTCGGAGACCCGCTCCGCTAGTACGGAGAGGAAATAGCCGGTATCTTGAAATGCGGTCGAGCGGTTGAATATCTGGAACCCGGCCTGGTCCAGCGACCTTTCGTTGACGATATCGAAGCCATCACGCAGGTTCAGGGTGTAGGCATCGATATAATGCGAGGTGCTGATCTCGATGCCCCGGTAGCCCAGGCTGCGCAGGATGCCGGGCAGATGCTGGTAGGAATCGGAGCCGCGCAGGATGTCCGGCGGGTACATCAGGCGTGTTACGGTGGGCAGCTTGCTGTTGAAGATGGAGATGATCGAACCGGAGGTATTGCCGGAATTCACGAAGGCATTTTCAGCCAGCAGGCTCTCATCTGCAATGTGGCGCAGGTTGGGGGTTGTATCTCGGTCGTAGCCATACAGCGAAGTATGGTCTGCATTCAGACCATCGCTGCCTATGATCAGGATGTTGGGACGCCTGGCTCTGTTCAAAGCCCCCACCTCAGACCCCAAATTGTCCAGGGACAGCAGCCTGGGCATATTAAGCGCTCCTGACAGCAGCAGTATGCCTATCCCCAATACCGATAGATAGACCAGCAACACCTTGCCCCGGGGCTGTTCGTCCGCCGTCAGCCATAGGACGACCCACCGGTACCACAGGACAAGAATCAGCAGGTAGATGAGCATATAAGCCAGGCGTGCAATACCCAGTGATGTGACGATGCCGACCTGGAAGACTGTGTAGGTGAAATTATCGATCAGCAGTAAGGTTGTGATCGAGAGCACCAACGCGGGCAGCGTACATGCCGCATAGAGGAATAAATACCATCTCTTCGACAACCACGGAAGATAACTCAATCCCCACATAAGGAGCAATGCCGGCAGCCAGAGCGGAAGCAGGAAAGCCCCACTCGAGAGCATGAGGTCGAGCTTCTTCCCGGTCGCCATGACATCCATAAATGATGGTTTGGTGACGAAGAACAGCCACTCCATGAGAACGTAGAAGTAGCTTGAGAAGAGGGTAAAGATGAACAGGCGCCACCACAGGCGGTTTTTTCGTCTGTCCTGGGGGACCGGCAAGGAGAGGCTGCCCCGCTTGAAACCATCGATCATCATTGTCAGCGATTTTAACATCAATTTTCTATCGGCTGATCTACTCGACAAAGATCCTGCTCCCCCAATGATGAGGCGACTGCTTCGATGCCAGCATCGCTCGCAAAGTACGCTCCTCGCAGTGACAGCGAAATCAGTGGGGAAAACGCATACGGCAATCCCACCCGGCAGGAAATTGTTATATAATAATGCGTCATATTTACATTAATGCTGAATGGTCAGTCAATTAAGTGGTGGCGGGATGGTGGAGGTGTTTGGGCGGGCATCGCCCGCCCAAACTCCCCCAATTTCACCAGGATTTGTGTAACATCAGTTAAGTAAGGAGGAGCAATGTCTGCCTTTCGCCGTATTCTCGGGATACTGGTTATGTGCGCCGGGGTTCTTGGCCTGCTGCTGAGCCTGGCAGGACTGGTGTTTGTATGGGTGGTGAAGCCGGTCGCTGCCAGCTCTATCGATGCCACGATTACCACGCTCAGCACCAGCATCAGCACCAGCCAGCAAGCCATGAGGATCACCGAGCAGGCTCTACAAGCAACGATTGACAGCGTGGATGCCCTGTCCACCATGCTGGGAGCCACCGCGGCATCGGTACAGGACACCAAGCCGATGCTCGATCAGCTGAACAGCTTCCTGGGCCAAAACCTGCCGGAGACGATGGAGTCGGCAACCAGCTCAATACGCACCGCCGAGCAAGGCGCAGAGGTGCTGGATAGCGCCATCCGTTCGTTGAACACCTTCCGGACTGTGTTGAGCGGCGCGCCGCTGATCGGTGGTTTCGTCGAGCCGCCCGACCAGCCCTACGACCCGGAGAAACCTCTGGCAGCCTCGCTGGGCGAGCTGGCATCCAATCTCGAAGAGCTGCCGGATATGTTCATCCAAATGGCGTCCAACCTGGATAATGCGGATGACAATCTGGATACCATTCAAGCCAGCCTGACCACCATGTCGGAAAGCGTGAGCCTGATCGCGGGAAGCCTGGGCGAGTATGAAGCCATGGTATCACAGTCGCAGTCTTCGATGGACAACCTGCTGAATATGCTCAACAACCTGCAGAGCAACCTGACCACGATCTTGAACGCGGCGGCCATCCTGCTGAGTCTGTTCTTCCTGTGGCTGCTGGCGGCGCAGGTGGTGATCTTCAGCCAGGGCTGGGAGTTGTACAAGGGCACCGCCGACCGTATGGGCAGCGAAGACATGTCGTCCTCAGATGCTGGAGCTCCAGACGGCGATCTGGAGGCCGATGATCCGGCGCAATCCGAAGACCCGGATGCAGGACAGCTTGTCGGTTAAACGTTTTCAAACAATTCAGAAAAGGAGATATTTAATGCCATTTACATTCGATACGACCCTTGGTGACATATTGGACAACCCACAGGCAAAAGCGGTGTTCGACCAGCAGCTGCCCGGAGTCTCGGATAACCCGATCGTCGTCATGGCAAGGGGTATGTCGATCAATGTGATCCTTTCCCTGCCACAGGCGGCGCAGTACGGGCTGACGAAGGAGAAGGCGGAGGCGATGCTGGCAGAAATTAACAAAGTGGTACCATAGGTAGAGGGCGATTCCCACAGGATATCGGTACGAGCTTGAAGGAGCCATTTATTACGCTCTAGAAGTGAATTGTAAAAAGAACTACGAATAGGGAAGATTGAAAATGTCACCCTGCGGTTGGGGGTCCTCGCAGGAAAATCAAGAAGAAACGCTCGTCCAGACACCCAACGTCAGATGGGTGTCTGGTGGCTAAACCGGTTGTCGCTTCTATACAATTAGCTTGAGAAAATGCTGAAAAATGAAGTTCTATCGCCAGTACTGTGCCAAAGCGCCGGACGAGGTCAGCACGCTTGCCTCCGCCTGAACCAGAACGTCAAGCCAACAGACGTTTAAAGGATATTAATGACTGACAACAAACGCACAAATGGGCTGACGATACTCGCATTCGCCATAATGATCGTGCTGGGCGGCAGCAACGCAGTCGCAGTCCGCTTCAGCAACCAGGAGCTGCCTCCTTTCTGGGGGGCAGCTTTTCGCTTTTCAACTGCGGCTGTGATTCTCTGGGCAGTCGTCCTCGTTCGTCGGAAGCAGATACCCCGCGGGCGCGCGCTGTTGGGGATGGTGATCTACGGCACGCTGACCGTGGGGGTCAGCTACGCCTTCCTGTACTGGGCGCTGGTTTATGTTACCGCCACTGTGACCATGGTGGTGGGCACCCTGGTGCCGCTGATCACTTTTTTCCTGGCCTGGGCGCACGGGCAGGAAAAATTCCGCTGGCGCGGGTTGATTGGTGCTCTGATCTCCTTCGGCGGCATACTGTTTAGCGTGGGGGGCGAGATCGGATCATCGATCCCACTCCTGCCCCTGCTGGCGCTGCTGGCTGGCGGCTTTGCCCTAGCGGAGGGATCCGTGCTGATCAAATCTTATCCAAAGAGCGACCCGGTGATCGTCAATGCCATTGCCCTGACAACCGGAGCTGTGATCCTGTTCTTGCTCTCTCTGATCGCCGGGGAAGTCCAGAGTCTGCCAGGATCATCGACCACCTGGATCGCCTATACCTATCTTGTGGTCGGCGGCACGGTGATGCTCTTCTACCTGTACCTGTACGTCCTGCAGCGCTGGACGGCCTCGGCAACCAGCTACTCCTTCCTTCTGTTCCCTGTGTGGACGATCCTGCTGGCTTCCTGGCTGACGGACGAGGTGCTCTCGCCGCGCTTCCTGCTGGGGGGTGTGTTTTTACTATTCGGAGTCTGGCTGGGGGCGTTCTCACGACCGAGAAAGCCAAAAAATATCGAGCCGGCGGTTATCCAGGGATGATATCGAGGGCATTGCTTGCAAGCACAACCGTAGTGCACTCATGGGGATTCGATATACTCATTTCCGTCCCAAACATAATCGCCTAACTTATAAGGTATTTGCCATGATTCCCAGAGAGAATAAGAGTCTGGGCACACCAGGTCAGGTGGATAGATCGTGACCTTTCCTGTCTGATCCAGGTACAAATAATCGATTAATAGCTCTACAGAATATATTCCAGGCTTTGTGCAATAGAATACGAAATGCAGACTCTCGAACTCTCCAGGCTGTAGTGAGAAATAATCAGCTTCCTGATAAGTCGTTGAGACTTCATATTGGTTGAACTGTGGGTAAAGCTCAATGGGTGGGAATAATCGATTGCTCCCTCCACCTGCACAGGTCATCAGAACATTAACATGGTTTGGTGCAGTATCTTTTCCTCGGATGATTACACGAGCAGTATTGCTAAGTTGAATCCATTCCTTATTCTCAATCTTGCTAACAATATTTCGTGCCAGAGTGATAATTCGTCTTCCCCCTGGACCAATCTGCCATTTTTCAACCTCGTTACTGCTGGCTGCCGCATTAATTTGTAAGGCTACTGTTTCTGGATCTTCCTCGAAATCAATCGATGAGGGTAAAACTACTGGCTGCGCACAAGTACCTAATGTGTATATTTGGAAGATAGATGTCCAATCCTGATTGCTTTCGGTTGGCAGCACCGTCGGCATATTTGTGGGCATTACGGTGGGATTTTGATCTGGTAAAGTTGCTGTCATTGAGGATTCAGTTGTTGACGCAGGTATATTGGTGGTCCCAGTGGGGGAAATGGGAACTAAGCTATTGATAGATTTTGCCTCTGCGGTCTGTGTGGCCTGAATTGGAATAATGATCGGAGCTTGGGCAGTTTGTGAAGTAAAATATGCGCTCACAGCAGTACTAAGCAAGCCAATTACTGCCACCGCAATAGCGCTAATCAAGCCGATCTTGGCGAGATTGATTTCTGTTTTGCTCTTTTCGTCGTTATGATCGGTGGTATCTTCAGCAGTCTGTTTCATCGTTCCATCCTCGCTCGTTCAGTAGAAAACGTCATCTCTAGGGATAGCGAATCGATCTCAACAGAATTTCTGGAGATTGCCACGCCCCTTCCGACCTCGCAATTTTCACCCCATGAAATCGATGTCCGAACTTTTGTCTCAACTTAAGTTTATAAATCTTGACAGAACACATGTTCTTGTATATAATATCGTGTAATCAGACCCTATCTATCTAAATATAAAGAGATAATACCATGAACCGAATCACACACTTCGAGCTGGCCTCAGACGATCTCGAAAAAACGGCTGCTTTCTACCGTGAGGTTTTCAGCTGGAAAGTGGAAAAGTGGGAAGGTCCGGTCGATTACTGGCTGGTGACCAGCGGCGATGAGAGCACGCCGGGCATCAACGGCGGATTGATGCCGGCAGGCGGAGAATTTGGCGGCACGATCAACACGGTCGAGGTCGATGATATCGATGCTGCCATCGCAAAAGCGCTAGCGAACGGCGGCGAGGTCGCGCTGGAAAAGCAGGCTATCCCTGGGGTGGCTACCAGGCTTATTTCTAGGATAATGCCGGCATTATCGTCGGGCTGCACCAGGCAAACCCCAATGTGCCAGTGCCGGGCTGATTAATATCGCCAAAATCAACTCCTCCTAAACACAAAGAGAAGCGGGATGTTCGCTTCTCTTTGTGTTTTGATCCCATTCGTAAATTACCGGTAAATTGACACTTGGCGAACATGGAACTATTTCACCGTTTACTCGTCATTGGAGTTGAGTCCACTTGCTGGTATAGGAGATCGACGGTGAAAATTTTTAGTTTCGATGCAGGAGTCGGTGAGATTATCGACAACTTTGGTAGTGAGTTCGTTTTTTCTAAAATTGTGCGTCTCAATATATCCCACGTATCCCTACCCCCCAATCGTGAACTTCTTTACAAGATACCTTGTTTCAGGTATCATTTGATCGAATTTACCTTGAGGTGACCTCCCCCAGTATGGATGATACTCTGAAGTTATTAAAAGAATTGACCGAAGCACACGGCGTGCCCGGATATGAAGCTCCTGTCCGGGCCGTAGTTCGAAATTATATGAATTCCTTGGGAGAGATCTCTCAGGACAAGATCGGCAGCGTGATCTGCCGCAAGCCGGGGACGACCGAGACGCCCCGGGTGATGCTCGCCGGGCACATGGACGAGATAGGGTTCATGGTCAAGCACGTCACCAAGGAGGGCTTCCTGACTTTCCTGCCGCTGGGCGGGTGGTTCGACCAGGTGCTGCTCGGGCAGCGTGTGGTGGTCAAGACTGGCAAGGGGGATGTGGTCGGCGTGATCGGTGCCAAGCCGATCCATCTTCTGCCGGCGGAGGAACGCAGCAAGCCGGTGCAGAAGAAAGATATGTATATCGATATCGGCGCTACCAATAAGGAAGAAGCCGAGGCGGCAGGCGTAAAACCCGGTGATGCAGTCGTGCCGCGCGCCGATTTTGTCGTGCTGGCAAATCCCAGGACCTACCTGTCGAAGGCATTCGACGACCGGGTAGGTACGGCGATGGTCATCTCCGTGCTGCAGGAGCTTCAGCAGACTTCTCACCCGAACACTGTGTACGGTGTGGCAACGGTGATGGAGGAGATCGGTGTGCGCGGGGCAACTACCAGCGTGCGGGTCGTCGACCCGGATGTAGCCATTATCCTCGAGTCAGATATCGCCGGGGATGTGCCCGGCATTAAAGAACACGAATCGACCATCCGGCTGGGGCAGGGACCGACCCTCCTGATCTACGATGCGCGCATGATCCCCAACCTCAAGCTGCGCGATCTGGTGCGGCAGACTGCAGGAGAGCTGGGAATCAATCTTCAACCCTCGGCAATCGAAGCCGGCGCTACGGATGGAGCAGCCATCCACCTGCACAGCACCGGTGTCCCGACTGTTGTTCTCGGAGTTGCCGCCCGCCATATCCACTCGCATAGCGCAATCATGCACCGCGACGACTATGATGCCGCCCTCAAATTGCTGGTGGCTTTGATCGAAAAACTTGACGCCGAGACGGTGAAGGGCTTAACGGAATAAAACAGACTGCCGATCGCAGGTCGCTGCGACCCTGCGGATCAAGGCAGACTGCAGACTGCTGCGACCCGCATTGTTGTGGCCGATTGCAGATTGCTAAATGCAAATTGCTAATATTGGAGGTTAGATGTCCGATCTGATCAATCAAATTACCGCCGATCTGAAAAAGCAAATCGAAGATTTTACTCCCCAGATGGAGATCAGCGACGTCGGAACGGTTACCGAAGCTGGCGATGGGATTGCCCGTGTGAGCGGGCTTTCCGATATACGCGCCCAGGAGCTGGTGCAGTTTGCCAACGGCGTGCTTGGGATAGCCTTCAACCTGGAGGCGGAGACGGTTGGCGTAATCATTATGGGTGAGTACTCCGGGATCGAGGAAGGCTCCCGGGTGCGATCGACCGGGCGGATCGCCTCTATACCAGTCGGGGATGGGATGATCGGCAGGGTGGTCAATGCGCTGGGACAGCCGGTGGATGGCAAAGGCCCTGTGCAGTCCAGCAGCTTCCGCCCGATTGAACGTATTGCACCAGGTGTAGTTTTCCGTAAAGACGTGGATGCTCCCGTCCAGACCGGGATCAAAGCCATTGATTCGATGATCCCCATTGGGCGCGGCCAACGCGAGCTGATCATCGGCGACCGCCAGACCGGCAAGACGGCCATTGCTATCGATACCATCATCAACCAGAAGGGCAAAGACCTGTTGTGCATCTATGTGGCGATCGGCCAGAAAAAAGCTGCCATTGCCCGCACAGTGGCGACCCTGGAAAAAGCCGGGGCGATGGAATATACGACTGTGGTGATCGCCGCAGCCGACGAGTCAGCCGCTTTGCAGTATATTGCCCCTTACGCCGGTTGTGCCATCGGGGAAGAGTTTATGGAGACCGGCCGCGATGCCCTTGTGGTGTATGACGATCTGTCCAAGCACGCCTGGGCGTACCGCCAGGTCTCCCTGCTGCTGCGCCGCCCGCCCGGCCGTGAAGCCTACCCGGGAGATGTCTTCTACCTGCACTCGCGCCTTCTGGAGCGCGCCGCACGGCTGGCAGACCAGTATGCCATCGTTCCTGCGGACTATTTGGAAGAGGAAGCGATAGCCAGCGACGCCCGCGATGGGAAGATCTTCGGTGGACCGCTGGCGCTGCATGATGCCGAGCAAGCGCTTCAGGATTATGATGATACAGAGGCTTTCAAGGTGCTCAAAGTTTCCGGTTCTGGCGGCTCGCTGACCGCGCTGCCGATCATCGAGACCCTGCTGGGTGACGTCTCAGCATACATCCCTACCAACGTTATCTCGATCACTGATGGGCAGATCTACCTTGAAGGCAACCTGTTCTACGCCGGGATCCGCCCGGCAGTCAATGTGGGTATTTCAGTCTCGCGAGTGGGAGGCGATGCCCAGACGCGCGCCATGAAGCAGGTTGCAGCCCGTTTGCGGCTGGACATGGCTTCATTCCGCGAGCTGGCGGCTTTCGCCCAGTTCGGCTCGGATCTGGACAAATCCACCCAGGCACAGCTCAACCGCGGCCAGCACTTGCAGGAGATACTCAAACAGCCGCAGTACGAGCCGGTCTCATTGGAGAACCAGGTGATCACCATCTATGCCGGCACGCGCGGCTTCACCGATCATGTGCCCTTGGACCAGATGCGCCGCTACGAGCTGGAAATGCTGCGCTTTATGGAGACCTCCCGGCCAGAGATCGGTAAGAGCATCGCTCAGGAGAAGCGCATCACTGAAGATTATGAAGCCCAGCTGCGTGATGCACTGGAGACATTCAACAGCACTTGGTCGTAGATGGACAGCAGACCGAGGACTACAGATAGCTGACCGCTGCGACCCTGCGGGTCGAGGCTGACTGCTGAGAGCTGAAAAACTATGCCATCTGCAAGAGAAGTAAGGCTGCGCATTCGCAGCATAAAGAATATAGCCCAGGTTACCCGAGCCCTGCAGGCGGTCTCCGCCAGCAAGGTGCGCAAGGCCATGCAGGCCGTACTGCACACCCGCCCGTATGCCACCAAAGCCTGGCAGGTGCTGACCCATATTGCCCTGCAGCCGGGCCGAGAGAACCTGCACCCGCTGCTGACCAGCCGGGAAGAGGTCAGGCGAGTGCTTGTGGTGTTGCTCACCGGCGACCGCGGGCTGGCAGGGGCTTATAACACGAATATTGTGCGATTTGCAGCCCAGAATTTCGACAACCACCCGGTACCAGTGGTTTACCTGACGGTAGGTCGCAAAGGACGGGATCTGATGCTGCGCAGGGGTAAGGAGATCCTGGCGGAGTTCAGCAACCTGCCGGCAGCGCCTTCGTTCGCGGATGTGTCCGCTATCGGGCGCATCGCGGTAGACGAATTCCTGCAGGAAGAAGTGGACGAGGTGTACCTGGTTTATACTGACTTTGTGAATATGGTCAGGCAGGTGCCGACGATCAAGAAGCTGCTTCCGCTGGAATTCGATACCGGCGAAGGGCGGGTGCAGGATTTCGCAGCGGTGGAGTCGCGCGGCCCGGCTGCGGCATATATTTATGAGCCGGGAGAGGCAGAGATCCTGGACGAGATCATCCCGCGCTTCACCTCTCTGCAGGTCTACCAGGCAATCCTGGAGTCGCTTGCCAGCGAGCACGCGGCGCGTATGGTAGCGATGAAGAACGCCACCGACAGTGCTACCGAGCTCTCTGAAGCGCTGACCCTGGAATACAACAAAGCCCGCCAGCAATCGATCACCAGCGAGCTGCTGGACATCGCCGGCGGTGCGGAGGCACTGGGGTAGGGAAGTTGGAATTAGGAATTGGTAATCAGGGACAAGGGATAAGGGATTTGGAATTGGGAAATAGGTATAAGGAATTAGGAATTGCGAACTGCTAATTATGAATTAGTTTATCCGGAGGATTGAATGGCAGAAGGACGGATTGTACAGGTTCTAGGCGGTGTGGTGGATGTCGAATTTCCACCCGACGGTATCCCCGAGATCTATGAGGCGATCGATGTGCCGATGGACGGTGACTCCAAGCTGGTGCTGGAGGTAAATAAGCACCTGGGCAACAGCTGGGTGCGCTGTTTAGCGATGGACTCGACCGATGGCTTGCAGCGCGGCCGCCCGGCTTACGGCACCGGCGCGCCAATCCAGGTACCGGTAGGACCTGAGACGCTGGGCAGGGTGTTCAACGTATTGGGAAATACGGTGGACGGCCTGGGGCCCGTGCATTCCGAGCTGCATTACCCCATCCACCGGCTTGCGCCGATCTTTACCGACCAATCCACCCGGGTTGAAGTCTTCGAGACCGGCATCAAGGTCATTGACCTGATCGCACCATTCACGAAGGGCGGCAAGACCGGCATTTTCGGCGGCGCCGGGGTGGGCAAGACGGTGATCATCATGGAGCTTATCCGCTCGATTGCCACGGTCCACCAGGGCAACTCGGTATTTGCCGGTGTGGGCGAGCGCACCCGTGAAGGGACGCAGCTCTACCGTGAGATGCTCGAATCGGGCGTGATGAAGGACACTGTGATGGTCTATGGGCAGATGAACGAGCCTCCCGGGGTGCGTCTGCGGGTTGCGCTGAGCGCGCTGTCGATGGCGGAATATTTTCGCGATCAGGGACGGGACGTGCTGCTGTTCATCGATAATATCTTCCGCTTCTCGATGTCCGGCTCGGAGGTCTCGGCGCTGTTAGGCCGTATGCCGTCGGCAGTCGGCTATCAGCCGACCCTGGCAACTGAGATGGGCGAGCTGCAGGAGCGCATTACCTCCACCCGCAGCGGCTCGATCACCTCCATGCAAGCGGTTTACGTTCCGGCAGACGACTACTCCGACCCGGCCCCGGTGGCGACCTTTACCCACCTGGACGCCACGATCGCTCTGGAGCGCTCGATCTCCGAGAAAGGCATCTACCCGGCGGTCGACCCGCTGGCTTCGACCTCCCGCATCCTGGACCCCAATGTTGTCGGAGAAGAGCATTACACTACGGCACGCGAAGTCCAGCAGGTGCTGCAGCGCTATAAAGACCTGCAGGATATCATCGCCATCCTGGGCGTGGATGAGCTCAGCGAAGACGACAAGCTGATCGTTTCACGGGCACGCAAGATCGAGCGCTTTTTCTCCCAGCCATTCTACGTCGCCCAGCAGTTTACCGGTCTGGAAGGTCGTTATGTTAGCCTGCGCGATTCTGTGCGCAGCTTCAGGGAGATCCTCGATGGTCAGCATGACGACCTGCCTGAGCAGGCATTCATGATGGTCGGAACCATCGAAGAGGCCAGGGAGAAAGCGGAGAGTTTATGATCGAGAATAGAGAAAAGAGAACCGAGAGTCGTCTAACAACTCTTTTTACTCTAATCTCCATTCTCTCCTTTCCAGGAGTATCATGACAATACGTTGTGAAATTGTCTCTCAAGACCGCCTGGTTTTCGAAGGGGATGTGGATATTGTCATCCTGCCGGGAGAAGCCGGCGAAATGGGCATCCTGCCCAACCACGCCCCGCTGCTATCGACATTGCGATTCGGGTTCTTGAAAGTGCGCAGCGGTGAAGCAGAAGAGGTGTTCGCCATTGCCGGCGGGGTGGTCGAAGTCCAGCCGGAAATCGTTACCGTGCTGGCGGATGCGGCTGAGAACGTGGAGGAGATCGATATCTCCCGGGCGGAGGCAGCCCGCAGACGGGCGGAGGAGTTCTTGAAACAGGGTCCCCCGCCGGATACAGATACCTATCTGGCGATGGAAGCAGCTTTGAAGCGTTCCAATCTGCGCCTGGAGGCTGCCCGGCGCTACCGGCGCGGCAGCACCAGACGACCGTTCAGCATGGGTGAGGGAGACTCTTAGAGAGTCATGGCGCTTTTCACAAAGGAACTGGGCATCGACCTGGGCACGATGTACCTGCGCGTCGTCGAAGGCGAGCGGGTTGTGCTGGAAGAGCCCAATATGGCTGCCATCGTCGTCGACGAGCAGAAGATGGTCGCCTGGGGGAAAGAAGCCCAGGATATGTACGGGCGTGTGCCGGAGAGCATGGAAGTCACACGCCCGCTGCAGAATGGGGTTATCGCTGATTACGAAGTCACTGAATATCTGCTGGAAGCGCTGCTGCGAAAACTGAGCGGTCCTGTTCGTATCATGCGCCCGCGCCTGATGGTCACCGTCCCGTATGGGGTGACCAGCGTGGAGAGCCGGGCTGTACACGAGGCTTCCCTGCAGGCGGGCTCGCGGGAGGCTTATCTAATCCAGCAGCCGCTGGCAGCCGCCCTGGGCGTCGATTTGCCGATCAGCACGCCCTCCGGCAATATGATCATCTGCCTGGGGGGCGGCGCCTCGCAAGCCGCCGTGCTGGCGATGTACGGCATCGTTGCGGCGGAAACACTTCGCCAGGGGGGGATGTCTCTGGATGATGCCATCGTCGGTTATGTGCGCAAGAAGTACGGCATGGTCATCGGTCATATCACAGCCGAACAGGTAAAGATCAAGATCGGTGCGGCGGTGCAGCAGGAAGAGGAGCAGAGCATCGAGATCCAGGGACAGGACCAGGTGAGCGGCTTGCCGCGCCCGGTGACACTGACCACTGGCGAAGTGGTGGAGGCGATGAAAGAGCCGCTGCAGGATATTGTTGAGACCGCCAGGCGGGTGCTGGAGAAGACGCCCCCCGAGCTGGTCTCGGATATTATCGACCGCGGGGTAGCGATTACCGGCGGCGGGGCGCTGTTGCGTGGCATCGACCAGCTGCTGACCAAGGAGCTGGGCGTCCCGGCATACCGGGTGGACAACCCGACGACCTGTGTGGCAGAAGGGGCAGCGCGCGGTCTGAGCCTGTATCCGATGATCAAGCGCAACTTGCCGCCGGTATAGAGAGCCATGCCTGAGATTGCTTCGCTTCGCTCGCAATGACGGATGACAACCGACCGCTGCGACCCTGCGGGTCGACGCCGATCAACTTTCGGCAAGATCCTCCAGCTTCTGCTTCACAAATTCCAAATAAACTGTGCTCCCCATGTCTTCATAGATCGACTGCGCCTCGAGTAAGAGCGTGCGTGCGCGCTCCAGATCCGCTGGCTCTCTGCGGGCGATGTGGGCATCAGCCTTCTGTGTGAGCACCCGTGCCAGCATCGGGCGAAGCTCTGCCTGAGTCAGCAGCCTGGAGCAAATATCAAATGCCTCGATCGCACCCTCCCAGCATTCTTTGCTAAAAGAGAGTTCGGCTTGCGCATATTTCAACCACATCTGGTCCAGAATGGTGGGACTTTGGCCGGCTAACTCCCCAGCCTTGTTCAAAAGGAGCGCAGCCTCCTCAATCCTGCCCTGACGGGCATGGAAGATGCATAATTGGCAATGTGTCCATATCTTAAGTGCTCCCTCCCGAGACTGGTTACAGATCTCAATTCCTTTGGTGAGCGCAGCTTCCGCGTCAGCCAAATCAACCGCTTCTCCCAGGCGCTGGAGTTCTAAGATAATCTCGCCTTGGTCTAAGTACCTCCATGGATAATATCGCTCATCGACTCGCTCACGGATTTCTACAAAGAGATTTCGAACCCGGTGGAGAGCTTCCCATAGGTGGCCCTGGCGGGCGAATAAGATTGCCTTCACCAACTTTGAGGTCAGCTCACCCAGGGTAGGATCCGGCAAAGTGTAAATCAAGCGCTCATATTCTGGCAGCCTCTGTTCGACATATGCCAGCTCTCCCAGGGCGAGTCCGCCTGATAGCGCGTTATATAAACCAGACATTTCCCAACGAACATTTCCGATTTTCCGGGATAACTCAGCGCTTCGGAGAGCCGACTCAAAGGCACCGCGCGTATCCCCTGACACCCATATCGTGGCACCCAAATTAAGATATGCTCGGGAAGCAATGCGCAGTAATCCAGCGGCTTCGGCGATTTCCAATGCCTGGTTGTACGCCTCAATGGCCTCTTCAGGCGATAAGTCAGGGAGTAAGCCGATGGTCGCCAGGGTATCGGCCTGCACATCCAGCGCCCCAAGGCGCTCCGCCATCGCCAAAGCTTGCTCGCACAGCGTCCTGGCTTTCTCATGGAATCCAGCAAAGCAATTCACTCGTCCCGCTTCGGACAGCAGGAGCGCCAATTCGCGACTCTCGGGCGCATCAGCAAGCGCAGCCAACCCTTCCTCACAAATAGGCAATCCACGCCAAAAAAGCGTTCCCTCGGCAGCTGCAAATGAAGACCGGGCATATAAGCGAGCCATGCCTCTCTGGCCTTCAGGTCCCAGAGACGAATACAACTCAATCCCCTCCCGAAATATCTCGATCGCTTCTGCGAAGCGGCTTTGCCCCAAATATGCCTCCCCAAGACCGGACAGCAGGTCCGCCCTCTCGCCCTCATCGGCCAAAATGTCCAATGCTCTGCGGAAGTAGGTCTCCGCCTCCTGGTGGGCGTAGGAGGCTAACGCCTGCTGGCCGGCCTGGGAGAGGTAGGTAAGCTCTTTCTCCCGGTTCTCAGCCAATCCATAGTGGTAGGCTAACTGCACGGCGATTTCATTGGGGTGATCTGCGTACAGCGCTTCCAGCGCAGCGGCGATCTGGCCGTGCAGCAGGCGCCGTTCTCCCGCGCTGAGGTCGTCGTACAGGTAGCGTTGAAACAGGTGGTGGGCGAAACGATAGCGCGAGAGCGGCCTGCCGTTGGCGCGCAGCTCATCGCCTTCTCGCACCAGGCGATGGCGTTTCTCCAGTTCCTGGGACAGCTGCCGCAGCATGTGACGCTCGTCCACCTCCTGCACCCGGGCGACCACCTGGGCGGTGAAGTCCTCCCCCTCCACACTGGCTACAGCGAGCAGCTCGCGCTGTTCTGCTTCTAACCGCCCGATGCGTTCTGCGATCACTGCTTCCACCCGGTCTGGCAGCTGGTCCCAGGCCAGGGATGCGCTCACCACCCAGCATTCTTCATCATCCTGGAACAGGTCGCCCTGTTCCTGCAGCGCCCTGAGCAGCTCAACCGTGAAGAGCGGGTGACCTTCCGTGCGCTGGAACAGCGCCTGGCGGAAATCTTGCGGGATGCGGTTTTGTTCTGTATCCAGGAAATCGTTCACCAGTTTGAGGCGCTCCCCTTCTCCAGCTTGGCCGAGATGGACCCATGTATCCCCATACTGGCGTTTGAACTCCGCCAGGACCTTGTCGAGGGGGTGCTGCTCCCCACCCCGACCGAGGCTGACTTCCTCAGGGCGGTAGGCTCCGACGATCAGGATGCGCCCTCCCGCCAGGCGCCTGCCCAGGTGGAACAACAAACTTATCGTCGCCGTATCCGCCCACTGCAGGTCGTCGAGGGTCAGCAAGAGCGGATGGGCTTGCGCCAGGATGCGCAGCACGTTGGTGAATTGCTCGAACAGACTGCTTTGCTCCAGGTCTTGAGCTGTACCTGCCTGCTGAGCGATCGTTTCTTGAAGCCTACGCTGCAATCCTGGATCCTCAGGCGCCGCAGCAGCTAACCGGCCGAGGAAGCCATCTCCGGGGATGAAGCTGCCGATCAGCGAAGCGCCGCGCTCCAGGGTGGCCTGGGCTGT
This sequence comes from Chloroflexota bacterium, assembly GCA_032124675.1. Lineage (GTDB taxonomy): Bacteria > Chloroflexota > Anaerolineae > Anaerolineales > UBA4823 > JAQBDA01. The sequence goes on from JAQBDA010000220.1 coordinate 42,418, forward strand.
TATGGGCAGGGAGCGCCACAGGCGCAGGGCGTGATCCTGGGTGATCGCTCCGGAGGCCCAGCGCGCTTCGACGTCCCCGCTGAGCATGGCCATGATCTCTCGAAAGGGCAGGTAGGGGTCCCCGACCCCGGCGTAGGCGTTGCAGTTCCCACTGGCGACCAGCAGATCCGGATGGGTTTCCATCGCCCGGTGAGTGAACTCGCGCAGCAAGGCCGTCTTGCCCTGTCCCGGCCCTCCGCTGACGAAGGCCATCTGGCCATTACCGCTCAGCGCCTCATCTAGAAAGCTGCTGAGCCGCTCCAGCTCTCCCTCTCGGGCGACGAAAACCTGCCTTTCGATCTGCTCGACGTCTTCCAGGAACGCGGGCATTCTGCTAACAATCACTCTGTGGATGATAGGTGTGGGTGCCTCTAGCTGTCCGGCCAGGATCTGCTCGTACAGCCGGGTTGTCTCCGCAGATGGCGATGCCCCCAGCTCAGATTGCAGCACATCTCTGCAGGTCTCGTACTGAACCAGGGCTTCCCCGCCGCGCCCGTTGAAGGCCAGCAGGCGCATGAGCTGGCGCTGGGCGCTCTCGTCCATCGGCTCCACATCGACCAGTTGATAGGCGTATCCCAACGCACGCTCGTACTCGGATGCTGCTTCCAGCTCAGCTGCCAGGCGGTGCAGGACTTCCAGGTAGCAGCGCTGCAGCTGCTGTTGCTTGAGGCGCCTCCAGTCATCGAAAGGTGCGGCCTCGCTGACGGAGAAGCCCTCCAGGAACTCGCCCTGGTATAGCTCCACCGCCCGCTCCAGGCGCTCGACTCCATCCGTTCCCTCAGCGCCCGATTCAAGGGCGGCGATCTCAGCCACATCCAGCCGGTGGTCGCTCTCAAGATTGAACTGGATCGCCTCACGGCTGATGAGCAGGTAGCATGGATCAGCTTTCCGGTCGCCGATCAGTGTGCGCAGGTCGGAGAGGGCGTAGCGAAGATTGCTGCGGGCGGCGCTATCGGGCCAGTCCGGCCACAGCAGTGCAGCCAGGCTCTCCCTGGGGTGCGGGCGCTGGGCTTCGGTTGCCAGGAATGCCAGCAGGGCGCGCACCTTGCTGGACTCGAATGCGGTCAGGTGCTCCCCGTCCAGGCTGGCGTGGAATCCCCCCAGGAACTGCATCTCCAGGTGTGCCATGATCCCCTCCCTAACTGTAGAAACCAACAGATCTGGTGAAACGCAAACCGCCGCCGACCTCGGGGGTCAGCGGCAGCGTTGAATGCCTGTGATGTGCGGCTGGTGTCCAGCCTCCGCCTGCGGTGTCAGCGGCGATGGGATGTATGCGGTCTGTATATTGTTGCACTATCCATTGTACAGGTTTTTTGAAGCCGAGTCAAAAACCTGTCCTATAAAGAATCCAGCAGCTCAAGTCATCCTAAATCAACCCTCAACAGAATCCTGAATGTAATTCTCAACCACTGCTTCCAGGATCTCCAGCGGCATACTGCCGTTCCCCAGCACCAGATTGTGGAACTCACGGATATCGAAATCCTCACCAAGAGCCGTTTCGACGCGCTGGCGCAGCTCGAGGATCTTCAACATCCCGACCATGTATCCGGTCGACTGGGCTGGCCAGACGATATAACGGTCGACTTCATGTATCCAACCCCCCGCATCACCCATGGTTAGTCTCATGTAAATCCTGGCCTCCTCGCGAGACCAGCCTTTGGCGTGGATACCGGTATCAGCCACCAGGCGTACAGCCCGCAGAAGCTCCAGCTGCAGGCGGCCGAGGTTGCCGCACGGGTCGTCAGCGTACATGCCCATCTCCCAGGCCAGACGTTCCGCGTAGAGTGCCCAGCCTTCGATGTAGCCGTTGAAGGCCAGCTGGTTGCGAAAGGTTGGCAAGTCAGCTTCCTGTGCGAGAGCGATCTGGAGGTGGTGACCGGGGATGGCTTCATGGTAGGCGATGGTTGGCATATTGAACCGGGGGATCCGGGAACCGCCGACCCCGGCATGGAACTCGCCCTGACGTGAATTATCAGCCGGCGCGCCCACGTAGAAACCACCCCCCCCGAAGTCACTTTTCGGTACGACCACCACCTGGGTATATGGCAGGAGATCAAAGGCCTCTCCCAGAGCTGCTTCGATCTCGTTCAGGATTTCCTGGTAAGTATCAATGACTTGCTTTTTTCCAGAGCCGGTGGTGCCATCGATATATCCACAGGCGTCGACTGCCTTGGGCATTTGCGATGATATCCCGGCTCCTGGGTTAATACCCATCTGGTTGAATACTTCTGCCATCTCGGCGCTGATGCGCTCGACTTCTCTCAGTCCCAGGGCATGGATCTCATCCGCGGTCAGAGCAGTGGAAGTCTCCTTGCGCAGCAGGTAAGCATAATAATCCTCACCATCCGGGATTTTCTGCACGCCAGCTTCGCCCGGAGCGGCTGGTTTTAAGCCCTCCAGGTAGGAGATCAGTGCCACGTAGGCAGGGATGAAACCTTCTGCAATTTCTTTCCTGGCACTGTCGAGATACTCTACTTTCTTCACTTCAGGTATGCTCTCAATAGCGGATATTTTTTCACTTAATTTCGTATAGACAGGAAGAGCCTGCGCTTCTATATATTCAATATCAGCAGCCGGCGCTCCAAGATATACGATCATATTTTGGGTAGTCATATCCAGGATTTCCAAGGGTGGTACCGCCTGTAAGGCTTCCCGTTTTTCGAGACCAACCAGCAGCTGGCTGACCTGGTCGTCCACCTGTGACAGGCGGGCAATATAATCTTGCACATCTGATTCATCCTCCAGAGGGTGCAGATTGGTCAGCAAGAAGTCCAGGTCGAAATGATAGCCGTTCAGGTAATGGTGTACAGGATAATTGTGGTACAGGTATGGGTGACCCTGAGCGAGGTTTTCGAGATACCATTGGTATACATCGAACGATAGCTGCTGTTCACTTGAAAGAGTATCTCTCGGATACGATCTGAGCAGGTCAAGAACTGCCAATTGCAGCCTCTGGGTGTCCAGCAGGTACTCTTCCGACAGATCGTTGAGTCGGTCATTGCGCACGCCGAATTTATCGGTCAGGCCAAGCTCTGTGATCAGCTCGGGGTCGCGCAGCATCAGCTGCTTGAATGACTCTTCGAAAAAAGTATCCAGGGGTAATCCTTGCAAGGAGGCAATGATCGCTGCGATTGGAACGTCTTGCTGAGGAATAGGAGAAATAGGCGGCAGTGTAGGAGTTGTGGTTTGAGCTCTCTGCTGCTCAGGTGTATGTGAGGGGGAGGGGATTATTAGGCTTGTCGCAGATGGCAATGCTGCAGGCGTTTTCAGGATGGGGTTCTGTAAACGGCAGCCTGTGGTG
>JAQBDA010000221.1:0-21077 GCA_032124675.1 Chloroflexota bacterium
TGGTTTTTTTTTTTTTGTGGGGTGTTGTGGCGCGCGCCCCCCAACCAAAAACACCCCCACCATCCCGCTAAATGCGTAACGTCTATTATTGTAAAAATAGTATAGATTCTTCTCTGAAGATTGTCAATCACTTTTCGCTTATATTATGTGGTAGCCGGCAAATTCCACATCGTAGATAGATGTTTAGATATAATTTGGGTTATATTCATTGGAGGTAGACTTTATGAACAGTTTTTACACACCCGAAAGTGCGCTTGTCATCGTGGCACATCCGGACGATATCGAATTCTCATGCGCTGGAACGATCGCCCGCTGGGTTCAGAACGGTGCCCGGATCGTTTATATCCTCTGCACCAGCGGAGAAGTCGGCATTGCCGAGAATGGGATGACGAAAGACCGAGCAACTGAGATTCGTGAAGCGGAACAGCGCGCGGCTGCGGAGGTTATTGGGGTCAATGAAATTGTGTTTCTACGCGAGCCAGATGGAATGCTGCAGCCCACTCTGGAGCTGAGAAAAAAACTCGTGCGGGAGATACGCCGGCACCGTCCAGAAGTTGTGATCTGTGGCGACCCAACGATCGTGTGGGCAGGCAATGATTACATCAATCACCCGGACCACAGGGCAGCTGCAACTGCTGCACTGGATGCTGTTTTCCCCGCAGCCGGACAACCAAACCTCTTCCAGGAACTCGAAGAGGAATCGATTTTCGCCTTCAAACCTCGCAAGGTCTACGTGACCGGGTGGAATCAGTCGGATTTATACGTAAATATCTCTGAAACGATTGATTCGAAGATCGCTGCTCTAAAAGCGCATAAAAGCCAGATGAGAGATTGGGACCCTGAGCCACGCATAAAAGAATGGGCTGCCGAACGTGCAAAAGGCAAAGAGATGCTATACGCCGAGGGATTCCGGGTCGTTACCCTGGAAAGCGATGAGGATTGGGAGAAAACCGGGGGCATCGTCCTCTCGGATTAAATCATACCGTAGCGCCTTAACGCCGTATCCAGGATCATATTAACCAGGTAGGTGTGGTCGACGCCTTCCGCGGCGGCCTCTATGACCAGGTCCGAGTATCCTGGGGCTAGACCGGGAAGTGTATTAATCTCCAGGATGTACGGCTTTAGATTATCATTGACATCCAGGCGGAAATCCACCCGTGAGACATCCAATGCTCCTGTCACCCGGAATACTGCTGCAGATAGCCAGTTCAATTCGTCCAGCATGTCATTATCCAGCGGGGCAGGGCAAAGATAATCGAGCTCCTCAGCCAGGGCTACCTTCAAACGATTAGAGTACACCACATCGCTATCTTCGAAAGCTGATAGATTAACCTCCAAGGGAGGCAGGAATCTCAACCCTGACTGGACGCGCGGCGCAGATTCATCTACTGGCAGACGTCGCGCTACCGGTCCAATCAGGTTGCCGACCAGCCCAACCGTCACTTCCCTGCCTTCGATATACCGCTCAACTAATGCTGGCTGTTTGTATCGCACCAGGATGTGGTTGACCTGTTCGCGCAGCTCGGCATTATTCTGGACGATCGAACTGCGTGAGACACCCATGCCGGTCCCCTCATTGCTCGGTTTGACGAAAAGAGGGTATGTCATATCCTCATTCAACGGCTCATCGACACGCTCGAATGTCTGGAAGTCCGGGGTCGGCAGATCGTGATGGTGCAGCACCCGTTTTGTCATCGGTTTGTCAAGGCACAGAGCCAGTGTCAGCACTTTCGACCCTGTGTAGGGTATCTGAAGCATTTCCAGGATAGCCGGTATGTGGGCTTCCCGCGCATCGCCGAAATGCCCTTCACAGATATTGAAACAGATATCTGGTTTGTATTTACCAAGTGATTCGATCAGGGTGATGTCGCCCTCAAGAAATTCACTGAGGTGACCGCCAGAACGGATCGCAGAGATCAATGCCTCCACAGTCTTCTCGGAATCCAGGTCATCCCATTGATCCTCCGCCATGCCATCGAATTTTGGTGCGTTCTTCTTTAAATTCGCCAATACCGCGACCTTATACTGCTTCATTGATAGTTCCTCCGCATCTTCGTGGGGATAAAAACTGGATCATAATTCACTTTGGCTATCCGCACGCAATTTATCCACATATTCCCTCAATGTGCGCGCCGACTCTACCAGGCTTTTTAGTATATCCTCATATTCTCCCGCCTCAGGTGATCCGGGATCTGATACGCTCCAGCGCTGCTTTTGCCTCTCGATCGTCAAACTTGCCTGGGCGCGCAGGCGCCGGGATTGTTCGACTGTCTCAATGTCTTCTGCACCTGACTGCTCTTGCTGCTGCAGGCGTCTGTTGAGCCTTTCGATCTCTCTTTCAAGGTCGGTGATCCTTTTCTGTTCGTGATTTGCCCAATCCATGGTCCGCTCGATCTTCCCGGTCAGAGTCTGATAGCTCGCAGCCAGTTCTCCATATTGTCTTACCGCCCAAATTGCCCGAGTGCTTTTACTGGCAATCGCGCTGCGGGCAGATTCCAACCTGTCCATTTCCAACCTCTCAGTGGAGATCGAGACCGTACATGGTGGCCATTGCCTGCTCTCGGGGATGATCCTTGATGCTGCAGCCAGAGCATCAAGTGATAATTTCCGCTGGGTTTCTGCGTGTTTATAAGCATCTACCAGAGGTGTCTCGACAATCTCTTCAAGTTCGGTTTGGATTGCAACCATCTCTTGCCATATCAAGCTCCGACTATTCAGCTCTGAGATAATATCCTCGAAATCCAGATGGAAAGCAGGCGCGGGTTGGATTGAATTTTTATTCACATCCAACTGCTCTACCAGCCGCTGCGCTTTATCTATCGCTGGGTCATCCAGGCTGGCGATATTGCTGATCAATTCGATTTTACCGGTCAGCAATGAACGCCGCTGGTTTATATCCACATTTAAGAGTTCCAACCATGTTCTCCCGGCATTTTCCACCAAGTCTCTCAAGGACTGCACCCTGCGGAGTTTATCTTCGATTTTCCCTGATAGAGGCTCGCCAAGCTGTGCACCACACTGCGTCATCCGCGGGGATACTTCTTCGATATCGTTGGCTGCAATCTTCTTGAGCAAGACGTTGCTGTTCACGAGCCATTTGAGCTGGTTGAAGGCTCTCTGGACCGTGGCGAACTGCTCTTTTGCCTCGCCTTCTGTGCTCTTAATGAACTGCAAGCGGGCAAGGAGCTTCTCTGACCTGACTTTCAACTGGTCATGGTCATTTACCAGACCATTAGCTCTCTGGAGCCATTGTTCGATCTCCGATTCTGGGATGCTTTTTGTAAAATCTCGTCCGAGGAATAATTTTTGGGCTGTTTCAAGGTTCTGCACGTCATCCAGATAAGTCGGCGCAGAATCTGCCTTCACCCAGTTCTCAAGATCGTATTGGGCGATCTGATCACCAAGCTGGTGATATTCTTGCAGTCTATCCATACCGTGCTGAATCTCATCACTCGTGGTTAAATTCAGCAGGTCTTCGTGATCTCGTTCGACCCTGTGAATTTGGGCATTCAGAGCCTGCATGCTTATCAATAATCCCTGCGCAGCGTTCAAATCCTTATTTATCTCTTCTACGGTACGAGATCCATAAGGACTGCCAAGCTCGGACACCCTTTTATTGATATCCATGAATGGCGTATTGCTGCGATCCCAGTTTATTGGATATGTCGGTGACCGGACTAATTTTTCAATGACCCCAGAGATTTCTGAACGGTCAGCTGATAGTTCAGCCAGCAGCTGATTTAGTCTCGTGAAGTCGTTATATCCCTGCCGCACATGAACAGAATTCTCGGTAATTATCCTCTGCACATGATCTAACTCCCGCTCGACCGGCTCGATACTTTCCACCTCGAGCCGGGTGAGTGTATCTGACATTACTTTCAACGTGTCACGAAGTGCGACCAGTTGCGTCTTTTGAGGGATTAAATCTATTCCCTCCGGAGCCGCATTTACCAATTGCTCTAAATGAGCCAGTTGGTGCCGGTGATGATCAACTTTCTCTGCCAACTTTTCATACTGACTGATCCACAAGGACAGCTTCTCGTGCATTTCCTCCAGGAGCGGTTCAGTCTCGGATAACAGTTTGTGAACCACCCAGACATCAAGCTTTCCGGCGTGGTCAGAAATACTTTCTTCCTCATCGACAAGAAAATATTCCGGGATATGTTCGATGACTTCACTCGCCAGGTCTTCTTTCTCGACCATTGCATCAAATGTATCACCGTATAGTTTTTGGTCGCTAAGATAGTCCATCATTTGGCGGACGTTCTTCTGCTGGGTGATGGCTGCCCTAACCCTGAACGCAAGCAGCCAGGCTTGTTTGTCAAGTTCTTTCTCCTGTGCCCACGCATTCCCAAGCAGACCTTGCAGCTCCTCGATCTCCGTCTTAATATTTTTCGTATTCCTTTTCATTCCATACCAGGTGAAAATGTACACTGGCGCACCGAGAATATACTGCACAGGGCGCGTACTCATTTTTTGGTGCTGAACCTGTATATCTGCGTACTTTATCTTGAGTTCTGCGAGATGATTGGCGATCGTGTCTACCTGCCGATTAATCCCGGTAACAATCGGCCCGTATGGCAGAGGATCCTCCGGGGAGTATGACTGTACCTCATTAAGGATTTTCTTGATCTCTCCCTGGATGTGGTCAAAATCAGGTGGGTATTTTTCAAGTGTGCGAGAGATACTGTACTCCCAATAGATTACAAGCAGCCAGGAGCCGATCAGTGTCCCAACCAGAGCCGCCAGAACCCACAATATGCCCGACTGGAGTACAAATGCTGCACCTGAGCCCATAGCGAGGATTATACTCCCCTGCCTATCTGAAAGAGCCAATCTCTGATTCTGGCCTCAACGGCATCCATGTCTGAGTTTTGTATATCGAACCACTGGATTGCGGTATCATCAGGCTTAAACCAGTTTGCCTGGCGGCGCACATAGATCCGGGATTGCCTTCTGATCAGCCTCACCGCCTCATCCAGGCTCATATTACCGGATAAATAGGCAGCAATCTCCCGGTAACCAATCGCCGAAAATGATGGCAGCGCGGGGGTATAGCCCTTCTCAAGCAGGCTCTGGACCTCAGTGACGAAACCGGCAGCAATCATTTCATCAATCCGGGAATCGATACGTGCGTACAGTTCTGACCTGGGACGCGCAAGGCCAATATTCAGCACGTAATATGGTGAAGGGCTTTTATTGCCTTGCTCTGAGAACCGGCGACCGGTATGAAAAATCACCTCCAATGCCCTGACCGTACGGCGTAGATTGCGGTGATCGATGTTCTCCGCTGCCCGAGGGTCGATGCAGGATAACCGGTTGTGCAATCCATCTGTCCCAATAACCAGTGACCAGTCCTCCAACACTCTGCGCAGGACCTGGTCGGGCATCACCTCCGGGATGGTCCAATTTTCAACTACCCCACGGATATATTGACCCGTCCCCCCGACCAAAAATGGCAGTTTACCTCTTCTTCGAATATCGACAATAGCTGTACGAGCCGCGGATTTAAATTGTGCCAGATTGAAGGTTTCGTCTGGATCTGCGATATCGATCAGGTGGTGTTGTATTCCTGATCTCTCATCGATGGTGGGCTTGGCAGTACCGATATCCATCCCCCTGTAAAAGAGTCGTGAATCGGCTGATATGATCTCACCGCTCAAATTCTTCGCCAGCCCAACAGCCCATTCCGATTTTCCGACGGCAGTCGGGCCGAGGATTACGACTACTGGGTGTTTAATTTTTAGCATTTTCCTTTGGGTGGACTATTCTCACAGGTCTCCGACGGCGTTTTCAAAGTGCGCGACGAATGGCTTTTCCTCAGCAGCCCTGCGTTCAATAGCGATGACATCTATCCGCCAGTCACCGAGTAGTTCTGGATGTGATTGCAGATAAGCCTGGGCGGAAGCCAGGAGATGGGCTTGTTTGCTCGGAGTCACTGATTCTTCCGGATATCCATACCGGCGTGAGGTGCGAGTCTTGACCTCGACAAATACAATTACCCCTTGTTGCTCCGCTATCAGATCGATCTCACCGTGAGGGGTTCTCACATTCCGCTCGAGGACTGTATAACCTATTTCTGTCAGGTAATTTGCTGCAAACGATTCTCCCCAGCCCCCGAGCTTCTTTCGGTCACTCATAACCGAATCCATTTGCCGATCAGCCTGTTTATCCTCACCCGCAGGCTGCCTTTCCGTGTTGAGGTGTCGGCGATTACTTCCTGGTAGCACTCCAGGAGCTGCATTGAGGTCCGCTCGATAGCGTAATGCTCTGAATCTACCCTTGCCTGCATTCCCATCGCTTGCCTTTTGGGATGATCCGTAACCAGACGGACCATTCTGGCGGTAAAGCCTGCCAGGTCGTCCTGTTCGGATAGGAAGCCCGTACTCCCGTCTACGATCGTATCCCCGACACCTGGAGAAAGGATCCCCAAAACTGGCAGCCCGGATGCCATTGCTTCGATCACCGACAGCGGATGTACCTCGGATACCGAAGCGGAGGCGAATGCATCTGCCATCGACAGGTAGCTTGGGAGCTCCTCGTAAGGGACCAGCCCGGTGAATCTCACACGTTCTTCAAGACCCATTTGTCGAATCTGTTCCTGCATGTTCGCTCTCTCTGGACCCTCCCCTACCAGCATAAGACCTACATGATCGTACACCTGGGCAACTCCCCCGAATGCGCGCAGCAAAAATTGCAAGTTCTTCTCCGGACCGATCCGTCCAACATAGATTAACAAGATATCCTCCGGGCTGAATCCCCAAGGACTGCGATCCCCTCGTATCGTGTGCTCGCTGAAGGGTTTAATATCGACCCCATTTGGTATGACTGCAATATCCGAATCCACACCGTAGCGCCGTAATACATCTCGCATACCCGCTGACGGTGCAATGACCTTGTCCACCGACCGACAGAATGCCGGCATATAAGTTTCCAGTGCAGTCTCACTGATTGTGCTGGTTATCGGTGGTAAATATGCCTGTGCATACAGGTCATAACGTGTATGGTTGGTAAAGACAACCGGAATACCTCGCCGCCTGCAGAAGTTCACTGTGAGCGGTCCGCTGATAAATGGGTGCTGCACATGAGCGATATCCATTGTTTGCAGCAGGTCGCGGGTCTCTTTGCTGTATCTCAGGTTTATAGATATTCCAAAATCTAATAAGGGGATGCCTACAGAACGGATCACATTCGATTCATTATCTTTATATTTCTGTTCTTTTCCCTTAAAAGTGAAGACGAACACCTCATGACCATGCATCTCAAGGTAATCCTTATTTAATGAGATGTAGTTCGTAACCCCACTAATGTGGGGTTTATATAAATCAGCCATCATTCCGATACGCATATTGTGACCTTATACTAATCTCACACAATGGTACAAAATCCATAAATTAAAGTCAAGCGGAATTTTTGCATTCTCTGTAAGTTGCGATACTAACAGGCTTGTAAAAATCTCTTTCCTGGAAACTAGGCAGTCTTAGCAGAGAAGGGTACAATCCGGTTGTGGTGAAATCTTTCCATTTTCCCGACTTGAACCGTTTGAGCGTCCTGGCAGCTGCAATACTGCTGGCGTATGCATTAGGCAGATTTGCCAACATCCCCGCCAGCGTTGTAGAGCTCCAAATCCTCGGGCTATACCTGCCCTTAGAACTCAGCACCCATACGATAATCGCCTTTCTTGTGGCTGGGTTGACCGCATCTGGTGCCGATTGGCTGCTGCGGGGACACCCCGACCTAGAAGGGAAGAATGCAGTCGAGCACTGGCTGCTGCCGGCCCTGACCGCCTGGGTGATCGGTTTCCCATTATTCCAACTGCCGCTCGGCCTGCTGTGGTGGGCTGGATTCCTATTAGGCGCCATCCTGCTCCTTTTGGTGCTGGTTGCTGAATATATCGTTGTGGATCCAGGGGACGTGCGCCAGCCCGCGGCAGCCGCGGGTCTGATCGTACTGTCTTATGCACTGTACTTGATATTGGCCATCTCCATTCGACACTCCGGCATCCGTTTAATATTCGTCGTCCCTCCGCTTGCTCTCGCCTCCTGGTTGGTCAGCTTGCGAACATTGAACCTGCGTCTACGCGGCATCTGGGTGTTTATCCTGGCTGGTTTTATCGCACTGATAGGGGCTCAGATCACCGCTGCGCTGCACTATACACCGCTCTCACCTGTTGCCTTTGGATTAGTCTTACTGGCCGTCATCTATTCTTTAACCAGCCTGATCGCCAATCTGATCGAAGAACTACCACTTCGTCAGGCGATCCTCGAACCGGTCATCGTGCTGGTCTTCTTGCTCCTTACCGCCATCTGGATCGGAGATTAACCAAATGATCTCGACAATCAGGATGCGGCCCGCCCTGTGGGAAATGATCGAAGCAGATGTGCTCAAACGACTCCCAGAGGAAGCGTGCGGCTTGATCGCAGGCAGGGGGATTCAGGCAGTGGATGTGATCCCCGTGGAGAATGTATATCACAGTCCGTATCGATACCGTATGGACCCAAAGGATCAGTTATCTGCGTTCCAGCATATCGAGGCACAAAACTGGGAGCTGCTGGCAATCTACCATTCGCATCCCGATGGGCCTGGCTATCCTTCCGATACTGACATCAATGAAGCGTATTATCCCGAAGCTGTGTATATCATCGTCTCAAGATCAGATGGTAAGTTCATACCCCGCGCTTATTCCATCAATGGCGCTCAAGTGCGAGAGATATCCGTTATCATCGAGCAACCGCAGTAACGAATAAATTAATTCTGTGTTTCAATAATCGAATGCCATCAATCGCCATGAGGAGCAAGATATTATGCCCGTATTAACCTTTCTCGGGGTATTGGTACTGTCTTATCTCATCGGGTCGATCCCCTTTGGCCTATTGATCGTCCGTTTGAGGACCGGGATGGACATCCGCGCTGTTGAGAGCGGCAGAACGGGTGGAACGAATGTTATGCGGGCTGCAGGGCTGCCATACGGGATCGCGACCGCAGTCCTGGATATGCTGAAGGCTTTGGTCTGCGTAATCATTGCACGTTACACAGTTCCAGGAAATCATTGGCTAGAAGTGCTCGCACCGGTAGCTGCAGTATTGGGACACAATTATCCGATATATCTGCTGCAGCGGGGTGATAATGGGCGTTTGAATATTCGCGGTGGCGCCGGAGGAGCGCCGTCTGTGGGTGGTGCGACCGGTCTGTGGCCGCCAATTTTCTTCATTATCCTTCCGCTTGCTGGGCTGATCCTGTATTTCGTGGGCTATGCCTCTTTGGCGACATTGAGTGTGCCGCTGATCTGCCTGGCGGTGTTTGCGTACCGTGCCTTTACAGGTGAAAGTCCATGGGAATATCTCGCTTATGGACTATTTACATTTTTTATACTTGTATGGGCGTTGAGACCCAACATCAAACGATTGATCGAAGGCAATGAACGTCTGATTGGCTTTCGTGCCCGGCGTAGGAAGCAAGAGCCAAACATTAACCAAAACAGCGGGCAGCCCGGATAGGGCTTCTCTCTGTAGTTGCATTTCGGATCACTCTGGCTCTTCTACTTCCTCATCATCGTAGTAATCGTCATCGTCATAGGAACTCTGGGGGACTACACCATACATTTGAGTATATAATGCAATTAAATTGCGCCGGTGAAGCTGCTCGGCCAGCCCTCCAATTAACACACGGCTTTTCCCGCATGAGTCTACTGTTACCTCATCCAGGATGTCCATTGGATATTTTCGCCGGCCTGCTTTACGCACTGCCCTGCGAATCTGAGATAGATAAGCTAGGTTATCCTTGGTGTAACCTTCGATCTCACCCCGCAAAATGATATCCCCGTGACCCTGGACGATATTTTCTAGTCCAAGCTTTGACACCTTTTTCAAGGAAAGTACCAGATCATCGATGTTGCCATCGACGATATATGGCAGCGGCATACAGGCGTCACCCGAAAATAATACCCGATCTTCCTCCACCAGGACAGCAACATTATCAGCGCTGTGACCAGGGAGTGGGAAAAGTGACATATTCTTCTTTCCTACCCGCAGAGTTAGCTGCCCGTCCCTGAAGGTAATATGCGGAGGGATAATTTTCAGATTCCTGAACACCTGGCTGTGTCTGCGGCTGTTCTCCAGCGATGGAACACCTCGTTCGAGCAGCCACTCCCGGCACAGGCTGTGACCAATCACGGTCGCGCCTGGGAAGAAATATGTTCCCCAGGCATGATCGGCATGATAGTGTGTAAGAATTACATAACGAACCGGGACATTCAACTCCTGTTCGATGAAATCCCTTATCGCCAGAGTTTCCTCTGGCAGCGCCAGGGTATCGATTACCACCGCCCAGTTCGGTCCAATAACAGCCCCGGCCGTTACCTGGGCATAAATATCGCTTTGAAAAGAAAATACGTTGTCGGCTACACGCTCTCGCTGGATCATAACCCTTCCGCTTCGAACCTATTCGATTGTTAGGGGCTTGGTTTTATTGTTGGCAATCATCGCCTTACCCTACAACTTTCCATCCCTGCATTGAATAGGTGCTTGGTAAAAATTTCTTGTGGAGGATAGCACAAAGCATGTACAGAAGTCAAGAAATTTTAATCTTAGGTTAATATCTGTGTGTAGATTTTGTTGACCTATGCCAGGAAAATGGATATAATGAGCCCAATCGAATATCCCTGTACCGGGAGGAGTAAGCAGGCTGTGTGCTGAACAATGACCGGACGTTTTACCGCCGGAATAATTCAGAGAAGGAGAGGCCATTGGCTGAGAGCCCCCGCCAGCACGCACTGCTGAAAGTCGCCCGGGGTAATTGTCGAAGAAATTCTCAGATATCATCTGGAAAAGTAGAACGGCACGGGTACGCCCGTTAGCGCGTATCCCTGATGCTGGTCAGGGATTGAGTGCACCGAAATCGAATTTTCGGTGAATTGAGGTGGTACCGCGGAAGTAAACCTTTCGTCCTCTTATAGGACGGAAGGTCTTTTTATTTTCAGCGCGAATAAACCCAGAGATGGGAGCCAGGATGACCTTGCCAAAGAAATATAACCCCCATAAGGCAGAACTGCACTGGATGAGCTACTGGCAGAGCGAAGGTATTTACCATTTCTCGCCACAGTCGACAGCAATGGTATTCTCTATCGACACGCCTCCCCCTACTGTCTCCGGGCTTCTTCACCTTGGACACGTATACTCGTACACCCATCCCGATATTGTTGCCCGCTTCTGGAGAATGCGCGGCCGTAATGTATTCTACCCGATGGGTTATGACAACAATGGCTTGCCAACGGAAAGGCTATTAGAAAAGACTCTTGGGATGGATATCCGGGAATTTGGACGCGAGAAATTCATCCAGGCATGTTTGGATATCAGCACCGAGGCACAGAAAGAGTATGAGGCCTTATGGAAGAGGCTTGGCTTATCTGTCGACTGGCTTTATTCGTACCGCACTATTGAATCGGAAGCTCAACGCATCTCTCAATGGTCCTTCATAGATCTGTATAGAAAGGGTCTGGTCTACAGGCAGGAAGCGCCGGCGATCTGGTGCCCTGAATGCCATACATCCATTGCCCAGGCAGATTTGAACGATCTGGAACGAGAAAGTCTGGTCAGCACGGTCTCTTTTCTACTGGACGACGACAGCAGCGTTCCAATTGCTACTACCCGTCCCGAGCTGCTGCCTGCCTGTGTAGCAGTATTTGTCCATCCTCATGATCAACGCTACGCATCTGTGGTTGGTAAACAGGCCCGTGTGCCCATCTTTGGCATGCGAGTGCCGGTCTTATCGGATGAGAAAGTAGAACCGCAAAAAGGCACCGGTGCCGTTATGTGCTGCACATTTGGGGACAGCACCGATGTTGCCTGGTGGTGCCAGTACCAGCTGCCTCTGGTCGAGGTGATCGAGAAAGACGGGACCATGTCACAGGCAGCTGCACCATACCGGGGATCAACCATCGAGCAGGCCCGCAATGCGATCCTGCAAGTTCTTTTTGACGAGGGTTTACTGATCTCCCAGGGACGGATCTCCCAATCGGTGCGCGTTCACGAACGCTGCGACACACCGGTCGAGTACATCGTCGCACCGCAGTGGTTTATCAGTCTGATCGATCATAAGGAAGAGCTGATAGAGCTGGGCGAGCGGTCAGCCTGGCACCCTGAGCACATGAAAAACCGCTACCGGAACTGGGTTGAACACCTCAGCTGGGACTGGTGCATCTCTCGCCAGCGATATTATGGCGTCCCATTTCCTCTCTGGTGCTGTCAGGATTGCGGCGAGGTCATTCTGGCGGGCGAAGAGCAGCTGCCAATTGATCCGCGCCAGGCAGAACCAGCGCAATCTTGCAAATGCGGCAGTATGACCTTCATCCCGGAGGTGGATGTAATGGACACATGGGCAACCTCCTCGCTGTCACCCCAGATAGTTGGTGATTGGCAAGATCAATCAACGAAGGAAAGCTCACCACGTTTATACAACCAGGTCTGCCCTTTCTCCCTGCGCCCGCAAGCCCATGAGATCATCCGTACCTGGGCATTCTATACCCTGGTGAAATCGTACTATCATTTCAATGAGATTCCCTGGTCGAATATTTTGATCTCTGGATGGGGAGTGGCAGGTGAGGGGATGGGCAAGATCAGTAAAAGCCGCGCAGGTGGATCACTGCCACCGCTCGATATGATCCAGCGTTATTCTGCTGACGCTGTGCGCTATTGGGCTTCCAGTACCAGTCCGGGGAGAGATTCCGTTATCAGCGAGGATAAGATTAAATCCGCGTCCAGGCTGCTGAACAAGCTGTGGAACGTGGCTCGTTTCGCGGAGCCATTTCTTGAAAACTCAACCCAGCATCGAGCCGGGACTGCGAGATGAAATAATCAGAGAAGGGGTCTGGCTATCGATCCAGGAGTGAGGAGATTATTATGCCTGTTTATCCTTTTATGCAAGTAGATGCGTTCACTGACCGGCTATTGGGCGGCAACCCCTGTGCAGTCCTGTTCGAAACGGATGACCTCGACTCTGAGACAATGCTCGCCATCGCACGGGAGAACAACCTTTCAGAGACTGCGTTCGTTCGCAGTTCGCAAAAGGCAGATTTTGCTGCTTCGTACTACACGCCAGCGATAGAAATACCTTTTGCCGGACATCCGACCCTGGCGACTGCTTATGCTCTGATCGAGTCCGGGCGTTGGGAGATCGGTAGGGAACGTTTGGAGATCACCCTGGAATTGAGGGTTGGTGTGATCCCAGTTGAAATAAAGTATGAGCAAGAGAAGGTTCAGCAGCTGGTGATGGTGCAGCGAAAACCGGAGTTCTTGAAAGTATACGAGCCGGGTAATGTGCTGCCGGTTTTTGGCTTATCTCCCGATGACCTCCTGCCAGCTGGATTAATCCAGACCGTTAGCACCGGGACTCCTCAGCTGATGATCCCGCTCAAGGACCAGAATGCCTTGCGCAGGATACAGTTGGATACCCAGGCATATCGCCAGCTGCGGAATGATGGAGATTTCTTCAGTCCACACCTCTTCTGCCTTTCCGGAGCAACCGGTGAAGGGCATACCTTTGCCAGGCATCTGGACATACCCCCGGATCTGCCAGAAGATCCTTTCACCGGCTCCGCTACGGGTGGGATGGCTGCATATCTATGGCGTTATGGACTGATAAAACAGCCTGCATTTATCGCCGAACAGGGTCACTGGATGGGGCGTCCCGGAAAAGCCTGGGTGGAGGTGCTTGGCTCAAGGGAGGATATCCAGGCAATCAGAGTGGGGGGGAATGCGATGACTGTCATTCGAGGAGAGTTTTATATATAATACACGCCATCTGGCGAGCCCCAGAATCCAACCAGGAGATTAGAATGCCCGAATATTCCTTGCCAAAGACATATGACTTCGAATCGACCGAACAGCGAATCTACGCCTGGTGGTCAGATAATGGTTATTTCAAACCTACAAACGACCCCAACCAGCCGGGCTTCGATCCTACTCGCAAGCCGTATGTGATATCAATTCCGCCGCCCAATGTGACCGGAGAACTGCACTTGGGACATGCCATGTTCGTCTCGATGGAAGATTTAATGATCCGCTACCACAGGATGAAGGGTGTACCCACACTATGGGTCCCGGGAACGGATCATGCAGGTATCGCCACACAGCTCCAGATTGAAAAGGCATTGGCACGCGAAGGCAAAACACGAGAACAGATCAGGCGAGAAGAATTCCTTGCCCGCACCTGGGCCTGGAAGGAAAAGTATGGCGGTATTATCACCCAGCAAATTCGCCGCCTGGGAGCCTCATGCGATTGGCAGCGCGAGCGGTTCACGTTAGATGACGGATTATCTGTAGCCGTCAGGGAGGCTTTTGTCCGGTTATATGAGAAGGGTCTGATATATCGTGGACCACGCCTGATCAACTGGTCGCCTGGTCTCCGGACTGCCGTCTCTGATCTGGAAGTGGAATATTCGGAAGAGCCCGGAACTCTGTACTATTTCAAATATATGCTTGCCGGGTCTCCAGGAGACTTTATTCCGGTGGCAACCACGCGACCAGAAACCATCCTGGGGGATACTGCCGTGGCTGTTCACCCGGAGGATAAGCGCTATCAGGCGTATATCGGGCAAAATGTAATCGTCCCAATTCTGGGACGCGAGATCTCTGTCATCGCGGATGAGTACGTCGACCGTGAGTTCGGCGGCGGGGCACTTAAAGTTACCCCCGGGCATGATCCGAACGATTATGCGATCGCCCAGCGGCACAACCTGCAGATGATTTCCATACTTGACGAGGCTGCCCGGGTCAATTCCAACGGCGGACCATATGAGGGGCAGGATCGCTTCGAGGCACGCGAGAACCTTTGGGCGGATATGCGCACCGCCGGGCTGACAATCAAAGAGGAGCCATACACACTCAATGTCCCCCGTTCGCAGCGCGGCGGGGAAATTATCGAGCCAATGATCTCGACCCAGTGGTTTGTGAACATCCAACCGCTGGCAGATGCCGCACTGGAAGCAGTCCGGGATGGTCGGATTAAGATCGTTCCAGAACGCTTCACCAAAGTTTATTACAACTGGCTAGAGAATATCGAAGACTGGTGCATCAGCCGCCAGCTCTGGTGGGGACACCGCATCCCGGTCTGGTATTGTGCGGATTGCGGTGAGATGACTGTATCACGCGATGATCCAACAGCATGTTCACACTGCGGAGGAGGCAACTTAGAGCAGGACCCGGATGTCCTGGATACCTGGTTCTCTTCTGGGTTATGGCCTTTCTCAACTTTGGGGTGGCCTGAGGATACACCCGATTTCCAGTATTTTTATCCCACCACAATGATGGAAACCGGCTATGATATCCTGTTCTTCTGGGTGGCGCGCATGATCATGTCCGGACTGGAGTTTACCGGACAGATCCCATTTGATACAGTCTACCTGCACGGTTTGATACGCGATGAACAGGGCAAGAAGATGAGCAAGTCCTACGGCAATGTCATTGACCCGTTGACGGTGATGGAGGAAATGGGTACCGACGCGCTGCGCTTCACGCTCTTGGTCGGCTCGACCCCGGGGAACGATATGAATCTGAGCCTGAAGAAGGTGGAAGCCAACCGCAATTTTGCCAACAAACTGTGGAATGTCGGACGGTTCGTCACCAACTCGATCTCGCAGGCGCCGGCTTCCCCCCAGGCTGAACCGGATTGGACTCTGGCAGACTCATGGATATGGGCGCGCCTGCAAAACCTTGTCAACGATGTGGAGCGTCTCTTCCAGAACTACCAATATGGCGAAGCAGGCCGCCAGATCTACGATTTCTTCTGGGGCGACTTCGCGGACTGGTATATCGAGATCGCGAAGCTTCAATTGAGTGAGGGCAGCGATCGTGCATATTACACTGCCAGTACAATTACGAAGGTGTTAGATATCAGCCTGCGGCTCCTGCACCCTTTCACACCATTTGTTACAGAAGAATTGTGGGGACACATCAAGCGTGCGTGTCAGGATCACGATTTGAATATTTACCCAGACGGTGACTGGCCGCCGGCTCTAATCGTCGCGCCCTGGCCTGAGCCTCGCAGCCCCGAGGGCTGGGAAGATGAAAAAGCAGCGGATTTTTCACTGGTTCAAGATATCGTGCGCGCCATCCGGAACCTGCGGGCAGAAAAAGGAGTGAAACCAGGCCGTCGAATACCCGCGATTTTCGTTTCAGAGCAGAAATCGGCAGTCCTCTCCAGCCAATCCAGGGCGCTGGCTGCCCTTGCCCAGCTCGATTTAGACCAGCTGACCATCACAGGTCGCCTGAATACGAAGCCTGAAGGACATATCGGGCTGGTGATCGGACCGGTTGAAGTCTACCTGCCTTTGAGCGGGTTGGTAGATCAAAGAGAAGAGCGCGCCCGTCTCGAGAAAGACCTGGCAGAGATCAAAGCTCAGGTCGAACGCCTTGACACCCTGCTGGGGGGAGCCTTCGCGGAGAAAGCCCCACCTGCCGTGGTTCGCAAAGAACAGGATAAGCTGGCTACCTATCTTGTGACTGCTGAGAAATTACAGTTACAGCTGGATGCATTGGAATCCTCCTGACACAAACCCAACCATTCGACTCGCTAGAACCTGACGAATAAACCAATATGTATACGAAGATAAACAATTTCCAGATGTACTACGACGAGCGGGGAACCGGGCTGCCTCTGTTGCTGATCCATGGCTTCCCGCTCAACCACATGATGTGGGAGCCCCAGATCTCATCTCTATCCGCTCAGGCGAGAGTCATTGCACCCGACCTGCGTGGACACGGCAGCTCACAAGCCGCTCCCCCACCAACCACGGAGTCACAGGTGTACACAATGCAGATGCACGCCGATGATTGTGCAGCGCTGTTGGACGATCTGGGGATAACACAACCTGTCGTCATCGCCGGCTTATCCATGGGTGGTTATATCGGTTTAGCTTTCCTGCAAAAATATCCGGAGCGCGTTGCAGGACTCATCCTGGCTGCCACTCGCGCCGGAGCCGATTCACCCGCTGCCAGAGATAACCGCCTGAAGGCGGTCGCCACAGCAAAAGAATCCGGTATTGGAGCAGTGGTGGATGCGATGACGCCCAAATTGCTGTCCCTGGCCACGTATAACAACCAAACCGGTTTACCAACCAGACTGGCGGCAATCATGGCCAATATCTCCTTGGATGCCATGATTGGCGACCAGCTTGGGATGCTGAACCGACCGGACTCTACGGCGATGCTGGATCAAATCAATGTACCAACCTTGCTCATCTACGGCGCCGATGACCAGATAATCCCTCTGGAAGATATGCAGATCATGCGAGCGAAGATTCCTGCCTCGGAGCTGCATGTTGTTCTGGATGCCGGTCATATGGTTAATATGGAGCAGCCGCAGCAGTTCAACCAAGCGGTCAGAGAGTTCCTGCAGAGAAAGGATTAAGCTCACATGCGCTTTGGCGTGATCTTCCCGCAAACGGAATACGGCATTGACCCCGGAGCAATCCAGGATTTTGCACAGACGGCGGAATCCCTTGGCTACACGCATATTTTGGCGTATGAACATGTCCTTGGCGCCAATCCACAACGCCCAGGAGGCTGGACGGGGCCTTACACTTATCAGCATGCTTTTCTCGAGCCATTTGTCCTGTTCACCTTCATGGCTGCCCATACCGAAAAGATTGAATTTACCACCGGGATCATCATCCTACCGCAGCGACAGACTGCCCTGGCCGCCAAACAAGCCGCCACCCTTGACGTGCTCAGTAATGGCAGGCTGCGGTTAGGGATCGGAATCGGTTGGAACCCGGTAGAATATACAGGCCTCAACCAGGATTTTCACACACGGGGCAAGCGTGTGGAAGAGCAGATAGAACTGCTGCGTCAGCTTTGGACTCAGCCCCTTGTACAGTATTCCGGTCGTTGGCACGATATCCCGGATGCCGGTATAAATCCCCTTCCTATCCAACGCCCAATCCCTATCTGGTTCGGCGGTCACGCTGATGCTGTACTCCACAGGATTGCCCGTATTGGAGATGGCTGGATGCCCAATTATCGCAGCCCGCAAGACGTACAAGTCCCTTTGCAGAAATTGGAACGCTATCTCGAAGAGGCCGGGCGTGCCCGCAGCAATATCGGCTTAGAAGCCCGCCTGCATTACGGGAACGGCAATCCCTCTGAGTGGGAATCAACGATCACCGGTTGGCAGCATGAGGGCGCCACTCATCTGACCCTAAATACGCTGGGCAGCGGTTTTTCCAGTCCAGCCGACCACCTGCGAGCGATCGAAATCTTTGCTAAAGAACGCGGGCTGGCATGAATAAGCCCTCTGCTTCCCTAGAAAGAAACACGCAGCTTCTCTCAGCCCGTGTTGACGAGCTCCGTTCAGCCCTTCAGCAGAGCAGCCCACAACGATTGGCAGTCAATACCGGTGCATCCTATATGGAGGATTCCAATGATGATGGGGGATTTGAGTTCGAATATTGGGGCACAGCAACCCTCCTCTCCTGCCCCGGATATACAGCCCATGACAAGTTGACCGGTGCCGAGCTGCCTGCCGCATTCCAGGCTTTGATCTTATATTATTTCTACACTGCGGATGGCACTGCACTCTCTGACCGCTGGATCGCATTCTCTGAGCTCCAGGATGGGCGCTTTTACACCCAGGCATTTCAGGGCTATACCGGTGGCCAGCTGGGAAAATTATTCGCGGACGAGATGGATACTTTTCAAGCGGCAGCCCTGGCGATTGGTGGCAGACCACACAGTATGGGTGATGCTGGTTTCGTATTCCAATTGTTTCCCCGGGTACACCTGCTGGCTCTTGTCTGGCAGGGTGACGAAGATTTCCCTTCTAATTACCAGATACTATTCAACAAATCTGTCAATCATTACCTGCCCACAGATGCCTGTGCAATCGCTGGCTCAATGCTCACCAGGAAGCTGATTCGAGCCAGAGAGATCCAGGGCTGAGCCAATTTCTTCTACGAGATCGCCAAATAAAAACCCCTGGATTTTCATTGACACAATAGAATATTTGTTCTATAATTGGTTAGACAATTACACCAACTCTTAAAGGTAAACAAAGGAGATACAGTCATGTCCAAGCACCCTGTCGTCCACTTTGAATTTTCCAGCAGCAACCCGGAAGCCGATGCTAAGTTCTACAGCGATCTATTTGGCTGGGAATTTCAGCATATGCCGGAGATGAATTATGCCATGTTCAATCCCGGCGGGGGTCTCGGTGGCGGGTTAAACCAGGTCTCTGAGGGCTTCCCAGCTGGGACGCTGGCCATCTATATCGGGACTGAGGATATCAACGCTTCCCTGGCAGATGCAGAAAAGCTGGGCGGTAAAATTATCGTCCTGCGCACCGAGATACCCGGCATGGGTCATTATGCAGTGTTCTCGGATCTGACCGGTAACAAAGTGGGACTCTTCGAGGCTCCCCCGGACCAATAAAGTGATGGATCAGGAGTGGTATGCGGTGCAGCCGCATACCACTCCTGATTACCAATTGCGAGTTAGCTGCTAATTTGATCCCCTCGGTTCTTCGGTTCGGTACTATCGCTGTCACCGTACCGGCGCTGCCAATCAAAAAGATGTGTCAGTGCCTCGATGGGGGAAATCGCGTTCAAATCCAGTGATTTCAGCTCTTCAATCAATGGATTCGTCTTTGGAAATAACGCCAGCTGGTGAGGGGAGGTCGGGCGCGCCTTGATCGCTTTGCCAGATGAGGCTTCTAACTGCCCCATGATCTCTGAGGCGCGCTGGATCACAGGCTTGGGTAAGCCGGCCAGCTGTCCAACGTGGATACCGTAGGAACGATCCGCTCCACCGGGGATAATCTTATGCAAGAATACCACTTTCGCATCGGCCTCACTTACCGCGACATTATAATTACGCACGCCTGGCAGCAGGTCTGCCAGCTGAGTGAGCTCATGATAATGGGTGGCGAATAAAGTCTTCGAGCGCAGGTTCGGATGATTATGCAGATATTCGATTACCGCCCAGGCAATGGATACACCATCGTAAGTGCTCGTTCCACGACCGATTTCGTCAAGGATCAGCAGGCTGCGTGAGGTTGCATGGTGCAGGATGTTTGCGGTCTCAACCATCTCTACCATAAACGTCGACTGCCCGGCATGGATCTCATCCTGCGCGCCAATACGTGTAAATATTCGATCAACCAGTCCCATCCGGGCTGAGCGGGCTGGTACATAGCTGCCGATGTGTGCCATCAAGACGATTAATGCAACCTGCCGCAGATATGTGGATTTTCCGCTCATATTGGGTCCTGTAATTACCCTGACCCTTTCCCCCTCTTCATAAACTGTGTCATTCGGAACGAACCTTTCTCCGCTCAGGGCCTGCTCGACTACTGGATGGCGACCATCATGAATATCCAGGCAGTCTTCTTTTACTACTATTGGGCGGGTATAACCGCCTAAGGCAGCTACTTCCGCCAGTGAAGTCAGAATATCGATATGGGCGATTGCACGAGCCGTGCTGAGCATAATCACTGATGCTTGTGCCAGCCTGGCACAGATCTCCCGGAACAGCCTGGCCTCGATCTCACGGATGCGCTCTTCAGCATTGAGCACCAGGGTCTCATACTCTTTCAGCTCTGGCGTGATATATCGCTCGGCATTGACCAGGGTCTGTTTACGGATGTACTCGGTTGGTGCCATCTCGGCGTTGGCTTTGGTAATCTCAAGGTAATATCCAAAGACCTTGTTATAGCCAACTTTCAAAGTCTTTATCCCTGTACGCTTGCGTTCGACTGCCTCGAGGTTTGCAATCCATTCGCGGGCATGGCTGGACCGTTCGACCACGCCATCCAGTTCGGCTGAATACCCGGTACGGATTATGCCTGTATTCTGAAGTGTTGCTGGGGGATCTTCTTCGACCGCTCTGAGGAGCAGGTCAAGTTCGTCTTCACAGAGCGAGAACTCCTGGAGAATTGGTTCTAATGGCGAATCCGATGAAGGAAGTAAGTTAATGATATCCGGTAAATGCGGCAAGGTGCTGCGCAGTGCGACCAAATCCCGGGGCAGGGCAGTTCCACCTACATAACGGTTTGTCAGCCTCTCCATATCGCCGAAGGGTTTCAATGCC
>JAQBDA010000222.1:0-3397 GCA_032124675.1 Chloroflexota bacterium
AGCAAGGAAGTGATCGCCCGGGACATGGGCTCACTGGCTTTGCCTGCCCCAATCACGTATACATCGCCGACTGACTCCAGATCGTAGACTTGACCATCAGCATTGAGAGATTCACCGTCCACTTTCAAACGGGAGAGGACCGCTGCGTACGGGTCAACAGCCTCTAGCGCAGCCGAGAGGATGCGATCGACACCAGCTCCCCAGGCAGTGTTTATCAGAGAGTAGGTCAGCGGACGTCTGTAATCCATTCTGTGTTATAAGTTAGACAGGATCGCTTGAAGTTTCCGTTCCAGGGTTTCCAGGGAGTAGTTCTCTCTGGCTATCCCATAATTCTTGTCAACAATACGTTTGACTTCATCCGGTTCTGCCAGCAGGGCGCGGGTTTTCTCGATCGATTCATCGTTTACGTAGCCGTCCAACTCGATAAACTCGAATCCCTTGGGTTCGATATCGGCATTGTACACCGGGTAGCGGTTGACGACCACCAGTTTCTTGAAATAGATCGCTTCCAGCAAGGCATTGCCGAAACCCTCATACAAGCTGGGGTAGGTCACCAGGTCGGCATGCGGGTAGGCATCCCACAAGGTATATACTTTATGCCCGTTTATGCGTGATCTCTCCTCGCTGATCATATGGTCGATCAGCTGCAGGTCAACCGACATGGTGGTTGCTTCCCGCTGCAGCCAGTGCCAGTAGGTGATCCCCTCATCAATCGCAGCGTGGGTGATATATAAATGAGACTTGGGGTGCTGCAAACGCTGGACAAGCTCGATCGAGAGCTCAATCCCTTTGCGCTGGATCACCCGTGTTGGCTGTAAGATTAGCAGATCACCGTTTTCCAGCCCCAGTGCCTGGCGGAAATCGCGGTTGTAGCCGTTGATCTTAGGCGGTGGAGTGCCATAATCGTGGACATTTGGGATTACGATTGATTCGATTCCTCGACGTGCCAGCAATCGCTTTTGGGCGATGGAATTGATCGTCACATGCTGGATGGTCGGCAACTTGGCTGGAAATGTGGTATCCAGCAGGTCTAGGATGTCATTTGTCCGGTAGCGCTGGCGCTCCCAAAAGAAGTCATGGTGGTGGGCGATCGTATTCAATCCCAACTCTGCGATCAGACCTGTCAGGCTGACTCCCAGGGGCAGGTTCATGGGGATGGTCAGCGCGTTTTGAACGATGATCAGGTCGATCTGGTTGCCACGGATAAATTGCCGCAGTGGAGCACGGATCTCATCTGCCGCCTGGTAGATCTCATCGCACAGCAAGCGTGGGTCTTCGTGGTTCCCTTCTCCGAAGGCGCGCTCGCTCAGTTTGATGATCGACTGGTGTTGAAAATGCAGTTTGGGTATAAGCGTGCCGTTCTTTGCGTAGCCTCCTAGCTCACCGGCGCAGTAAAAAACATCATGACCAAGCCTGTGCAGTACGCGCGACCACTTTTCGACTTCTAAAGAAACTCCATCTGTGCCTTTTAAGCGGGTAGAAATAAATCCGATACGCATCAAATCCCTCCTGATCGAATATGCAGTTGTGGTTGGGAGGGCTGCAGTAACTGCTCTGAACCAACAAAGAGCCTGGTATTTTTTTTGACCTGCAATCCTGTTCTAATCATGTGTAAATCACTGCTATTCAAAAAATTGAACGAAGAATTCTCAGGTTTGTTTCTGAATTTCTGTAATTGCTGCACAATAATCCTATAATCTTAACAAATTTGGGAGGTTGATGAACCAGGTACTATTACCCGGCAGCTGTAAATTGATCGGTAAGGGGGGAAATCAAGCTATTGGTGCCACACATTGGGGTAGATCGTTGCGGGGGTTGTTTACCAATGTGGATACAGGATAAGCTGCCATCAGTTCAGCGGGATAGGGCTGTAAGAGCGCAGACAGCTGGTCGGGTTGTTTTTCCGCGGGGTCCAGCCAGCTCTGGTATGCGTCCTCGGGCAGGATCACCGGCATACGATTGTGGATGCCCTTCATCATCTCATTCGGTTCGGTAGTGATAATGGTACACGAAAGGATGGTAGACCCATCTTTCGAATTCCACTGTTCCCATAGTCCTGCGAAAGCGAACGGCTTTTCTGAGCTGAGCCGGATATAGGTGGGTATTTTAGCCTTGCTGCCAGCCTGTTTCTGCCATTCGAAAAACCCATCTGCCAGGACAAGGCAGCGCCGGCGGCGGAATGCCGAGCGGAAGGCAGGTTTTTCTGCCAGGGTCTCCGATCGGGCGTTGATCATCCGGCTGCCCATTGCGGGGTCTTTAGCCCAGCCGGGCAGCAGCCCCCAATTATAAAAATCAAGCCGGTTCTTTCCATCATTTGGGACTACCGCGACCGGCTGGGTCGGGGCGATGTTGTAGCGGGGTGTGATCTCCGGCGGAATATTCAACCAGGGGAATGATTCTTGGAGGCTGTTGATCTCAGCAGTTAGAGTAAAACGACCGCACATCTTCTTTCGTTCCTCGTCTTCAGCATCACCACTTAGGTGATATGATTGGGTTGTCCTGGACACCATTATAAGGCATAATTCTGTGAACTCTTCCCCTGTCGACGATATCCCGCGTGAGGAATCATCCAAATCAAACAGCTGGAGACGGGCATCCACAGCAGGCTATTTTGGGGCATTTATCATCTTTGGTCTGCTGACTGCCGCACTCGGGCCGACTTTGCTTCGATTGGCAGGCAATACCGGCTCAGACACATCTAAGATCAGCTTGATCTTCACTGCTCAGGCGTTGGGCTATCTGACTGGCTCGCTCGCGGGCGGGCGTCTCTTCGATCGCCTGCCCGGCCACAAGCTTCTGGCAGGCGTGCTGCTGGCGATTGGAATTCTGGCATCCTTTATCCCGCTGATCTCGATCTTATGGCTGCTGCTGGCTGTATTTCTGTTGTTAGGAGCTATGCAAGGCGCTATCGAAGTTGGGAGCAACACGCTGCTGGTGTGGTTGTACCGGGATCGGGTGGGACCATACATGAATGCGCTGCACTTTTGCTTTGGGATAGGAGCAGTGCTGTCCCCGATCATCATTGCCCGCAGCGTGGCAGCCAGCGGGAATATTGTCTGGGTGTATTGGATATTGGCTGTTTCAGCGATTCCCATCGCATTATGGCTGATGCGCTTGCCCAGCCCTAAAGCAAGAAGTGGTAGTGATCAGGACCAGGCACTAAAGGTTAATTACCTGCTGGTATTTTTAGTCGCCGTGCTGCTGTTTCTTTACGTTGGGGCGGAGGCGAGCTACGGTGGCTGGGTCTATACTTACGCTGTGAACAAATTCCCAGCTCTGGCAGATGCCAGCGCGGCACTACTTACGGCAGCATTTTGGGGGGCGCTTACTATCGGAAGGTTGATCTCAATACCTCTGGCGGTGCGACTGAAGCCGGGCCCCTTTCTGGTGGGGGACC
>JAQBDA010000223.1:0-15818 GCA_032124675.1 Chloroflexota bacterium
TGGTAATATTTATCCAGGGGGAACATCTCATCCCAATCCTTACCGAAATCGCGCATGAGCTTGCTATTGGCTTCTTCGAATGTCTTAGGATGCCAGATACGCTGGATGGTATTCATGGGGTGATCCTGGCTTACCGCGTCAATACCCAACCACTTGATCTTCTTGTCGACAACCCATTGTGAGAAATCCGGTGAAGGACCGGGATGTTTGATCATATAGCGGAACTCATCCGAATCAGGACTTTTCCAGCCATATTTATACCAGCCTGTTTTGAGTATAAGGATGTCACCTTCGCGCACATCTACGACACTTTCGATCATCTCGGGCGTATAGACGCTAGAATCGCTGACCAAATCCGAAATATCAGCGATAACGCCAGGCCCAACCCATTCTTCCAATGGAACTTCACCAATCGTCCGCCCGGCAGGCCAAAAGTGTTTTTCGCCGTCCATATGCGTCGCCAGGTGGATGCTGGCGTTGCAGATTGACCCATTTCTGCCCATGCCAAAATATTGCCCGCCTACTCGCTTGGTATATGTAACCGTCAGGGGTATGTAGTTCGCCCATTGGGGGGTTTGCACGCTGAAGGGTATGGTGAGATCAAGCATTTCTGCCGATTCCATGATCTGAAAGAATTCCTCTTCGCTCATACCATCCGGCGGACGCAGCGCGCCGGTACGTGCCCAGGCTGTCTCAACCTCCATGAATGGAATAGGGTGAACCATGATCCAGGCACGTTGATTCTTCAGCTCGTCAATTTGACCGACGATGGATTCAACGAACAGCAGGCGAGCTTTGGGCATGGTAATATGCGTCATCTGGTAATATTCGTCTTGGGGGTACATCTCATCCCAGGTTTTACCATATTCGGCTACCAGCCTGGCTTCGGCTTTTTTAAACTCATTTGCATGCATGTAGCGGATGTTGGTATTCATTGGATGCTCTGCACAGCCGCAGTCTACGCCAATGATCTTAAGCTGCATATCCAACGCCCATTGGAAGAAATCGGGAGAGGGACCCGGGTGCCGGATAAGGAAGCCGAACTCTTTAGATTCCACGCCGCCTTGCGCCTCGGGGTTGAACACGTCCGGTCGATCCCAGGAGTACCGGTGGTAACCGGTGTTGATAATCAGGATATCACCCTTCCTGACATCGGCTCTCGAGGTGATCATTTCCGGCGTGTATAAACCATAATCGGAAACCGCATCTGAGATATCCACGACGACGCCCGGTCCGCATAATTCCTGGAGGGAGATATCGGCGATGGATCTGCCCCCCGAATGAAAGGCAGTCTCTCCAACCAGATGCGTGCCTACAGTATTGCTCCAATTCAATATCTGCCCGTTAGCGCCTTGTCCGCCGCCATAAGCGCCAGTCACGCGTTTGAAGAAGTGGACCTCGAGAGATTTCTCACCCGGCCACGGCGGCGTGAAGATGTCACAATCCTGAGTTAAATCATATAACTTTGCATCATCCATGATTTTGATTAGCGTATCACGATCCATTTGACCCTCGTTTTATATGGCCATCGTTTTATATGGCCAAATATACACAGAACCAGCTTGTTTAAGAGCAATCAGGTCGTTTCTTTTCTTAATAACCGTATTGCTCAGCGAACGCCACCAGAGCCTGCTCAAACATCTCCATTGGCGGACGCACCAACCCGGCACCGACCTGGCCTACACCTGCCTCCTTGTGGGCAATACCCGTATTAACACGCGGGGTTATACCCGTTTCCACCACTTTGCGGATATCTATTCCAGTGGGAGTGCCTCGGAATTCCAATACTGGGATAGTAAAGTACTTATGCTCAGTGTAGCATATCTCGTACATCTCCAGTGTGGCGTTCAGAGCATCCCTCGGTGTGCCGCTGACGAAGGTAACGATAGCCGGGGCAGATGCCATCGCAAAACCGCCGATGCCGGCCGTTTCGGTAATCGTGCTGTCGCCGATGTCTCCACTGGAATCCTCGGCTGTGAAGCCTGGAAAATAGAGACCCTGAGGGATAGCCACCGGAGCGGTAAACCAGCGGTCTCCCAGACCGCTCACGCGGATGCCGAAATCGGTGCCATTACGAGCCATAACGCTGACGATGGTGCTCCCCTCGATTCCGTGAGCCGCGTCCACCATGCCTTTACAGGCAGCCATCGCAGGGTTGAGCACCGTCAGAGCATTATCACCCATGAACTGCAATATCTCTGCGGCCACGTCGGAAATATTGGCAGACCTGACGATATATGGTGCCAGCGATTTCGTAAACAGGACCGAACCGGCTTTGTTGCGGTTGTGCCCTTCATCACCCATATGCAGTGCCTCAGCCAGCAAGGCGCGCATATCAACCCCGCCGCTGAGCTCAATGGCCTTCCCCAGGACCGGAGCCATTACGTCTTCCATCCAGCGCAAGCGATCCAACACTTCTTCGCTGTATGCGCCATAACGCAGCACTTTTCCATAGCCTTCATTCAAATTCGAATAGGAGTAGTTACCATGCACCTTGTTCTCTAAGATGTATACCGACATCGATGAGCAGATAATTCCAGCCATTGGGCCGACCGCCTGGTGATGGTGGCAGGGTTCCAGTTCAATTACCCCCGATTCGACCAATGCTTGTGCCTGTCTCTCGTCCTTAGCCTTGCCCTCAAAAATCAAGGCTCCGGTGATCGCACCGCGCATCGGCCCTGAGGCGCGCTCCCAGGTAATGGGCGGGCCTGCGTGCAGCAGCAAGTTCTCTCGCATGCCGGGTATGATATCGATAGCCTTGCCCATGCCAATCACCACCGGGCGAGCCTCCATCATTCGTTGTGTTGTTTCAAGGTTAGCTTTTTCAATATCCATGTTCTGCCTTTCTTGTAATATTTACACCGGTTAGATGTACTAGGTGCGGCTATTCCCGAGGGAAGCGCTTTCCAGGTTCGAATTTGGAACGAGCTTCTTTCAGGATCTCCTCATAAAGCTCAAGGTTGCGGTCTTCCAGGTGGTCGAAAGTTTGCAGGCTCTTACTGCCCCAGGTTATGTAGCGAAGCGGGTCCGGGTCAAGACTGGCAGCGATGATCTCCTCTGTGCCCCGTGCCTGTGCCAATCGCCACGCGATTGGATTGACAATCATACTGTGCCCGAAGCCATAATTGCCGTGTGCATCTGGACCAACCAAATTACTGGCAACAACATATACATGGTTGTCATAAGCTCGAGCAGCATTGGTGAGATACCATATATCGTAGCTTCGCTGTAGGGCTGAGGCCCTGACGATTATCTCAGCACCTTTTACTGCCAGCAAGCGCGAAAGCTCCGGGAAGTCGCCATCGTAGCAGATGATCATACCGATATTACCCAATTCGGTTTCATACACATCGGCGCGGCTGCCCACCTTTACCCAGCCGCCGCCATCGCGACGCTCCCACGGTGCAGGGTGAGTCTTGTCATAAATGCCGATAATTTCCCCATCGGGACCGATCAGGATGGCTGAATTGTAAACCACACCCCGCTCTCCACCCCGCCGGTAAGAGGGCCACACCACGTGAGTACCCAGCTCTTTGGCTGTGGCCTGGATAGCGCTGGTTATCTCACCCGGAGCATCATCTACCAGATCCCACAGTTCCTCTGGGGTAAGATCGGTTTCATACCCGGTAGTGACTGTCTCTGGGAAGACGACTAACTCAGCCTGGTGATCTGCGACTGCCCTTTTCAGCCAGCCAATCGATTTGTCAATATTTGCTTGCACATCGTTCGGCTTGATGGCAATCTGCACGCAGGCAGCGATAAACTCCTTCAAGAAACACCTTCCTTTACCTGGTTTTCATCCGCTCCAGTATTGCCATTAATTTTTCGTTCCCGCTGGCCGGGGGACGCCAATCTACCTGGATAACTTGTGCTTGCTGGCTCGTCAGACTCTCAGTGAATGACTCCAAGCCAACATTTATGGCTGCCAGGGGTTGTTTGAACGGGGTCAAATCCACAGGTGTAAACTGCCCTTCTTTGAGAGGGCTCTTTTCCGGATCGAGAGCCTGCAAGACCTGACCCACATAACGTACAGATGAGTCATTGCTGGTATCGACCACTGCCCCTGCCTCTTCGAGCTGCTGTATCTGGCCATCCAATCCTTGTGGGTCTTCGTCTGTGCCGGACACAATAGCGACCACCTCCAGGTAGCGACCGGCAGCTTCAGCTTTCGCCTTCACCCGGGAAATTACTGGCGCCAATTCCCCGGCAGGGTCGGGATGAGCACCGTAGCCCAACACCACATCCAGCAGGATGATGGCAACCTGTGGATCGTTCGCTTCCTTCTCAAGCTGGCGAATCCGCAGTTCGTTATCCATCATGGGGTGCAGGCGACCCACTGTAAATTCATCTTCGCCGAGATCGATGATCGTGTCAGCCTGACTGATCAACGAATCTTCCAGACGGAACTCTTTGTTCAGCGGGACGTTCGAGTAAACCGCCGGCAGATAATTCTGCAGGATGAGCAAGGCTTCATAAGCCAGGGTGCCTCCAGAGAACAGGCCTCTCAGGTAGCGCTGCCCAGCTGCAAAACGCCCGATTTCCAATTCTCTCACCGGTTCCCCGATCGCTGCTGATAATTTAACTGCCATCTCAGCAGTCTCATCGAAAGTAGTGGCAAAGTGCACGTTGTCTATTGCGTGTATAGGTGTGGAATAACCAATGAAATACAACACGCTTGGTTTGCCCGAATGCCGGACAGCTTGTACCAGGTCATCAGCAACCTTCGGTGAGGGCGGTTTGGAAATTAACACCATCACCTTTGTATCTGGGTCTCGAATGAGCAGGTCAAGTCCCTGACGTGCAGTAATGGCGTTAACTGATTCGGACAGATCGCGGCCTCCTGTCCCCAAAGCCTGCGTGATGCCGCTTCCAAACTGGTGGATCCGAGAACTCACTTGCTGCAATCCCGTGCCAGAAGCAGCAACAATTCCAATAGGTCCATTGCGAACCTTATTGGCAAAGCCGAGGCCAATACCATTAACAACTGCTGTGCCGCAGTCTGGTCCCATCACCAGCAGCCCCTTGCTCGCGGCCAAGCTCTTTAACTCGATCTCATCCTCCTGGGAGACGTTATCGCTGAATATAAACACATGCTTACCCAAATAGAGCGACTCACGCGCAACCCCAGCAGCAAACCGTCCTGGAACAGAGATAAGGACCCACTGGGCGTCCGGCAGCAATTTGACCGCTGTTTCCAGGCTCTTCGGACGATATTCTTCATCAATGCCGGAGCTTCGGCGGACTGTGAGCAGTTCATCTACTTTTTCGATCGCAGTTCTTGCAGAGGTTTTATCTTTGCCTTTTACGACGATCACCAAATCATCTGCAACGGCTGCCTGGACCTGCGGGGACATCAAATCGCTCTGGACAAGGATATCTTTATTCGCCTCAGTGCCCATGATTACGCCGGCGTCAAGCACACCCGGCAGTGCAACAAGGGAGCGCTGCAGCTGCATCAAGACTATCGAGTCATAATATGCACCAGACCGGATTTCTACTTCAGTTGCTGTCATCATATTTCCTAATGGTTCGAGATGGGGTTATATCACCCGTAAGAAATTGGGGGGCTTTTACTCCGGTTTTCTTCACGTCAAATCACCTTTTGCACCTTCAGCAGGGCAACTTTCTCCGCTGAATAGCCTAATAACTCTACCAGGACTTCTTCCGTATGCTCTCCCAATAAAGGGGGCGGGCGGTGCAGGTTTGCAGGAGATTGCGACATTTTGTATGGAAAGCCTGGTAAGCTTACCGGCCCGGCTGTGGGATGTTCTATCTCCACCTTGAATTCTCTCTCAGCTGCCTGCGGATGGTTAAAGACATCTGGGATCGTGTTAATTGGGCCGCTGGGGATGTCAGCTTCCTGCAATTTTTCCAACCACTCCTGTGCATCGCGTTTCGCAAAAGCTCTGTTTAATATCTCTGCCAGGTCCGCCCGATGGGCAACGCGATCTTGATTGGTCAAAAAACGCGGGTCAGTTTTCAATCCCGGTTCACCAATCACTTCGCATAACATCTCCCATTGCCTTGGATTGGCTGCACCGAGAGTGAACCAACGGTCGCGCGCCCGAAACACCTCGTATGGAGCGATATTGAAGTGCGCATTACCCATACGTCTGGGTTCGACTTCACCAACCAGGTAATTCGAAGCTACGTTCGCCAGCAGAGCCACCGAAGTATCCAGGAGCGAGATATCTATTAACTGACCTTTACCAGAAATTTCACGCAAGTGCAATGCTGCCAGTATCCCCGTTGAAGCGAACATCCCCGTCGTGAGATCCACGATGGAAATCCCCACCCGGTACGGAGGCCCCTCTTCTGGTCCTGTCACTCCCATGATCCCACCCTCTGCCTGGATGACAAAGTCATAGCCAGGTCTCGCTGCATAGGGGCCGCTGCGACCATATCCACTGATGGAGCAGTAGATCAAGCGCGGGTTCAAGGCATGCAGATCCTCATAGCCAAGCCCCATCTTCTCTAACGTACCGGTACGATAATTCTCCACCAGCACATCAGATTCACCAGCCAGACGTTTGATGATCTCCTGACCTTCAGTGCTTTTTAAGTTAACTGTGATCCCTCTTTTGTTGCGATTAATGGCCATGAAATAGGCGGACTCGCCTGGATAGATCGCATACGGCTTGCCTACAAAAGGCGGGCCCCACTGACGGCTTTCATCCCCTCTTCCGGGTATTTCCACCTTGATCACATCCGCGCCCAAATCGCCAAGCATCATACAACAGTATGGCCCGGCTAAAGCCCGTGAAACATCCAACACCCGAACATCTTCCAGTGGGAGCATTTTACCCTTTCTGAGTTGAAAACCTTGTATATTTGGATCTATAGATCAGGGAAGGTCATATGTCTCTTTTGCGGTGCGAGTACAATCCGTTGGCGGGTCTGAGACTAAGCTTATAAATTCTACATTCATTATACGCAGAAATGACAGAAAATCAATCGGTATGTACACCATCTCATCTTACTCCATGTATAATATTGAAGAGGTTTAATTACCAGCCTTACGAAATCTCTTTATGGCTAAATGATTGTGTGGCAAGCACTATAAATAGTGTTAAAATCTATTGCCATATTTTTGCCTGCGCAGTAATATTATAGAAGCCAAGCATATCAGGGAAATTAGCATCTTCCCAGCAGTTGAACGAGTGTAAGCAATAACACTATCGACCATCAATCTGAACATTCACCCATCAATGAGGCGTAGAATATGACAATCGATGCCCACCCAGAACTCCCCGAATTTGATTACATCCGACCTGATAATCTTACAGATGCAAGCCAGTTTTTAGCCCAGCATGCCGGCGAAGCACGAGCACTGTTGGGCGGGACGGATATATTCGTCCGCATGCGCGATGGATTCTGGCACGACAAATACCTGGTGGACGTAAAGAACTTAAACGGTACGGGCGAGCTGCAATATGACCCCGAAGGTGGTTTGACCCTGGGAGCGGCTGTGAACATGAACCGTTTGATTGCCTCTCTCGACGTCCAGGCACATTATCCTTTGCTTGCCGAGGCCTGCCGTTCGGTCGCCTCCTACCAGCTGCGCACGCGTGCCACTGTGGTCGGCAATATCTGCAACGCATCACCCGCTGGCGACACCATCGGTGCCAGCCTGGCTTTCAATGGCAGGCTGAACGTGCATGGCGTGGATGGACGACGAGAAATACCCCTGGCGTCTTTTTTTAAGGGACCCGGTAAGACCGCTCTCCAGCCAGGGGACATCGTCACCGGCTTATTGCTGCCCAGACCGCCGGCTGGCAGCGCAGGAACTTATATAAAGCTGGGTCGCAATACCTGGAGCGATCTTTCAATCGTAGGTGTGACTGTTTTAGGCTGCCCGGATGGTTCGGTGCCATCCGGCTACAGCTTCCGTATCGTGCTGGCATCGGTCGCGCCTGTCCCACTGGTGGTCACGGCAGCCCAGGATTACCTGGCTGCCAACGCGGTCAACCCGGAGGCCATCATACAGGCTGCCCGTCTGGCGCAAGACGCCTGTACGCCAATCGACGATGTGCGCGGTAGCGCCCGCTACCGCAAAGCGATGGTGTTCAATTTAACGCAGAAAGCTCTGGTGAAAGTTTGGCATATGATAGAGCGTGGTGAATAGAGAGTGGTGGGCAGCTAACCACAACTCTTTCTTCTTCACTCTCCACTCTCAATTCATGAAAAGAGGTAGATTATGGCATTGCACCGCATATCCTTGACCATCAATGGTGAGTTCGAGCGAGTCGATGTGCCCTCCGAGATGACCCTGCTGCAAATGCTGCGTGAGAAGCTGGCGCTGACCGGCACCAAAAATGGCTGCAACGCCGGTGAGTGCGGCTCTTGCACTGTGTTGTTGAACAATGAGCCTGTTAATAGCTGCATGGTCCTGGCTGTTGAATGCCAGGGAGGCAGCATCGTGACAGTTGAAGGTCTGGCACAGGATGGCGTGCTCGACCCTGTTCAGCAGACCATCATGGAGCATGGTGGCGTACAGTGCGGATTCTGCACGCCAGGCATTCTTATCTCCGCCCGAGCACTGCTGGACCGCAGCCCAGACCCCTCGGAAGAGGCTATCCGTGAAGCGCTGGTAGGTAATCTCTGCCGCTGCACTGGCTATCTGCGCATTATCGATGCGGTTAAGGACGCAGCATCCCGTCAGTTGGCTGTGACCAACTGAGAAGGAGGATTTAATGGTTACGAAAACTCTTGATAAGCAAGCTCCTCACCCCGTTGGTGACAGCGTACCGCGAGTCGATGCTCGTGAGAAAGTTATCGGTGCCGCGCTGTTCGCCGACGACCTGCAGTTCGGTCCTGGCATGTTATATGCCCGGGTTAAGCGCAGCCACCTGCCACACGCATTGATCAAGCATATCGATACCAGCCGGGCACTCGCCCTGCCCGGCGTGAAGGCTATTGCTACCGGTGAGGATACCCCCGGATTCATCGGTCTGTATCTGCAAGACCGGCACATCCTATGCCGGGATCGCGTGCGATACGTAGGTGACCCGGTCGCCGTTGTTGCCGCAGTCAGCGAACAGATCGCCGAGAAGGCGCTCGACCTGATCGAGGTCGAGTATGAGCCTCTGCCAGGTGTGTTTGATCCCGAGTACGGCATCCGCCCCGAAGCACCGCTGCTCCATCCAGAATTGGGTGATTACGAGGTTGCAAATTTCATATTTCCCAAACCTGGCACGAATATCGCCAACCATTTCCGCATCCGAAAGGGCGATATAGAGGCAGCCTGGCCGCAGTGTGCCGCTATAGTTGAGCGGACATACCGCATCCCCCAGGTGCAGCATGTCCCGATCGAACCGCATGTCGCCGTTGCCCGTGCGGGCGAAGACGGCAAGATTACCCTGTGGGGCAGTTCACAGTCACCGTTCGCCCAACGCTACCTGATTACCAAGGCGCTGGGTATATCGCAATCCAAACTCCAGGTAATCGCCCCCTACGTGGGCGGCGGGTTTGGCAGCAAAGCCGGGGTGAGCATGGAAGCCCTGGCAGTTGTCATCGCCGCAAAAACCAATGGTCGCCCGGTCAAGCTGCGCCTGACTCGGGAGGAGGAGTTCTACACTACTTTTGTGCGCCAGGGTGTGGTAGCGCATTTCAAGATGGGCTGTGACCAGGATGGCAATTTGCTGGCGATGGAAAACAGATTCTACTGGGACGGTGGGGCATATACAGAATACGGCGTAAACATGACCCGTGCCGCGGGCTACAGCAGCAGCGGTCCCTACGATGTGCCAAACGTTAACACAGACAGCTACTGCGTTTATACAAACCATCCGGTAACCGGGCCGATGCGCGGTTTTGGTATGCCCGAGATGCACGCCGGGTTGGAGCAGTGCATTGACGAGCTGGCGCACGCCCTGGGTATGGACCCGGTTCAGTTTCGCAAGATCAACTGCGTCCAGGGCGGCGATACGCTGGTCACCGGTATGACCATGCACCCCACCGGGCTGTCAGAATGCCTGACTAAGACAGCCGACGCCATAGCTTGGGGCAAAAAAGACCTGCCCAGCGCCCCGAACAAACGCCGCGGTAAGGGTATCGCTCTGATGTGGAAAGCACCGGCAATGCCGCCTAATGCCGGCTCCAGCGCCCGCGTCGCACTGAACGAGGATGGCACAGTCATTGTCAGCGTCGGCGGGCAGGAGATCGGGCAGGGTTCCTTCACCGTTGCCGCCCAGATGGCCGCGGCTGCCCTGGGTGTGCCGATGGATTGGGTGCGGATGGCCAATATGCTGGATACCGACTCGAGCCCTTACGAATGGCAGACGGTTGCCAGCCGCCTGACCTGGAGCATGGGCAATGCCGTCAGTGCTGCAGCTCGCGATGCCCGCCGGCAGATCCTGGAGGTGGTTGCCCAGGCCTGGGATGAGAACCCCGAGGACCTGGACATTATCGATGGCAAGGTGATCTCCTACAAGTCGGAGGAAGCTATCTCCCTGAAGAATATCGCCATCTACGGCATCCCTCTTCCTGACGATCAGGGTTGGGTCGGCGGCCCTGTGCTGGGGCGCGGCAATTTCATGCCCACCTATGTTACCGGCCTGGACCCCGAAACGGGTCAAGGACCGCGGGCGGTCGTGCACTACACCACCGGTGCCCAGGCGGTCGAGGTCGAGGTCGATATGGACACCGGCAAGGTGGAGATCATCCGCGGCGCGGCGGCTTTCGATGTCGGTAAGGCGATCAACCCCGATATGGTCAAAGCCCAGATCGAGGGTGGCTTTGTTCAGGGGATAAGCACTGCCCTGTTCGAGGGTCTGCAGCTCAAGGAAGGGGTGCTGCAAAACCCAAGCTTTGTCGATTACCGCATCGCAACCAGCTCCGACGTGCCGCGTGACATCAAGGCAATCATTGTTGAGGTGCCTCAAGACGACGGTCCATGGGGAGCGCGCGGCGTAGGTGAACATTCTATGGTTCCCACTATCCCCGCTATCGCCAATGCAATTTACGATGCCATTGGCATCCGGGTTGGAGAACCGCCGTATACGTCTGAGAAAGTGTACCTGGCGATGCAGGATGCCGGATTGGTAGAGTAAGGATCATGGACCGGGGCGTGCATTTCTGGCGATGGCAGCCCGCACGCCCTGTTCACGTGCTTTCAGAACACGATCGCTGCGCTGCAGCAGTGAGAGAGAAAACCGCAAAGGCGCAAAGTTCGCGAAGACGTTTTTTCTAGGTTTCAGAATACATGTGTGCCGGAAAAAGAATTATGGATATTGAGGAGATTGCAAAGTCAATCGTCGATGCTGCTGTCA
This sequence comes from Chloroflexota bacterium, assembly GCA_032124675.1. GTDB lineage: Bacteria > Chloroflexota > Anaerolineae > Anaerolineales > UBA4823 > JAQBDA01. Next base: position 11,271 of record JAQBDA010000223.1, read on the forward strand.
AAGTCCACCGTGCCCTGAGACCAGGTCTGCTGGAATCAGCCTACCAACAGTGTCTTGCCTATGAGCTGAGCCAACGCAACTTGCAGGTTGAATGCGAAGTTTCAGTCCCAGTCACTTATGAGAATGTCATGCTTGATGCTGGATACAGAGCGGACATGATAGTCGAGGGTTGCATTATTATAGAAAACAAGACCGTTGATCAGATAGCACCAATTTATGAAGCTCAATTGATTACTTACTTGAAGCTATCTAACCTGCCCCTAGGATTCTTGCTGAATTGGAATGTGAGCTTGATGAAACACGGTATCAAGCGCATTGTTTTTAAACTGACGGAACGCGAAATCCACAAAGATAACTTATAAATAACTTTGCGCTCTTCGCTTCTTTGCGGTTAAACACCGCTACCAAAAAATATGGAGGCTTCAATGAAATTTATCGACTTAACCATCCCACTGGGGATTGCCACCCCGCCCTGGCCCACGTATGAGCCGCTTCAGGTGAAGTACTTCAAGCGCCTGGCACCCAACGGAGCTAACGGGCAGGTGGTCACCCACTCCAACCATCTGGGCACCCACCTGGATGGCGAGATCCACTTCCACACCCCGGGCAAAGACATCGCCGCGCTGGAAATGGACTATCTGGTGCACGAGGGCGCTGTGGTCGACCTGAGCGATGTGTGCGGCGACTACGACGTCTACACCAGCCAGATGGTCGAGGAGCGGGTGGAGGTCCGGGAGGGCGATATCCTGATCATCCACACCGGCTACCATCACTTCGGCTGGGATATGCCCACCGCCGATGAGGTGCGCTACATGGTCAAACATCCCGGGCCTGACCGCGAGTTTGCCGACTGGGCCAAAGCCAAGAAGCTGCGCTGGCTGGCGGTGGATTGCGGCAGCGCAGATCACCCGATGAACACCATCATCCGGGACTGGATGCCGCGCCAGACGCGCCAGGCGGAGAAAGTGTTCAAGAAGAAATACAACCGCACCTTGGCAGAGTTCTATGATGACAGCAAATACCAGCTCATGCACCTAGAGTTGTTCCCACACGGCATCATTCACGCCGAGTGCGTGGGCGGCGACATCGACCTGCTGGTCAACCGCCGGGTCACGATCGGCTTCTTCCCCTGGCGCTTTGTCGATGGCGAATCCAGCATCGGGCGCTGTGTGGCGATGGTGGATGATGACGAATACGAGCGGCTGATGCAGGTGAAAGCCAACCTGCCCAAATCCCGCTTTGGGGACGCCTACGATCCAGAGCATGTCGATTCGATCAACCAGCTCAGCGCCGCCAATCTGGCCTGAACCAAACATTAACCCCAATCCCTTATTACTTAAGGAGGTAATCAATGCCAATTGATATGGAACTAGAGCAGGTACTGCGACCCCACCAGTACGAAATGAAACCCTATCCAGAAAAATTCATCACCCTGGCGAACGGCAAGACGATGGTCGTGCGGCAGGCGCAGCGCGAGGACGTCCCTGAAATCCTCAAATCCGTCCATCCCTGCCTGTTCATCGAGCGTGACTACTACGATATCGTCAGCGCCCGGCTGTACGGCGAGCTGCTCGCCTGGTCCCGCCACCGGGTGAAGAGCGCCTACTGCCTCATGGGACAGGTGGAGGGCTACCTGGTCGGCATCGTCAACGGGCGCATGGAGACTGAAAAGCAGGGCATGAGCTACCATACCCTGGCGATTGACCGCGGTCTGCGCATCGGCTCGCACCTTTTCGCAGCCAAGATGGAATACCATATAGAATACCTCGAGCAGGATGAGGTGCTGATCGTCGCCGAAAGCCCGATCGGCTTCCGGCGCTGGATGATCGAATACCCGCTGATCCCCTCCAAGATCCCGCACGAGCTGGGCGGCGGCGACTCGTGGATCCTGACCCGCGAGACCTACTTCAAAGCCAAGCCCCGCCTGGTGGTGGGCGAGCGCCCGGTCCCGGAGGACTTGATGGTAGAGGCAAGAGCTGAGATCAAGTATGCAGACGAAGAAACCATCCGCGAGCGTATCGCCGGACTGAAAGGGAGATAAGACGATGAGAGACGTTGCGATCATTGGCGTCGGCATGATCCAGTTCGGGCGGCGTGACGAAGACAACCTGATGGACATGCTCGCATACGCCGCGCTGAATGCCCTAGACGATGCCGGTCTGGGAGATAAAACCGTCGATGCAGTCTATGTTGGTAATATGGGGGGCGGCATTCTGTCCCACCAGACTGCAATTGCCAGCTCGCTGGTAGACCGGCTCAGCCTGCTGCCGGCAGCTGCAGAGACGGTAGAGAACGGGCCGGCTTCCGGCGGGTCGGCGGTCAAAAACGGGCTGCTGGCAGTCGCCTCCGGTTATTACGACACCGTCCTCGTGGTGGGCGGAGAGAAAATGCGCGATGTGACCGGCTGGAGGGCGACGGATTTCGTCTCCACCATGACCCACCCAACCGCAGAGTACGTTTACGGGGTCACCCTGCCCGGCATGGCGGGCATGTTCACCCGCTTGTACATGGAAAAATACGGTGTCACGCGCGAGATGCTGGTGTCGGTAGCCATTAAAAACCAGGACATGGGCGGGCTGAACCCGTATGCCCATGTGGAGATGGCTATCACCAAAGAAGGCATCATGGATAACCCGGCATCGATCGTCAACAACCCGACCATTGCCGACCCGCTGCACCTGTACGACGCCTGCCCGGTGAGCGATGGCGCCGCAGCGCTGGTCATGGTCCCGCTGGAGAAGCTCAAGAATCCTGCCAAACCGCCGGTGGTTATCGCCGGTTTCGGGCAGGCGACCGACACCCAGACCCTGCAGGAGCGCGAGGACCCCACCGACCTAAAGGCCGTCACCCTGGCAGCCAAGCAAGCCTTCGAGATGGCAAAGCTCAAGCCCTCCGATATCCATGTGGCAGAGCTGCACGATGCCTTCACCATCCTGGAGATCGCCGAGAGCGAGCACGTCGGCTTCTTCAAGAAGGGCGAAGGCGGTAAAGCCGCCCTGGCAGGCAAGACCAAGCTGGGCGGGACGATCCCCATCAACCTGTCCGGCGGCTTGAAGGCGCGCGGCCATCCGGTGGGGGCGACCGGTGTGGCGCAGGTGGTGGACATCGTCTACCAGCTCCGCCACGAGCTGCCCAAGACGCGCCAGGTGAAGAACGCCCAGAACGGGCTGACGGTCAACTTCGGCGGTTTCGGCAACAACGTGCTGGCGTTCGTTCTGCGGAGGGTACAGGCATGAAAAGAGAGATCGAGATCACTGCATATAAATGCAAAAAATGCGGCAAGCTGCATTTCCCCTTCCACGACCGCTGCCTGGACTGCAAAAGCCGCCAGTTCGATGAGGTCAAGCCGCAGGGGAACGCCAAGTTGCTCACCTACACCCGCATCTACAACCTGCCCTGGGGCTTCGACCAGCGCTACCTGACGATCGGCGTGGTCGAGTTCGAGAACGGTGTGCGCGCCATGGGGCAGATCGACGTGGATGAGAGCGTCAACCTGAAGCTGGGTGCGACACTGCTGCCCACCTGGGCACCGGTGCGCCACCAGTACGGTGAGGATGTGTACGGGCTGGTGCTGGAGCCGAAAGGATAGATTAGGCGATATTGCTTGTTAAAACATGTGGGGCTGGTTTTATCATCAGCCCCACTCGTATATTCCAGGGAACAATAATCAGAAGATAGCTCACAAATGTTATATAAGCAGACAAATGTCGCATTTTGGATATGGACTCTTCGGGTGTCACTTGTGCTTGACGCAAAATTCCCCGTAAAGTGCCAATTGCCAATTCACGATGCAGTGGAACGACGCAACCCAACGTACCTTCGGAAGTTTCACGTTAGAGAATAACATGACTTCCCCGCTGACGTACTCTCACAAAACCGAGTTTTTCCAAGGCGCGAATTGCTTGCTCCCCAGATACACGTTTAAGCCTAGGCATATGCCGGGACTTCGAAGGTTGTCAGTAAAGAACGAGGGATATCATCCCGAGGAAATTCTTCTAGATACAGCTCAGTTGCTTCCTGTAGATTGTTGATAGCCTCTTCAATTGAGAATCCCTGACTTACAGTCCCAACTTCCGGGCACTCCGCCACATATAAATCCTCTTCACGGTGAATCACTGCTGTCAAAGTGATCTTTGTAATAATATACACCTCATACCCAATTTTCTATCGAGAGAACTATTTTAACATAATTGGCCATTACAGCGATCAAATCCATTTAATCCACAAAACCGCTCAACAGACAAAGTTGAGCAGTTCTGCGGAAATCGCATTCCAGTAGCGGTGAAGAGCCTAGAACGTCGCCTCGATGGTATAGAACTCGGCGCGTCCCGAAACGAAGGGGTTCTCCGCCATGCTCTCCCGGGCCTGTTCGAACTCGGGGCTGGAGAACATCTTCGCCCTCCCCTGCTCCCACTCTGCCAGGCTCTCGACTTCGAACTCCTGCACAACGGTGTCGAACGGCCCGCTCAGATCGGTCAGGATGCGCATGCGCACGTCCTTACCCAGGACCTTCTGCATAAGCTCCGCGCCCTGCTCGAATTGCTTGGC
>JAQBDA010000224.1:0-4603 GCA_032124675.1 Chloroflexota bacterium
CTACCCTGGTTATTCCGGAAAGCTGGTCTTCTTGGGCATGCACCAGGCTGGCAGCGACATCGCGGTTGGATACGATATGGATATGTACGTGGACTTCGAAGTGCCCTGGATGAGCCAGGACCCGATCACCGGGACCATGTCGGCTGACAGCACAGTTCCTATCGACGTGTCCTTCAACGATACAATGACCTTCACGCTGGGGACCTACACCGCCACACTGCGCATCCGTACCGACGACCCGCTGACACCCACGCTGTTTATCCCGGTTACCATGAATATCGTTCCGGTGGCTTACGGGGTGGATGTATCGCCGGATATGGGCTCGAGCGGATTGCCTGGGGAGACCATCACCTACACGGTGTACATCACCAATACCAGCAACGGTCCGAGCGACAGCTTCGACATCACGCTGGGTAGCTCGTCCTTCCCCAGCACTGCCTCAGCGACCAGCGTTGGCCCGCTGAATCCAGGGCAGATAGCAATGCTCTCCGTGACGGTGGATATCCCATGGGGTACCCCCGCTGGAACCACGGATGCGGTGGTCATCACGGCCACCTCCCAGGCGGACGGGAGCAAGACCGACTCGGCGACGTTGACCACCACGGCGGCCGCCTTGCCAACGCTCTACTTGCCGGTCATCCCGCAAGGCTACAGCCCAACCATCTTTTTCGGGACTACTCGCCGGTAAAAGCGGCCAGTAGCCATCAAATTGCTTCAATGGCAGGGCGGATAGCCCTGCCATTGTATATTAATGGCGATCCGGTCAGCGCGCGAAATGAAGTCAAGCACGAATTGCAGACAGCCAATTATCGGCCGCATATGAGTCCTCCGCCATTAGATTGTTATAATCATGGAAACATAACCGCTCAACCTTTTATCGTCGAATTCATTCGATGATCACTCTCGGAGGATCTATACCATGAGGAAAACTGCACTCCAGGTCATCAGCTTGCTGGTCTTGCTGTCTCTGCTCGTCGTACCGGCCAGCGCCCAGCCGGCTGCGACCAGCGAAGGAACTACAGGGTCAATATCACTGCTCGCAAGTGAGACAGGGCTGTATATCGTCCAGCTAGTCGATCCCTCTCTGGCGGCATACACAGGGGGAATAGAGAGCCTGGCACCTACCAGCCCGATGGCTACCGGTTCCCGCAAAGTCGATATGGATTCGCCTGCCACCCAGGGATATCTTGACTACCTGACAGTGCAGCAAGATGCCTTTATGGCAGACATGGACCGGGCTCTGGGACGCAGGGTTGAGGTACAGTTCCAGTACCTGAATGTGCTGAACGCGCTGGCTGTCCGGGTAGGTCAGGCAGAGGCCGTAAAGCTGGCTGCCCTGCCGGGGGTTAAAGCCGTTTACCCGGATACAATCCGCGAGCTGGATACCGATGAGGGACCTTATCTGATCGGGGCGGATGATATCTGGAACGGCAGCACGACCAGCGGCAGCCCCTCCCGTGGTGAGGGAGTGATCATCGGGATGATCGACTCTGGGATCAACCACGCCCACCCCTCTTTCGCTGATGTCGGCGGCGATGGCTACAACCACACCAACCCATATGGCATAGGTGTTTACAAGGGCTGGTGTGTCGCCAATCCCTCCTTCTGCAACGACAAACTGATCGGTGCTTATGGGTTGAATCCGGTCGGCGCCACGCCTGAAGATACCGATGGGCATGGCAGTCACACCGCCAGTACATCCGGCGGCAACCAGGTGGATGCAGCCATCCCGGTGGGGACGGACGTGTTCACCTTCACTATCCAGGGTGTCGCACCGCATGCCAATATCATCGCCTACAAGGTATGCAACCCTGGCTGCCCCGGTTCGGCCAGCATTTCAGCGGTCAATTACGCCATTTCGGACGGCGTGGACGTTCTGAATTACTCGATCTCCGGCACCGATAACCCGTGGGTCGATGCGGTCGACCTGGCCTTCCTGGATGCATACGCGGCCGGCATCTTTGTCTCCGCCTCGGCAGGCAACGATGGGCCGGGCGCCAGTACGGTCGCCAAGACCGGGCCGTGGAACGCCAGTGTGGCTGCCAGCACCCACAAGCGCGTGGCTGCCAATTCGATGGATGTCACCGCACCGACACCGGTGCCGGCGGGTCTGACCGGTCTGGCATCCGTACCGGGTGAGAACGTTGTCCTGGCCTCTAATCTAACTGCAGAGATCACCTATCACCCGACAAGCCTGGACGGCTGCGCCGCCTTCCCTGGTGGCTATTTCGCCGGTAAGATCGCGCTGATACAGCGCGGCGGTTGCACCTTTACCACAAAGCAGACTAATGCCGCGACAGCCGGAGCAGTGGCGGTAGCCGTGTTCAATAATGTCGGCGGTCCGCCGATCAGCATGGGCGGCACCGCAGCCACTCCGCCGGCGCTGATGCTGGACCTGGTGGATGGCACGGCGGTCAAGAACTATATCGACAGCAGTGCTCCGGTCACGGCGCGCTTTAACGCCGCCGGTTCGGTCATTTACCACCAGCCCTGGGAGGATGTGATGGCTGGCTTCAGCTCGCGTGGCCCCAGCCAGTTTGAGCTCCTCAAACCGGATTACACCGCCCCGGGTGTCAACATCCTGGCGGCTGTATCCAACTTAAGTGCGGTTCAGTATGCCTTCTACCAGGGTACCTCGATGTCCTCGCCCCACGGCGCTGGTTCAGCTGCGCTGATGATCGATCTGCACCCGAGCTGGTCGCCATCCGAGGTCAAATCCGCCCTGGCGATGACCGCCGATCCGGCACCGGTGCTGGATAGCGACGGCGTCACCCCGGCCGACCCGTACGATATGGGCTCGGGTCGCCTGTATCTGTCCGACGCGGCCATTGCAGGTCTGGTGATGCACGAGACGCATGCCAACTACGTGGCTGCCAACCCATCTCTCGGCGGCGAGCCGAAGACCCTCAACCAGCCCAGCATGGTCGATTACGACTGCGTGAGCTCCTGCTCCTGGACGCGGGTCGTCTCCAGCACGCTGAACAGCAGCGTTGGCTGGACGGTGACCACCAATATCACCAGTTCGGTGGACCTGAACGTCAGCCCAGCAGGCTTCACGCTGGCATCCGGCGCCTCGCAATCGCTGACCATCACCGCCGACATCCTCAGCGGTGTTGCCGGACAGACCTATTTCGGCGAGGTCGTGCTTACGCCCAATAATGCCTCGGTAGCGCAGGCACGTCTGCCGGTGGTGGTCGTGGTCGGCGCCGCGCCGCCGCAAATCGCCATCGATCCCACTGTCCTGGAGAGCACCCAGCTGCCCATCCAGGTCACCCAACCGCTGACCATCACCAACACCGGTGGTATCGACCTGCTGTGGGGTCTGTTTGAGGCCGGCAGCCTGCCCACAGCACCGCTGGTTGACTGGTCCGATGATTTCGACAGCTATGCTACCGGCAGCCAGATGCACGGGCAGGGCGGCTGGAAAGGCTGGGATAACAACATAGCCGGCGGCGCGCTCACTTCGAGCGCCCAGGCCAGGAGCGCGCCCAACTCGGTGGCTATCCTGGGTGCGTCGGACCTGGTGCACGAATACAGCGGCTACACCTCGGGCTTCTGGACTTATACTGCCTGGCAGTATGTGCCCAGCGGTTATACCGGGCAGAGCTACTTCATCCTGCTGAACACCTATGCCGACGGCGGCCCGTATAACTGGTCTACCCAGGTGATGTTCGATGCTGCCACAGCTCAGGTGGTTAATACCGGTACTACGGTTGGCACGCTGCCGCTCATCACCGACCAGTGGGTGGAGCTGCGCGTCGAGATCGACCTGGTCAATAACAAGCAGGAGTTCTACTATAACAACAGCCTGCTCTACTCCGGCACCTGGACCGAAGAGGTCAGTGGGGCTGGAGCCAGCAATATCGCCGCGGTGGACCTGTTCGCCAACGGCGCTTCGGTGGTCTACTACGACGATATCTCCCTGGTCGAACGACCGCCGCAAGCCTGCGATCTTGCCGGGGATGTGCCCTGGCTGTCGGCGCAGCCGGATGTTGGTGCAACCCCTGGCGGGCAGAGCTCGGTCGTGGATGTATCTTTCGATGCGACCGGCCTGTCGACGGGTGTCTACACAGCTACGCTGTGCGCCGCCAGCAACGACCCGCTCAACGATGTGGTCGCCATCCCTGTGACCATGACGGTGCAGGCACCGGTGTACGGCGTGCAGCTATACCCGGCTGCAGACGCGCTCAGCGGCGTGGCAGGGGCAGTGGTGACCTACACGCTCACGCTGACCAACACCGGCAATATCACCGACACCTACAGCATCGCCGTGGAATCCGGTTGGGTAACGAACCTATCGGTTATCACCGAGATCCTGGGGGCAAACAGCAGCGCCCAATTTGCAGCCAGCGTGAGCATACCACTGTCAGCAATCTCCGGCGACTTTGATATGGCTATGCTGATGGTCACCTCCCATGGTGACCCGGGGGTGTCTACCGGAGCGACGCTGACCACCACCGCGATCGTCCCCGGATATAAGATTTACCTGCCGGTGATCCTGAAGGGATTCAGTCCATAGCAAGGAGTAAGTAGACGCACGAAAACACTTGAATATACTGAACATGGGGACAGGTCTTCCACCTGTCCCTGATGTTTTTAATCT
>JAQBDA010000225.1:0-4091 GCA_032124675.1 Chloroflexota bacterium
TGTTTTCCTGCGCCGGCAGTTGCTGCCGTCACCCGAATAGATGGTATCCGGATCTTCACGAGAGATGCTGCTTTCGCAATCATCCGCCGCATTATCCAGCAAGTTTTCACAGGGCACGAACGGCCAGGCAAAAAACCTGCACCAGAGCACATCCCGTTTTGCATTCCACAGTCAGTAAATGGCCGGGAGGCCGGAAACGTGAATCTGCGCATTGCGGGTAGCGTTGCTGGACGCAAGCACGTCCAGCCCGGCGCGATAGTAGTCCGCGAACAGTCCGGGGTCCGTCATTGCCCCCATACTTGCCGCACAGACATCGTTATTACCCATGAACACCGTGACCATTTCTGCGGTCCCGGAGAGCATTTCTTCAGCCGCGGCTACAACACCCTGTGCCTGTGCGGAAAAATCAACCATCTCTGCACCACTGACGGCACGGTTGAACAGCGTGTCACGACTGGGGTTATTTTCATAATAATCATAGGTTATGGCATTGAGGCCGGGGGATCAGAATCCCTTAGTGCATCCCTTGGCGGGGTGCATTCCGGGGACCGTCCGACTCGGGGCAGCAAGTCTCAGGGACACGACAGGGGTGATAAAACCTGATGCATTTGGCTGCCTGATAAATGAGCTGGTTAGGAGCCTGTCGGGCTTAGCATTAATCTACTGCGCCGATGGGAGAGCAGCCCAAATGTCCCCGATTTATCGTTGCGTAGATCCACTATGCGTCTCAAAATCGTGACCATTTGTTCTCGCTCTCCCATCATGCTCGCTACGATCATCTAAGTCCGACAGGCTCCTGCAAGCCGCAACTCCTCCAAAGAAGCGAACGCATTCCCCCCGCTTATGTCAGGAATGATATGTAACTCGAGCACAGTGACCGCCGGGAGCTCAACATGCAGGTCTTCCCTCTCGCTGGTTGCACCTTGCGGATTGAAGTTCCACTGCTGACGGACGATTTCCCGGAACGACTGCCCTCCATCCGGCGACCAGCGCAAGACATACTCTTGCGTGCGCTCAGTATCAGTCTCCACAAAGTTCAGCCAGATCCTCCGAAGCTGTTGCGGATCAGCAAAGAGAATACGAATTTTCTGCTCTCCCGGCCCTGCGGCACGCCATCCTGAGGCACGGCCGGGCAGCAACGCTGACTCAATTGGATGAGCGGCGTCCTCCGAGGTAATTTCCACCTCCGCGAGCGCTTCCATATCCAACCACTCCAGATCAGGAGTTGCAGTTTCTTGTTGAGCTGAAGCGATGATTCTCTTGCGCATGATATGCACTCTGTGTGTGGCGAAGTCGTAATTATCAGCTATCTGGCGTTCTTCTTCCAGGCAATCCCGATAATCCCCAGCAGACCGGAGCCGAAGAGCCAGAAGGCGGTACGGCTCTCCCCCATCTACCGCCATGGCAGGCAATGAACTCATGCTTGAGAAAAATAACACGAGACCCGGGGTTTACATGTTTCATGGGGCTGTTCTCCGATCACTCAATACTCCCCATTTGCAGGGGCAGATATCTGTGACATGCCCCTCATTGCAATTGAGTGAAATTTTTCATCTGACATGCCGTCGCCCGGAATGGAGTCTTGTAAGGTTGCACCCTGCCCGGATCATTCCCGGCTTCCCTCGGTCGCTCAGGTGCAGGAGAGATTATTGTTTACCTGCTGGAGAGTGCATTGAGTTCGGGGCGGAACAGACGTTTAGCAGACGCCCTCACCGGTTTTTGTGGGTACATTGTAGTACCGTATGTGGACTCCTGACCGACACAGACGACCTGCGAAGGGCAACTTTGCAAGCAACTCCGGTCGTTCCCCATATTTCAGGAGTACTTCATTCCAAAGGCAAGCGCCAAAGGACTGACTATTGCTGATCATCAATACTCTCTGGTAAGAGACTTTAGAAATCCAATGGGCGAGGCGTTATTTACGCCCGATCGGTATCCCGCTGCCGCATCTGGCAGTATCAGTCGATTCCGTATCTGTTCCACATTTCCGTGAACTCCTCAAACTTCCTGCGTACAAAATCGTACTCGCTGGTGGCTACCCGATAAGCTAAACAAGCATTATCAATATTGTTGATTTCAAAATCGACAGCGTAAAGGGACACAGGCATTTGACTGGATTCAACCAGAACCCAGTAACGGATAGTCCTGTAATTTTTGTCCCTTTCCACAGATTCATCAATTCTGCCATATGTGGCGGTTATTTCAGCAAAGGATAGCGGCGTGGTCAGCGACACCTTATAGCCAATCACTTTATGCGTTTTAAATAAATCCTCTGGTATTTCATAGGTAGTCTTGTGAAGTTCTTTATCGATCTTGAGAACTCCGGCACCTCCCTGTGTAACCAGGGTCACGAGTGAAAAGTCCGGAAAACATCGGGATTTGACGGGAGCGGGATTAACCCAGCCGGTTACCGGACTTTTCGTCCCGGTATCGCTGCTGTTTCGGTAAAGCAAATCCCAGTCGCCCTCGGACAAGTTGATTTTTATGTTATTCCATTCAATATTTTTTTTAACCGAGGATTTCTCGCTGTTGTCGACGACAACATCGGGAAGGCCACATTTGGTAAACACCTCATCAACCCTTAGTTCAAGCAAGTCCGCACCACGCAACTGTTTCATCTGTTCAATTGTCATTGCATACCCGGTACCTGGCGGAACTGCCAGGCTGGCTACAATCAGAAGGTTTGCGATGCGCTTCATTGGTAACAACCTCCAGGACGTTTTTCCATCAAAATCCGGGCATATTTATAAAAAAGAAACCAAATCCATCTCAGAAATTCTTTCAAAGAACCAGAGCAACCCCAAAACCCCGATAGCAATGGAAGACCATCGAACAAAAACAGGCGCCCATGGCGCTTTGCGAATGTAATGCAGGAACAAGACACCTGCGCCCACTATAACTAATTGACCTGCCTCGATCCCGAGGTTAAATGAAACAAGAGACGTTAATAGTTCCTGTTTTGATACGGTAATTTCCTTTAATACGCCTACAAAGCCGAGACCGTGTACCAGTCCGAAAACGAAAATAAGTACCCACCTTCTTTTGAAATTACTAAAAAATACATTTTCAAATGCAACAATAGCAATAGTAAGCGCTATTAGCGGCTCTACAATACTTGACGAGAGAGAGACTATCCCCAGAAATGCCAGGGCCAGGGTAATGCTGTGAGCGACAGTGAAAGAAGTTACCAGCTTCAGGAGTTCCCTGAACCCGGACACCACCAGGATAGCTGCCAGTATAAAAAGGATATGATCGTAGCCGGATAATATGTGTTCGACCCCGAGTATAAAAAATCTATACGCGCGATAGGGCAGGACAGAGCCGCCTGTCTTCACATCCGCAACGTGAAAAGCAGGTCTCTTCAGGGTCAACATACCCTCTTGAAGAACGTTTCTTGGGTTGTCAGGTGCGGCAAGCCTTATAAATTGAACATGCTTCTCGTCCATGTCGAGAAATGCCGTGCTGTTGATGGTGAGGTCAGTGATTTCCCGGGGGCAAAGAAACTCAAGATGGATGATCCGGTTTCCGGAGGCCTGTGGTGCGATCGCGCGCAACTTGTGTAGCTCACAAGGCGCATCCCAGCTGGTCATCTTCAGTGTCCACGAAAAATATTCCTTGAGCGCCACCTCATTGCCGTACCCACTATTATCCAGCAGCTTGCCAAGAACCGGCGGTATGTTCAGATAATATTCTACCGTCTGACCTTGGGCGGTAATAACTACATTGCTTACACTGCCAATGCTTTCATGAGCCCGTACCGGGAAAGACGTTACGATGTTAAACAATAACAACAGTGCCGGAAACCAGACAATGCCGGCACGTGGTCGAGACCAGTGGCTTTCGATCTTCCCTGTAGACATCGACATCATGTGCCGTGGCAAACTTTCATGGTTTGTTCAATCGAGCAAGGCCGTCTGACATGCAAAAAGCCCAACCGATCATCGAGATCGATTGGGCCATTGTAGCGAATGCAGCAATAAATGATGTTGTTGTTCTAATGAGTTCCAAATTAATCCAGCCGTTGAGTCCTCCCGTCTATCCCGGACGAAACCGCGCCCTGGGCTTCAATATACTTGATGATTTCATCAACC
>JAQBDA010000226.1:0-7465 GCA_032124675.1 Chloroflexota bacterium
AGCTGCATGGCCTCCGTCGGTTTGTCCATGATCTGCGGCACCAGGGATTTCATGTCGCCTTCCAGGTTGGCGATATTCTGGTTGGTGGGTATGATGCAGTTCGCCCCGGTCATCTTGCCATCTTCGCCGATCCAGTAGTGATGGAAGAGGATGCCGCGCGGCACCTCACATGCCCCCACTCCCTCCCCGCCCTGAGTAGACGGCGGAACTGGATCCTCTGGGGCGACACCTTTCTGGAGCAGCTGGTCGATAATATTGATCGAATCTTCCACACAGTGCACGATCTCAACCACCTGGGCTGCAGTATTCAGATAAGGGTTGGTGACCTTGGGCTGCATACCGAAGGCAGCTGCGGCAGCTTTAGCCCGTGGATGAAGCTGTTCATAATTGTTATTAAAGCGCGCCAGCGCACCGACCATATAGGAATCACGCTGGAAGCGGGTGAACTTTGCGCTCGAGTGGGGCACCATATATTCATTCGTGACCTGCTGGTAGCTTTCAATGGGCAGACGAGCCCCATCGCTGCTGATGATCTCACCATCGATGAAGGCATACTCATCCGGACGGGTGAGCGAAATATATTCGGTGTCCCGTTCGAACTGCGGCCAAGGCAGGGATGCGCACAGCTCGACCGTGGCATCTACATCCGCTCGGGCTGCTTCTAGCTGCTGGCGCAGTATCTCCAGCTCGCCGTTTTTAGGGAAGTGCGTAAAGCCGCCAACCGTCATCGCGATCGGGTGCGTATGCCTCCCGGTGACCGCAGCGCAGATATCGCCGGAGAGCTTCTTCATCCGCAGGGCACGCAGCACGATATCGGGCTGGGAGCTGGCAAGCGGGATGACGCTGCCGACACCCAGGAAGTCGGGCGCCACCAGCATGTAGACATGCAGGATGTGGCTGTCCAGGATCTCTCCATGGAAGGAGAGCTTGCGCAGCAGCTCGGTCTGCCAGGTTGGCTTTATGCCCAGCGCGTTTTCACTGGCGCGCAGTGAAGTAGTGGCATGACCGGTGGCACAGATTCCGCAGATGCGGCTGGTTATGTGCGATGCTTCGATATAGGGACGGCCGCGCAGCATGGCTTCGAAAAAACGAGGCGTCTCGACCACATCGAAGCGGCACTCTTTCAGCTGGCTGTCGGCGATCTCTACAACGATATTGCCGTGACCTTCAACTCGGGTAACGTGATGTACGTCGATCCTTTTGCTCATAGTTATTTACCTTCCTGAGGCGCTCTCAGCCTGCATTAACTTCTCGCGAACCTGGTAGGCGGTGAACATGGTGTACATAGTGGTGATTTCATCTACACTCATTTCGTGTTCGGCGAGCAAGTTGCGCATCGAGGTATCATTCGGATTGGTGATGTACCCACGGCAGGCTTCGCACGATTGTCCGTAGGTTGGGCAGATGGCATCGCAGCCGGCGCGGGTGACCGGGCCCAGGCAAACCTGACCGCGGGTGAACAGGCAAACATTCTCTTTGAGTTTGCACTCAACGCAGAGCGGGTAATCAGGAATGGGGGGTTTTTTTCCCAGCAGCAGCGCTTTCACAGCGCCGATAAACTCGTTGCGGTCGATCGGGCAGCCCGGTATGGCAAAATCTACCGGGATGACTGCTTCGATGGGGCGCGCATCATAGGTCTCATACCACTCCGCTTTATCCCCGTAGACGTAGCGGCGCACTTCCGGCAGGGGGTGCAGGCTTTTCAGGGTGTTTACTCCGCCCAGGTGGGCGCATGTCCCCAGGGCGACAACCACGGCTGCTTGCTGGCGGATCTCCTTCAGGCGTGCCTCATCACTCTCCCGGGTGCATGAGCCCTCGATGAAGGCTACCTGGTAATCCTCGCCTTTCTCGGTCATAGCCTCGCGGAACTGGACGATATTCACCACGTCCAGCAGCTCGGGGTGGGTTTGCAGCGAATCGATAACAGTAAGCTGGCAGCCTTCGCAACTGGTGAAATCAAAGAAAGCAATCTTAGGTTTGTTGTTCTGGCTCATAGTGCTTCCTCAAGTCCTTTAATTTCTTTATAAGAGAACACGGGACCGGACTGGCAGGCATAGACATTGTTGATCTGGCAGTGACCGCACTTGCCAACGCCGCATTTCATGCGGCGTTCCAGGGACAGCCAGATATTGCCTTCCGAAATGCCTTTCCCGAACAATTCCATCATCACAAAACGGTACATGATCGGAGGCCCGCAGGTGGCAGCCACGGTATTGCGCGGGTAGACAGAGATATTCCGGAACAGGGTGGTGATCACCCCTGTGTTGCCGGTCCAGCTATCGTCTCCCCGGTCTACAGTGAGGTACAGCTCGACATCCTCCATTTCATCCCAGCGTTTCAGCTCGTCTTTGAAGAGCAGTTCGCCAGGGTTGCGTGCGCCGTATAGGATGACAACCCGCCCGAACATGGCGCGCTCATCGATGACCTGGTTGATCAGCGAGCGGAGCGGAGCCAGGCCAAGACCGCCTGGGGCAAACAGCAGGTCTTTGCCGCGGAATTTTTCGAACGGGAAACCCCGCCCAAATGGGCCGCGTATGCCGACTCTGTCGCCGGGTTTCAGGCTGTGCAGTGCGCTGGTGACATCACCGACTCGGCGCACGCATAGTTCGAAACTCTTGCTGCTGCGGCTGGGCGAGCTGCTGATGCTGATAGGCGCTTCGCCGACCCCCAAAACGGACACCTCGACAAACTGGCCGGGCCGGTGCCCGAGAGGTCTGCCATTGGGCAGTTCGAAGGTAAACACCTTTTCCAGTTCGGTGAGCGGTTTTATATCCAGGATTCGTACAAAATTTGGCAGGTATAGCTGCCGCTCATCTAGCGTTGGTTCGGCAACTGTAGGGTGAGATGCTGCGATGATCATAGTCGACCCTCTACTTCTAGCTGGCGGTGGAGGTCGTTGAAAACACCCACCGGTGTGATATCCACCAGGCAGGCCCGAGCGCAGCGACCGCAGCCCACGCAGCCAAGGTAGTTATGTGCTTCCAGGATGTATTTCCCTTTGCGCATGAAACGGTGCCGCTGGCGCAGCGCTCGGCTGGTCCTGAAGTTATGCCCCCCCGCAACCGTCGCAAACTCGTCCAGTTGGCAAGAATCCCAGGCACGGACCCGCTGACCATGGCGCAAGTCCAATTCGACATCGTCACGCACATCGAAGCAGAAGCAGGTCGGGCAGACATTGGTGCAGGCAGCACATGCCAGGCAGCGCTCGCCCAGCTCATTCCACAGCGGGCTCTTCATCGTCATATTGAGCAGGGAAGGGAGATCGCTGACATCAAAATCCAACCGGTATGGGAACCTGGGCCATTTCTCTCCCAGCACGTTGTTCAGGCGCTGTACGTTGTCGGGAGTAGCCATGCTGGTCTGGGCATACTGCTCCAGCAGCTGTCGCCCCGCCTGTGTACCGATATCGACGGCATACGAGTCGCCCAGATCGGTCAGGTGCAGGTCATAGCCTTCATCTGCGCTCAGCGTGCCCATGCTTTTGCAGAAGCTGTGCACATCACATGGGGAGAGGCATTCCACGCTGATGATCAGGGTTTGATTGCGTCGGTCGACGTAATTGGGGTCGGTATGACCCGCAGAAAATACTTGATCGAGCAGTTGGACTGCGTGCACGTCGCAGGTGTGCATGCCGAAGATGATCGTCGGTATGGCGGGCGGGGGCGGCTGGATCTCACCGCCGTTGCTGTTGTCGAAATTAAACAGCACTTCCCGGGTCGGCAGTAGAAATTTCTTGGGCGGCAGGATGGTGGTGGTATAGTCCAGTTCCAGGTCAGCCGGGTTCCTGATCTCCTGGAAGGCAAATCCACCATTTTCCTTTACCGGGCCAGCAACACGATAATCCGGCAGCAGTTTGGTGAGAAACTCGGTCAGATCTTCTTTTTTTAGAATGTGTAGGCTCATGTGGAAGATCTATCTCCTTTTATTTTGATTAGGAGTTACGCACTTCAGGGGAATATTGGGGGTGTTTGGGCGGGCGTCGCCCGCCCAAACACCCCCTAACCCCTGCCAACTGCGTAAGACCTATTGATTTCACACTCCGCCTCGCTAAAACCTGCTGGTTATAGTCTGGCGAGTGCTGTTTGTTTGTGTTCGGTGGAACTGGTCGCTTACTGAGTGATCCAGTTCCGCTATTGTATTCAGCGGTCGTCAGCTGCTCTCCCATTCCCGCAGCAGGCGGCAAGCGATGGCGGGAGCATCACTGCTGGCAGCTGCACTCTGCAGGGCATCCAGCAGAGGTTTCAGCCGTTCACGCAACCGCCGCGAGTAGACTCCATGTAATGCGTGGTAGGCAGCCTGGCAGGAGGGGGAGGATAGCTCGGAGCGGCAGATGACTGCCAGTGTGGCAGGCACTCCGGGCGGACCAATGCGGCCTAACGTGTCGGCAGAAGCCCAGCGCACTTCACGGTTATCATCCCGCAGCCCTTCTGCCAGCATCTCCATCGAGTGCATATCGGTGGGGTCGCTCAAGTTACGAGCGGCATGCCAGCGGATGTGGCTGTCCGGATGGTTCAGCGCCTCCACCCAGCTTTTCTCAACGATCGGCCCGAGGTCGATCAATGCCCTTTTGGCGGCGCTGTGCAGGGTGCCGCGATCCATTGCCAGTGCCTTGATCAATACCGGTCCGCAGCGCTCGTCTTCGATACAGGCGAGTGCCTGGATGGCGCGCACTTTCCAGCTCTTCACAGCGGTCTCTAAGATTTCTTCAAGGATGGGGATCATCGTTGGGTCGCCGCGCAGTCCAAGCAAATAGGCTGCCGCATAGCGGGTCTCGAGGCGCATGCTGCTCAATGCATTGTGCAGCACAGCCTCTTTCGCCGGGGATTCCCAGGAGTATTCATCCTGAGCGAAGACTTCAGCGATCGTATGGTCGACCCTCTGCGACGCTTCCTGGTCCAGGCTGCGGTCGGTGCTTTGGCCCTCTGCCCAGCAGTGGATCGCCAGACATCGAAGCAGGTGCTGCCAAAGACTCTCTTCGGCAGCGTCATGGATAGAATCCTGCATGATCTGGCGCAGATCGGGGTTTGCTGAGCTCAGGTAAAGGAAGATTCTATTGACCGATAGGTTGTCTCCAACCAAAGCCTGCTTGAGCAGGTCAGCTTCAGTAGGATGGCGGTAAGCTATATCATCGATAATCACCATTTCAACCTCCATGGCGGACGCTCTCGTTCACCGCGTCCAGGTAGAGCAGGTTGATTTTCTGGTGGTAAGGTGCCTCCAGGCGCGGGCGGCCAAGCGGACTCGCCCGTGACAGCTTCACTGTACCGGAAGGTTGTGACAGACTTCGTGATATCGTCGTGACAGTCTTGTGATAAAACAGTTCCGGCGAGCACATCCGCTCGCCGGAACTGTTTTGAGTGTGACCGGTGGATACATGCCGGGGATTACTGCTCTTCAGCCTCCAGGGAGTAGCCCAGACCCGGGGTAGTGAGAATATATTGCGGATTGGTGGAGTCCGGCTCGATCTTGCCGCGCAGCCGGCGGATAAGCTGGCGCAGCATGTCGCGGTCTGCGCCTTGTGGACCCCAGACATGGTCGATTAACGACTCGTAGGTTAGCACCTGACCGGCATTGACCATCAGATAGTCCAGCATACGACCTTCCAGCGGGGTCAGGGATATCGCGTCCCCGCCATGGATGCGCGCCTCCCGCCGGCTGGGAGATAGCTGTAAATAACCCACTTTGCTTGGACCCTGGATCGGCACCTGCCCAGAACGGCGCAGCACCGCGTTCGCCCGGGCTACCAGCTGGCGTGGGCTGAATGGCTTAGACATATAGTCATCCGCACCCAATTCCAGACCGTGGACGACGTCCTCGTCTTCGCCGCGTACGGTGAGCATGATGATCGGAGTATCGGACTCCCGGCGGATTCGCTGGCAGACGGTGAAGCCATCCATCTTTGGCAGGTTGACGTCCAGGATGATCAAATCCGGGTTTTCTTCCGACCAGCGCTGCAAGGCAGACAGACCATCATATGCCTGTACGACCTGGAAGCCTTCCCGGCGCAGGGCAAAGGCGACCACATCGGCCAGCACACGGTCATCATCTACAATCAGTACCTTCATGTTTCCTTTGAAATGGGTAGTGTGAACCAGAATGTCGAGCCGCCGCCTGCACGGTCGCTGACACCGACCTCACCGCCGTGCGCTTCTATGGTTGCCTTAACCACCGACAGACCTAATCCTGCACCGACCCTGCTTTGGCTGCTGGACACAGCCGGATACTCAAAACGCTGGAACAGAAGCTCTCTATGCTGGTTGTCGATGCCCGGGCCGCGATCCGCCACCTGGACCTGCACTATTTTACCCTTTCTGGTCGCCTGGATGCTGATATTTGCACTATCCGGTCCATATTTGTTGGCGTTGGAGATCAAGTTGACCAGCACCTGGACAACCCGGCGCGGGTCGGCGTGCACCAAAGGCAGGCCTTCCTGGACCTCCAGGACGATCTGCTGATCGTATTTCTCCAGCAGCGGCTGCATCGTCTGGACTGCTTCCATGATAATGCGGTCCAGATCGTATGGGCGTGGGCGGATGCGGAAGTGTCCGGCTTCGATGCTGGCGCTTTCCAGCAGATTATCAACCAGGGTTTGCAAACTGAGCACGCTGAGATGCAGTGATTTAAGCAGCTCATCGACCTCGACTGTGCTTAAATCCGGCGCCTCGTCGATGAGCAGCTCTATCGAAGCAGCCAGTGCTGAAAGCGGAGTTCGGAATTCGTGGGTCACATTCGCAATGAAGTAGCCCAGCAGGTGGTGGATGGCTGCCTCTTCACTTACATCGCGAAATACCAACGCGACTTCCGAATCGTCCGATGAGGATGGATTCAGCTGCGCCCCGGTAATGGCAAGGATAAGCTGCTGCCCCCCGGCAACCCGGACGAGGAGCTGGTTCTTCTGCCCGGGTGGTGGAATGTGCTGGCTGAAAGGCGCATCTTCATCCGGCAGGTGGAAGACGTCATCACAGCGCCGGTCGAGCACTTCCTGGCGCGACCAGCCGGTGATCCGCTCGGCACCGTGGCTGAAGAAAGTTATCTGGCCGTCCTTGTTCAGTGTGACAATGCCTTCGACGATCGATTCCAGCAGGTGCTCGCCCCAGGCTTTCTCCTCGCGCAGCTCTGTCAGGGATTTTGCAAGGTCGAGACGAGCTCTCTCCAATGTCTGGCTTACCTGCACCACTTCCCGAACCCGGGAATCGGCCTGAACGGGCGTATCCAGATCTCCCTGGCTGAAGCGGACGGCCGCATCGGATAGGCTGACCAGCGGCTTGCTGATGCGGCGCGCTGAGATGATTCCCAGGATAGACCCCAGCACAGCTACAGCCAGAACGCTGCCTGTGAGGACGGTCACAAGCGTCTGCTGGGTTGTGCTGATATCCGAAACCTGTAAGGCGACTTCAGCCTGCACCCTGTCCTCATCCAACTGCAATCGGGCACCATAGTAAGACTGGTCGCGGATATCGTACTC
>JAQBDA010000227.1:0-6763 GCA_032124675.1 Chloroflexota bacterium
ATGAGGCGGATCTCATACTGGTCGACTTGAATACGTTAAACTTCACTCCTCTCAACGACATCTACCGGCAGCTGATCTACTGCGAAACCGGCTCTTCCGTTGTGCTCACCATGGTGGCTGGAAAAGTGGTCTACGAAGACGGGAAACTGCTTACCGTTGATGAGGAAGCAATTAAGGTAGAAGCCCGCGAGATCATGAAAACGTATCGTAAAGACATGGAGAAGACCTGGGAAGCGGCGCGCAGATTGGAACCATATTATCGAGAGATGTATTTGCGTGCAGCGAAGCAGGATGTAGGTATGAATCGATGGGTGAGCGGTCAGTCTGAAACATCCTGAAGAGCAGGCCAATATCCAGGCATCTTAACGAATTCCTTACGACTTCCTTATTCGATCTTGATTCAATATCTGCTACATTTAATATATCTGTATATAATCGGCGCTCATGTGAACAATTTCACATGATTCCACGCGAGCGGGTCTGTTTATACTATCAGGAGTCTACTTATAGGAGGTTTACGAAGAAGATAAGATAACGCCCATCTCACTCAGTTCCATAACGATCAATAAACGCAACCCAATAGGATGTTGTTCGTGATAAGGAGAAGAAAAATGAAAAAGATCTATGTCATATTCGTTGGATTAATGATCCTGGCGATGCTGGCCTCGGCATGTGTATCAGAACCACCTGCTACTACAGCCCCCGAACAGCCGGCAGCGCCGGAACAGCCTGCAGCTACCGAAGCACCGCCACCCTCAGGTGAAATGCCATCGGTCATCAAAGTTGGTGCATTGTATCCCGTCACTGGTGCAGATGCCGGTTGGGCTGGGGATCCCTACGTCAAATCGCACCAGATGGCGATCGATGAGATCAATGCTGCGGGCGGGATCCAGTGTCTGGATGGCGCCAAGCTCGAGTTGGTGATCGGAGATACCCAGAGTAAAGCTGAAGCGGGTAACTCT
Organism: Chloroflexota bacterium; assembly: GCA_032124675.1. GTDB lineage: Bacteria > Chloroflexota > Anaerolineae > Anaerolineales > UBA4823 > JAQBDA01. Next base: position 963 of record JAQBDA010000227.1, read on the forward strand.
GAGATGGAGCGTCTGATCACCCAGGAAGGTGTTGTCGCCGTAATGGGTTCAGCGCTTTCCCAGACTACCGTTCCTGGCTCTGAAGTCGCCGAGCGGTACGAAGTGCCCTACATCGTCCCCAACGCCCTGGATGGCACAATCACAGATCGCGGGCTCAAATATGTATTCCAGACCGTTTCGCTCCTGCAGGATTGGGGCGCGTACGATGTGAAGTGGGCTAAAGACCAGGGTGCTCAGACAGCAGTAATTACCGTCCCGAATATCTCATTCGGCAAGGAAGTTGCTGAAACCTGGCTGGGTGCCGTGGAAGCAGAAGGGCTTGAGCTGTTAGAAGAGTTCACCTTCGAGGCCAACACCAACGATTTCACCGATACCATCTTGCGCGTCAAGCAGGCTGATCCAGATGTCTGGTTCATCGTTGGCAACGCAGAAACCCCTCAGCTTGTCAAGCAGCTCAAGGAACAGGGCTACTTCCCCAAGAACGGCATCATCACCCTGGGTTCTGGTTTTGCCACTTCGTTCTTCTTGAGCGAGGTTACCCCAGAGCTGGCAGAGGGCATCATCTTCACCATGGACTTCGCCCCGGTCAGCAAACTGCCGGTTCCCGAAGAATTCAAGGCGGCCTTCAAGGAGTATACCGGACAGGACTTGGGCGGCACATATAACACAACCTACGCATCCACCTGGCTCTTGGCAGACGCCCTGGAGAAGTCTTGCTCGACCGATCCTAAGGCACTGGCAGAGACATTGAGGACAACGAAGTTCGAGGATGGTGTGTGGGGCTTCCAGTGGCCTTCGGCTTCCTTTAATGAGAAAGGCCGCTTGAATGAAGCACCGACCGTGATCGGTCAGTGGCAGGGCGGGCAGATGGTTGCAGTATGGCCGCCAGAGCTGGCAGCCAACGATGCGGTTTGGCCGGTTCCGAGCTGGGACAACAGAGAAGGTGTCTCTGCTCCACCGGCGCCGGCACCCACTGAAGACCCGGCTCTAGCATCCGATTACTCCCAGGCGCTCTTGAAAGACGCGCAGACGCCGGTCGATACCAGCGTATACAAGAAAGATGGACCCTATGTGATTGCAGTCTCACAGCAGGACCCATCAAACGGCTGGGGTAATACCTACAATGTCAGCATCCTGGCCTATGGCGAAGAACTGTTGGCGCAGGGAATTCTGGCTAAACCGCTGCTGGCATCGATCACAAATGATGCCAACCAGCAGATCAGCGATATGGAAAACTTCATTGAGCAGAAGCCAGATGCCATCGTGATCGAACCGCTTGGCCGTGCAGCTTCCGTGGCTGTAATCGAACGTGCCGTCGACGCGGGCATCCCTGTGGTGTTGTGTGCCAATGGCATCGAGAGTGAAAATTTCACTACTCGCGTTGACATCGACTTCTATGAAGTCGCCTATAAGTCAGGCATTGGTCTGGCAGAGCTGATGGGCGGCAAAGGCAACGTGATCCTCTTCAACGGTATCGCCGGTGTAGACTCCACCGAGACCTGGCGAGCGGCGGCCTTGGATGCGCTGAGCACATACCCGGAGATCACGGTTATCGCTGAGGAATACGCCCAGTGGAATATCGCCACAGCCAAGCAAAAGATGGAAGCTTTGATGGCTGCCAACCCGCAGATCGATGGTGTGTGGGCTGGTGGCGGCGAGATGGTACTCGGTGCTGCCCTGGCGTATGAGGATGCCGGTAAGGAGTACCCGAAGTTCGCCATGGTGAATGTCCCGAATGGTTTCCTGCGCCTGGCAGACCAGTATGATCTGGAGTTTGTTGGAGCGCCAGATCCGCCTAGCATGTCACGCCACTGCCTTCAGACCGCTGTTGATATCCTGCAGGGTAAGGAAGTCATGAAATTCATCAGTTTGCGCACATTGATGGATGGTGCTGACCCGTATGATAATACGGACTTCATCCAGTGGTATGTGCCTGAGCTGAACGATGACTTCATCCCACCGATGACTGTAGACCTCCAGTATTACATCGATGGTGGCTTCGAGCGCAAGTAGTATGCGTTTCTAGCTGCATCTGCCTGCCGGGTGTCCTCACATACCCGGCAGGCATTTTGAAAAGAAGTAAAATAGGGTGACAGTTGCTCAATAAATAAACTTCAATCCTGATCTCAGGTCAATGGCAATTATGAGACGATAGGAGTTGCCATAAACACCAATCTATCCACCCAAACGATCTTGCAACTAAGCCATATTGAAAAAGCATTCGGCGGCATCCATGCTCTGGCGGATGTGTCTTTCGATCTCAGTGCCGGCGAGATTCATGCTCTTGTCGGTGAGAACGGGGCCGGGAAATCCACACTGATAAAAATCATCACCGGCGCTTATACCCCTGATTCCGGTAAGATCGAGATCGATGGCATCACGTACAATAGCTTGCACCCCAGCCAGGCGCGTGATTTGGGGATAGCTGCGGTATACCAAGAGTTCAACCTGCTGCCGGAGCTGTCGGTCGCTGAAAACATCTCTCTGGGCAAGCAGCCTCTAGGGCGTAATGGCTTAATCGACTTGAAATCGCGGGCATCTCTGGCTTATGAGCTGCTGGAACGCCTGGGAGCCCAGGCGAACATCGATCCAAACGAGCTGGTCAAATACCTGACAGTGGGTGAGCAGCAGATCGTTGAGATAGCCAAGGCGCTGGCGATCAACGCCCGCATCCTGATTATGGATGAGCCCAGCGCTGTTTTACCCAGCCGGGACCTGGATCGCTTGTTTACAATTATTCGCGCTCTGCGGGATGAGGGTCGAGGCATCATTTATATTTCACATCGCCTGAACGAGATTTTTGAGCTCGCAGACCGTGTTACGGTGCTCAAAGACGGACATACTATGGCGACAAAAGAAGTCTTTGAAACCGATAACTCCGAACTGGTGCATCTAATGGTGGGGCGCGAGATGACCGATATGTACCCACCCAGAGATAACACTCCCGGCGAAATTCTTTTGGACGTGCATGATATGTGTGTCGAGGGCGTTGTTTTCGATGTGAATTTCAATGTCAAAGCAGGAGAAGTGCTTGGGTTAGCAGGCCTGGGTGGTAGTGGTCGCACAACGGTTTGTAGGGCATTAGTTGGGCTTGGCGAGGTGCGCTCCGGGGAGATAATGTACATGGGCAAACCTGCGCCAATGATGCCGGCTGCAGCGGCAAAGGTGGGAATGGTGCTCATCCCTGAAGATCGCAAGACCCACGGCTTGGTATTGAACCAAACTATGCGATTTAATTTAGCCTTGCCAAATCTATCCCAGTTCATCAATCTAGGAGTGCTGAATATTAGCCGTGAAAAGGATGCTGTACTTAAGTCGATCGATGAGGTTCAAATTAACCCTCCCTCACCGGATTTATCTACAGAAAATTTGAGCGGCGGCAATCAGCAAAAAGTTGTGGTCGGTAAATGGCTGCTGGCTAATCCTAAACTGGTGATATTCGATGAGCCGACACGCGGTATTGACGTGGGTGCTAAAGCTGAAATCTACCTCCGTATCCGTGAGCTGACCCGTCAGGGTGTGGGAGTGATCATGGCTTCGTCGGAGCTACCTGAGCTGATAGGGATGAGCGACCGAATATTGGTGTTTCATGAAGGGCGCCTGATGGACGAAATATCTCGTGACGATTTCTCGGAGGAGACAATTATGCGCCTGGCCACAGGAACTGAGATAGAAGAAGCTTCTGCATAATAAGGGATTATCTACGAGAGGTGAGTGCAGACGATGGCTGTGACAGTTGAAGATGCTCGCGAGCGTTTCTCTCCATGCTCGCAACAATTTGTGCGGTTCTTACGAAACAATGCTTCGATCGTCCTGATATATGGCATTATCCTTTTGGTCGTCGGAATCGCGGCGGTCTTTAACGAAAATTTCCGCTCTCCTTCGAACTTGATGAATATCATGCGCCAGTCCATTATCCTGGGGTTGATTGCTATCGGACAGAGCGTTGTGATACTGACCGGTGGCATGGACATGACTGTGGCCCAGGTGGCGCGCATCGCCGGACTTACGGTGGCGACGATTTTCGCTGCCCAACAAAGCAATCCTGCCTTGATCGTGCCGCTTATTCTGCTGGGCTTATTGATTGGGACGGTGTTGGGGGGCCTTACAGGTATCTTAATTACTCAGACGCATGCGAATCCGTTTATTATCACGTTTGGAATTGCCAGCATCTTGAGAGGTGTCAACCTGGCGATCTCCACAACGCCCATCCGTGGTATTCCGAAGCCTTACCTTCAAATTTACGAGGCAAAGATCGGCATAATCCCGGTGAACGTGATCGTGATGGCTTTGATCTGGATAGCAGCCTATTTATTCACGACCCGCACACGTAATGGACGTGCCTTATATGCAGTTGGTGGATCTGAGCGGGTTGCCCGCCTTTCTGCTGTCCGTTACAACCGGACCTTAATCCTGGCTTATGTCTTCAGTGCTTTTTGCGCTGCAATTGCGGGTTTATTTCTGCTGGCGCGCACCGGCGTGGGAGATCCGAGCGCTGCCGAAGGGATGGATTTTCAGTCTATTGTCGCAGTGGCATTGGGCGGCATCAGTCTGTACGGGGGGAAAGGATCGATAATCGGCACGCTGGGTGGTGTCTTGCTGCTGGCTGCCTTGTCCAATGTTTTTAATCTGCTGCAGGTGAACATTTACTACCAGCAGCTCTTCCTGGGGCTGATTGTCCTCATTGCGGTAGCAGCTTACAAATCACCGAGGTCGGCGGCATGAGTACATCTTCTGCTGTTCCAAAATCAACCTCCAGCCGGTTCAGCAGCTTCAGACCTTCACCAAGATTGGTTCGAGGTGTTGACCTGGCCGGTCAGTGGGCTGCGCCGATCATGATCGTTGTTGTCATGATCATTGCAGCAGTATACGCGCCGGCATTCTACCAGCCTACTAACCTTAAGACGGTAGGGATCCAGATCGCTGTCCTGGGCATCGTTGCTGTCGGTCAAACCCTGGTTCTCCTGGTGCGCTCAATAGATCTATCCGTCAGCGCCGTTCTGGCGTTGGGGGCAGTGATTGTAGTGCAAACCGAATCTGGCAATCCACTCTGGATTTCATTCATCCAGGCATTTGCTGTGGCTGCAGTCATTGGATTGGCGAACGGATTTCTGATTACCAAGCGCCAGGTTCCGCCATTCGTAGCGACTTTCGGTATGTTGGTCTTTGTCCAGGGAGCGCGGTTGGCATATACCAAAGGTCAGGCAAGCGGTACGGTGCCCGCTATCCTGAGAGCGATCAGCTTTGAGCAAATTGGTCCCATTCCGGCGGCCCTGGTCGTCTGGCTGATTGTGAACATCATTTTTATTTTCATCTTGCGCCGCACCCGTTATGGACGCTGGATCTATGCAGTAGGGGGAAATCCATCGGCAGCGCGCTATGCAGGTATCCGAATTGATGCGGTTGTGATTGCCGTGCATGCAATCTGTTCGATGCTGGCGATGTTAGGCGGGTTGCTGTTGAGTGGATATATCGGTTATGTAGATCTGCGCCTTGGATCTGATTACAACCTGAACTCTATCGCTGCCGCAATCGTAGGGGGGACAACTTTTACAGGTGGGCGAGGCAACCTTTTCGGTACTGCTGCAGGAGTAGCCTTGCTAATCTTGTTGCTTAACCTGGTGGTGGTACTGGGGCTGCCAATCCACTGGCAGTACGCTATGCAAGGAATCGTGCTGGTCCTTGCTGTCGCGCTGCAAGGCTTCCGCCAATTCTTATTGAGTAGGTAAACATCCAGATAATCGAGGAGCATGCTGTGAGCCCGGAGATCTTCTATCAAACAATCATCAATGGCTTATTCA
>JAQBDA010000228.1:0-24647 GCA_032124675.1 Chloroflexota bacterium
AACCATGACATCTGGGCGGATGTCGAGATGGTCAAGCAAGGCCTGCGTGAATCACGGATCCCCGTCATGCTCAACCACGGCGTGCAGCTTACAGACGGCGGCTCATCCATCAACCTGGTCGGTCTGGATGACGGCTGGAGCGGGCATGCCGATCTGGATGCAGCTTATCAGGGACTGCCGGAGGACACACCAACAGTCATGCTGCTGCACGAGCCAGACCTGGCGGACCAGTACGCTTATGACCCGCGAGTATCATTGATGCTGGCCGGGCACACGCATGGGGGTCAGGTCCGTTTCAACGGTAAGCCGATCATCGCACCTTACCTGGGGACAAAATATAATATGGGGTTGTTTCAGGTTGGGGATCTGTGGCTTTATACCAGCCCGGGAGTGGGTGTGATCAGCATTCCTATACGCTATAACTGCCCGCCAGAGGTTTCTGAAATCATCCTGGTCAACGGCAGCACCTGATGCTGTCAGAGTAGCTGGGATCTCCTCACCGAATAAAATCAACAGGCAGCGATGAAATCCACAAAACTCTCGCGGCGGGAATTTTTGAAGATGAGCAGTGTGGGAGCCCTGGCGCTGACTGCCACACCGCCGGGCATATTCCCCCCACAAGATAAAGAAATCCTGCCAGCGCCCATCGGTCGGGGCCGAATAACCACATCTGCCATCTATGTTTACAGCCAGCCGGATTTCAACAGCCCGCGGCTGGGGATGCTGAAGCGGGATGAGCTGATCACAGTCAATGCAGAAATTAACTCTTATTATGGTCCGGCGTATAACCGGCGCTGGTACGAGCTAACAGATGGTTTCATACATAGCGCTTACGTCCAGCGTGTAGAGCATGCTTACGAGAACGCCAGTATCTTAAAGAACATCCCTGAGAGAGGCCGCCTGGGCGAGATCACTGTACCCTATACCGATTCGCTGCGCCGCATCCGTCCGAACCAATGGCAGCCGCTCTACCGGCTGTACTACCAGTCGATCTTCTGGATCACGGGGATGGACGAAGGCCCGGATGGGGAGCCCTGGTACCGTCTGACGGATGATCTTCTGCATGTGCATTTCTACATTCCCACCACTCACATCCGTCCTATTACTGTGGAAGAAATCACCCCCTTATCCTTATACACGCCAGGAGACCAGAAGAGGATCGAGATTTCCCTTGCCGAGCAAACCCTGACCGCCTATGAAGGCTCCTGGCCTATGCTGCACACACAAATCTCAACCGGAATACCCACTAAAAGCCCATCGCCGAATGGCATACCGACCGACACACCCAGCGGGCGCTTCTACGTTCAGACCAAAATGCCCAGCCGGCATATGGGCGACGGCGAGCTGACAAGCGATATCGAGGCCTATGAGCTGCTCGGCGTGCCCTGGGTATGCTTCTTCCATAAAGACGGTTACGCCCTGCACGGCACTTACTGGCATAACAACTTCGGTCGCAGAATGAGTCATGGCTGTGTCAACCTGCGCAGCAGCGATGCGCTGTGGCTGTACCGCTGGACAACCCCCGTCGCCGGGCATCGAGACTGGTACCGGCGCGGCATGGGCACCCGGATCGATATCGTTTGACGGGCTGCTAATCTGCGCCGGTCAGCAATCCCCGTAGAACATCCCCCTGCTCATCCGATATCCCAAGAGCATCTACAGCCAGGCTATCCCCACCAACAATGCGCTTACCCAGACCGGAGTGCCGCCACATCTTGAGGTCCTCCTCTAACGGGGAACCGATCAAGTCCTCTCGCACAATCTTGCCATCCGCCATCACCAGCACTCGTCGAGTCTGGCGGGCGACAGCCGGATCGTGGGTGACAACAATAAAGGTCGTTCCCTGGCTCTGGTTTATATCCCACAGCAGCTTGAGCAGCTCCTGCCCGGAGGCTGAATCAAGACTACCGGTCGGCTCGTCTGCCAGCACCAGAGGCGGGTTGTTCGCCAGGGAGCGTGCCACCGCAACCCTCTGCCGCTGACCGCCTGAGAGCTGGCTCGGTAGATGGTTCATCCGGTCCCCCAGACCACACAGCGTAAGCAGCTCCTCCGCCCGCGCATGGCGGGCACGCCGTCCCAGATACCCCATCATTGGCACTTCCACGTTTTCCCGGGCTGTCATGGTTGGCAACAGGTTGTGCAGCTGAAACATGAAACCCACCGTTTTCGCCCGGAAGCGGTCTTTATTGCGGATTTTCGCCACATCCTGCCCGTCAACAAACACCTGTCCACCGCTCGGTTTATCCAGTGCACCGATAATGTTCAGCAGCGTGCTTTTACCGCTACCGCTGGGTCCCATGACAGCTACCAGCTCACCATGTGCCACCTGCATATTGACCCCATCCAGGGCGCGGATCTCTTCGCCATCGCCATAGACGCGGGTCAGATCATGCGCGACAACTATCCACTTCGTAGGCTCTGCCATCAGACAACTCCTCGATCAGCCTGCCATCTCACCCTTAATCCACCTGAATATCGACAAAAGCCGTCATGCCCCAGCGCAGATTTTCAGGGATATCGGCTAATTCAATCACTACCGGGTAATTAACGCCTGCGCCTTCATCTGCCTTGGATGCAATGCGCACAACAATGCCTTCTACCACGGTATCAGGCAGGGCGTCAAATGTGACCGTCACCTTGTCGCCGACCTCTACACGGGCGACGTCGATTTCATTTAGGTCAGTCGTTTCCACACGAAGATGGTCAAGATCCGCTACAGTCAGCACCGGCTGTCCTGGAGCAATCCACTCGTTAGCGTGGACGCCTAGCTCGCTGACCATACCAGCGAATGGCGCCTGTAGAAATTGATCGTCCAGGGCGGCAATCGACGCTTTCAGCTGCTCCTCCGAATTGGCGATGCGCTCTTCCGCCAGGGCTACTTCGGCTGGATCAGGGCCTGCCTGATACATCTGGTAATCCCGCTCGGCGATTGCGAGCTGTGCTTCTGCCAGCATAAGATTTGCCTCGGCTTCGGCAATATCCAGGTCATTTGCTGAACCTTTCAGGTTGTTCAGCCGTCGCACCGCTGCATCGTAATCCTGTTTGGCTTTGGCCTTCTTATTCAACAATCCTGCCCGAGTAAGGTTATCCTCTGGCTTGTTCTCGTATGGCTCGTAATCTTCTTTTGCCTTGTCCAGTTTATCTTTCGCCATGATCATGGTTGCCATGGCTTGCTCGATATTGGCTTCGGAGGAGGGTGTGTTCAGATTGCGCACCCGCCGCTCGGCATCCCGTATGGCAAGCCGGGCGTCAACAATGGCTTGATTCGATCCGGCAACCATCAGTTCTGGGTCCTCATACAGCTTCTCCAGCGCATGCTCTGCGGCTGCAAGCTCATACCTGGCAGCTGCAATGGCAGCCTCCAGCTGCTCTTTGCCTTGAAGCCTGATAAGCATTTGACCTGCTTCCACTGCCTCATCCTCACTGACCGCCAGCTCTTCCACGACCCCCGACCCTGGCAGGCTCAAACGCGCCCACTGCAGCGGGACAACAACTCCTGTGGCGCTCACCACTGGATTGAACTCTTCCAGCGGTTCAGGCTGCGGGGTAGGCGTCGCCTGCCCGGGCAGCACGCTGCAAGAGGTCAGAATCAGCCCGAGAACAGCACCCCATATCATCCATAAATGAATCTTTCTGGTTTTCATTTTCATACTCCTATAGAACCATCTTTCCCGTCCAGCTCATATTTCCGGATGTCCCAAGATGGTGTTTATTCATATCTCAAGGCCTCCACCGGCTGCAGACGCGTAGCCCGGTAGGCCGGGTAGAGGCCTCCCAGCAAACCCAGCAGCACGGCAGTGGTAATCGCCCGCACGAATACCTGGAGCTCCCAGACTGGCTGGAGCAGCGGTCCAACAGTAGGCGCCATGCCAATCAAAGCTACCAGACCAAAGGCGATGGCAACGCCTACCCCGGCACCGATCAACCCAAGCCAGAGGGCTTCGGTCAGGATCAACCCCAGGATAGATCGCCTACCCCAGCCCAACGCCCGCAGCACACCGATCTCGCGCGTGCGCTCGAACACAGCCATCAGCATGGTGTTCAGCACGCCGACCCCGCCGACTGCGATCGCCAGGAAAGAGATGCCTCCGATCAGAGCATTTACAGTTTGCATATCCGGCATCTGGTCGACAAAATCGCCGCTCAATGAGGCGGCTGCCTCTGGATATTCCTCGTTTATCCAGCTTACTACCTCCCCAGCTTCGTCGGGGTTATGCATCTTGATGGCGTACATGCTTACCTTATGCGGTCGCCCAGCAAGAATCTGTGAATCACGCAGGGTCATCACACCGCCCATCTCTTCCCAGCCGACCTTGGTCTCGTAGATGCCAACTACTCGATAGCGCGAGCCGCTCAATTCAATCGTGCTGCCCACGCCTTGATTCAGCGCCTCTGCCATCGTGCGCCCGATAATCACCTGCCTGTTGCCCGTCAGCGGTTCTCCTTCAACAATCTTGTATCGCTGTATGGCGTATTCATTTGGTTCGTATCCAAATAGGATGAAAAAGCTGTTCGCTTCTGGCAGCATGACAGCGGTGAACAGCACCCCGCTGGCACTCTGAACCGCTGGCAGCGCTTCGATCTTATCGCCGATGCGCTCATCCAGGGCGCTGAACTCAGTATCGGTAATGTTTGCCTGCCGGACCATGATCTCAGTACCACCGAACACGCCTTCCATTGAAGTTAGCATGCCGCGAATGGTGCCCTCCAATGCCATAATTGCCCCCACGGTAAGACCGATCGTGCCTACCGTCAGCAGGGTGCGCAGCGAGCGCTGGTACAAGCTCTGGAGAGACATGCCTCCAACCGGAAGCCTCCGCACCTTACCACCTGAGCTGCCCCCTTCATAGCGCAGTGCTTCAACAGGCTGCAGACGCGAGGCACGCCATGCGGGGTACAGCCCACCGATCAAGCCCAAAACTAAAACAACGATGGCTGCCTGGATGAGCAGCGAGTTTGAGATCGTCGCCGTTGCCAATCCGAGCAGAACGGTCTCGTTGGAAAGCAAATAGAGCAGCAGCCACCCGATGAGCACGCCGAGAAGACCGCCTGTCAGGCTGACCAGTAATGTCTCGCCGAGAATCATCCACAGCACGCGGCGACCGCTCCACCCCACCGCTCGCAACACGCCGATCTCGCGTGTGCGCTCAAAGATTGCCATGAGCTGAGCGTTCATCATACCCACGCCACCGATCACGATCGCCAGCCCCCCGATCGCCCAGACATAACCGCGCAGCATGTCCGCCATTGTCTGCTCGTTGGCGAACTCATCGATGCCGCTCAAAGTGTAATCCGGCCACTTGCGCTCCACCCGGCTTACGAAACGCTCGCGCAATGAGGGTTCTTTAAGCTGCAGATAGAAAACGCTGACCTGGCGCGGCTTGCCGACTAGCTCCTGAGCGTCCTTCAGCGGAAGGACAGCCGCCGAATCCTCAAATGCATCGCCTGTCTCGTAGATTCCGATGACACGGAAGGCGCTGTTGGTCAGGTTGATGATATCTCCAGGCGCTTTCTTCAGCAGTTCCGCGGCGGCAGATCCCAACAGCACCGGCTTACCGCGCACCGCAAGGGCTTCATGACTGTCTAACGCAGCCCCCTCGATAATCTGGAAGCGGTCGAGAACGAAGCTATCTACTGGATATCCAAAAACGAAGAAGAACGGCTCACCCTCTGTCTGGCTCCACCCCTGCAGCATTCCGCTGATCGCAGAGACTTCAGGCATGTTCGCCAGCTCACCCCCAATGCTCTCATCTACTGAGCTGTAGCTGATATCAAACGAGTTCGGCTGGCTCAACACCAGGTCGGCTTTGCTGCCGGATAGCATTGCGCCATAGCCGGCCTCCAGGCTGTCTGCCAGCGCACCCAGGGCGATGATTGCCGCAACACCGATGCTTATTCCGACCATGGTCAGAATCGTGCGAGTTTTTCGGCGCAGTAAGTTTTTGATCAGCATGATCTTCTACCTTCAGCCAAGCATTATCACATCCACTCGTTCCTGATCCCCATATTTCTATACAAGGAAACCCTGAGCACTTTACCCAAGCGGAGCAGCACCGTCGACGAATATAGAGGCGATAACCTGGGATAATTCATCCCATTGAGACTGGATCAACGGATCTCCCAGCACTTCCAATACATATAACCCAAGCATCAAAGCCACGAGCATTCGGGCCGTATAGGGGACATGGATTATGCGAAACTGACCCTTATCGAGAAGCTCCTGCAAGTGCCGGGAAATCAAGATTATCCCTGGGGATATCTGCTCATCGTAGTATCTTTGGCGAAGTTCGGGATTAACCATTATCTCCGATAACACAGATTGAAGCATTGGATGGTACTGGTCTGTCATCTCACGACGCCCCTTCATCATCTTGATAAGGAACTCCCGTGCATCCTGCGACACCACCTGGTCGAACTGGTCTGCCTCAGATGGCAAATCATCGAGCATATCCATGATGTCGAGCAGTAAGTCATCTTTGCTATCGAAATAGTTATACAAAGTGCCTTCCGAGACATCTGCCTTTTCAGCAATATCACGTGTTGTTGTACGATGAAAACCCTTCTCAGCAAACAAATTGGCAGCAGCAGTGATGATTTGCATCTTTCGCTCTGCTGCACGGCGCTCCCGGCGAGTAAATTGGTTAGATTCGACCATTCTGTACACCTCCAAAGATAACAATTTCAACAACAATGAGTGAGTGCTCACCTTATGAGTGGGCGCTCACTCATTATATATTAGTTTTTACCGGCTGTCAATGATGGATTGTGATATCTGGAACTATTCGTTGCCTGTAATCGTCTACGTGTTAGTTGAGTTCGCAACAGAACTTTAGGCGAATAAAGGAGATGCGATGGTATCCATACGAAAATTTTTCATCCCAATCCTGGCATTTGGCATGCTGCTTGCCAGTTGCACGGTAGTTGAGAGCACAACCCCTAAATCATCCCCCTCCCTTGAGCCCCTTACTTCAACGGGCGACCCGGTCATGCCGAACCCTACCGAGCCAACCAGCCAGGCTGCTCTACCCAACCCGGCTTCTGAATATTGCGAGCAGAAGGGGGGCAAGCTGGAAATTCGCACCGCGGCAGACGGCAGCCAGACGGGTATATGCCTGTTCCAGGATGGAAGCCAATGCGAGGAGTGGGCGTTCTACCGCGGAGAATGCGCGCCCGGTCAGGGCGCAAAGGCTGCTGCTGCAGGAGACGCACCCAGCTACGTGAATGAAAGCTATGGATTTACTCTCAATCCACCCACTGAGTGGAAGATCGAACAGCACCCCGACTATCTGATCCTCAACCGTCCGGGCGCCAGGATTTTTATCGGCTACCAATGGGCGGATGAGGATCCTAAACCGTTCCGCACTGGAATGCCTTCTGGCGAATTCATAGACGGGGGAGAAGCATCCCTGCTCGGGCAAGCAGTTCCAAAACAAATTCTGGTCTTCGAAGGGAAGAACAAAGTTGTAGCCTACAATGGCAGGATCAAGGTCGGGAATCTCATCCTGGTGATATACCTGGACCCGGTAGAAACGGCTGGTACCAGCTACCAGGACGTCGATATTCCCCCGGAACTCATCAGTGAAGCCGACCAGATCATCGCCACATTCGCCTTGAGCAGCGGAGAAGTGCCCCGGCTGGAATTCAATCCCTGAGTATTACAAGAAATTAAAAATATAAGAGAGGGCCGGATTTTTCCAGCCCTCTCTCCATACCAGTAATCTGTCTGTAACGCTAAAGTAAGGCGTCCAACATCAAGATCACAAACAAGAACGCCAAATACATGCTGGAATAGCGGTACATCTTCCAGGCCAGCTTGTTGCCGCCCTGCTTCCAGACCTTCCAGGCTGCCATCAGCAGCCAGATGCCGAGCAACCCGGCACCGATAAGGTAAACGCTTCCACCCAGTCCAAACAGCGGCAGGAACATGGTCAGCACCACCAGTTCCACTGTATATAGAAATATCTGCCAGCGCGTCTCAGTTTCACCGCGAACGACCGGTAGCATAGGCACCCCTGCTCGAGCGTAATCATTGCGCCGCACCAATGCCAGCGCCCAGAAATGCGGTGGAGTCCACATGAAGATCACTGCGAACAGGAACAAGGAGGGGATGTTCAGGCTGCCGGTAGCCGCAGCCCAGCCCACCAATGGCGGTATCGCACCTGCCCCCCCGCCAATCACGATATTCTGCACCGTGGTTTTCTTGAGGAAGATGCTGTACAACAGCACATAATAGATAATGCCAGCCAGAGCAAGCAGAGCGGCCAGTAAATTAACAAAGGCTACCAGGATATAGAATGACGCCAGCGCAATCCCTACTCCGAATGCCAGTCCTTCGCCGGGAGTGAGCCTACCGGAAGGTATTGGCCGCTTCTGGGTGCGCTGCATGCGGGTATCATCCTCCCGGTCGATATACTGGTTGATCGCCCCGGAACCACCGGCTGCCAGAAAGCCACCCAGCAGAGTCCACAAGGTGATGGAGAATGAGGGCAGCGCCCGGGCTCCAATCACCATACCAGCGTAAGTCGTCACCAGCAGTAAAACCACCACAATCGGCTTGGTGAGCATCAGCAAGTCGCGCGCCATGCCTTTTCGACCAACCAGCTGCTCTGCTTCTGCGCGCTCATCTTCGCTGGTGCGGGCAGCCAGACCGGTGGCAGCTGCCTGCACCACAAGAGCTGCCCAGGTCGCTGCAGCCGTTGCGCCATGGAGGGCCAGCAGATACACCGGATATCCCTGCACCATCTTTGCGCCCAACAATGCCTGGGCGTAGAACAGCACTACAGCCGCAGTGGTTGCTACGATGACCGGGACCTGCGTGCGCTGAGTTCTCCAGGTTCGATAGAGCAGCGCGCCCATCAACCCGGCGGCTGCCAGCACAAGCAGACGGTGTCCCAGGCTCAGCCAGCCGGGCAAGGTCACCGGCAGCGAACCATCGCATAACGGCCATCCGGAACAGGCAGCTGCCTCCCCGCTGGCTGCCAGTACTGCACCTCCCACCAACAGCAGCGCGAAAATGCTCAAAGTGAGCAGCGAGAGCCGACCGTACGATGAACGATAAACAAGCCGGAGTGATCGTTCAGGGGAATGTTCCAGATAATATGCGGCAACCGTCGCAACCAGCACGAAGGCCAGGATTACCAGGGATAACCCCAAATGTACGATTGACAGCCATGACGGGCTATCACTACCTCCAGCAAGGGAAATCGCTGCTCCCAATAATATCTGTATCCCCAGGGCAGCCAGCGCAAACAGCAGGGATTTCTTGATCAGCGGTGCGTCAAACTTTTGACGCCAGGCGAGCATGCTCGCAGCCACCAGCAGAACCCCTGCCAGCAGTGTCGCAAGCCGGTGCAGATAGTCCAACAGAGCATTAGGTGTCGAAGGAGGCACCACCTGACCGAAACAGGTCGGCCAATCAGGGCAGGCACCACCTGATCCCGTCACCCGTACCATTCCTCCCAACACGATCAGCAGGAAAAATGCTACCGAGGCAGACAGAGCCAAACGGCGGAAGGTTGTATATGGTTGAGTTGTTCTCGTAATATGTGTCATACTGTCCATTTTCGGCTTGATCTGCTAATTCTCAGTAATTGGCGTACCAGTCTAGGGTGGTGTCCCTTCCGCCTGGCGTCTGCGTTCCTGGCGCCGGATGAAGAATGGGTAGCCGATACCCAGGATTGCGGCAAAGGTAAACCATTGGAGGGCGTAGCTCTGGTGGGGACCCTCGCTCAAGTCCAGCTCGGGCTGGGTGCGGTACGGAAGACCGGCCCAGGAAGGGTCTCCGGCTTGCTGGATATACACCGGCAGCAAGAGATAAGGAACCTGGCGGGAAATGCCGTCAATATTAGTAAAATACCATGCTTTCAAAGGTGATTCCCCTGGAGCGGGTATCGGGTCGCTCCTCCCGCCGTAATCCGGTCTATTCTGCGAAGCGCGGATCATCCCCTTCACGGTGACCAGCCCAGGCTCAGGGTATGAAGCCCAGCTCTCGTAATTACCATTTTCTATCGGCACCCAGCCGCGGTTCACCAACACAACCTTTTCGCTGCCCGATATTTGCAGGGGTGTCAGCAGGTGGACGCCCGGACGGCTGCCGAAGGCCTGGTTGCGCAAAGCGACCTCCTTTTCCAGGTCATAAGTACCGGAGACAATCACTTCACGGTATTCCATGCTCGCCAGCTCCTGGTCGAGGTTATCGCCGGTCAGCTCCAATACCGGTTGGTCGATCTGCGCCAAAACCCGGCTGTTGAAAGCACGCCTCTGTTCGAGCCGGTCGAGCTGCCAGATCCCCAGGCGGATATTGATGAAGACACCGATGACAACCAGTACAGTTGCCAGCAGCCAGCGCCGGCTGAACATGAGCAGGATCACCGGCCTGGAGGGGACAGCCTTTCCCTCTGGGATTGTACGGTCGGGCTGCCCGGCGTCCTGGATACCATGGAAAGTCCGGTTCATGCGCTATCCTCGGATACATTCATTTCCGTTTTGGATTTAATCGGGAAGACCAGGAACGAGTATATAAAAAGAAAAGCCGCCGTGGTTGGCACAGAGATCGATAGCCCGGTCAGGCGGGTCTTGAGGGTTGTGGGCTTCTTGACATCCAGCCCCAGGTAGCGGCTGGCTGTGAATGAACAGGAGTATGAGAACTTATTGGCCTCTTCCAGCACAATGCTGCCCGTGCTCCCAGCCGGCACCCAGATCGGGCCGAGCTGGTGATCGGTGCTGTCCTGGTTGACGACTTCCAGCACATCTCCGATCACGAAGACAATATTCTCAGGGAGCACATCTACAGCTTCTCCATTTGCAGCGCGCTGCGATGCGCCAGCAGGCACAATTAGCTGGATCGTTTTCGGAGCACGGTCGGTCTCATCACGCTGCAGGAGATAGGCTCCTTCGACGATGACCAGCATCGCCGCTAAGGAGATAGCAGAGACGACCAGCAGCCTGACCAGATATGGGCGGTATTCGGTTCTCATGAATGCTCACTCGCTGGAGAGCAGATGGCGCACATCTTTAGTTATATCCTCGGGATCCATCTCGAACGGATATGTCAGGCGCCAGTTCCCTTGCTTATCGATAAGGTAGGTGCGGGCAGTGTGGTCGACCAGATAGCCGGCTGCACTGCCTACATCCTGCTTAGCCTGGTAGACGCCGTAATCCTTCCAGACGCCTTCCAGTACATCTCGTTCGCCGCTGAGCCCGATAAAATCCGAGTCAAAATTCTGCATGTACCGCCCCAGCACCTCGCCTGTATCCCGCTCAGGATCGACGGTGATAAACACAAACCGCACATCGCTGGCCTGGCTGCCCAGACCGGCTTTTATGCGCTTGAATTCGCTGAGCGTCAGGGGGCATACATCCGGGCAGTTAGTGTAGCCGAAGAACAACAGCACAATCTGCCCGTCCTGATCGCTCAGTCGAAATGCCTGACCGTATTGGTCGGTCAGCTCGAAGTCTGCTGCCGGCACCGGGGGGTCGATCAGCGATCCGCGAAAAGTATATGGTAGCTGGATATACTGCCATCCGGTTAATATCAGCGCCACCCCTACCAGCACCCCTAGTCCCAACAAAATGTATCTTGATTTCATACGCTTCCCAAAAATATAAGAACCCGGCTTCCTCCCCGCCAGACTGCCAGCACCACTCCTTACAAGACTGCTGCCCCGATCAAGTACAGCGCCGGGTAGAAGAATATCCACACAACATCGACAAAGTGCCAGTAGACTGCACAGGCTTCTACCGGCCAGTGCCGTTCTGCCGTGTAAAGATCCTTGCGCCCGTTGCGGTAGACGATGAACAGGAAGATCACACCGGTGAGGACGTGAAAGGCATGGAATCCAGTCATCGTGTAGAACAGCGATCCGGCGACCCCATCCGCGGGTCCAAAGGGAGCGATCTGCCATTCGACCCCCACAACACCGACCAGGAAGATGATCCCCAAGACCATAGTGATCAGCGTACTGCGCAAAAATTGCTTGCGGTCACCGTACTGGGCGGCGATCTCAGCCCGGTTCATGAAGAAACTGCTGACTAACAGCACCAAGGTGACGATCAGACCTACCAGCTGGTTGAGCTCCGGTCTGGTCTGGAAACCCATCAAATAGAAACGCGCCACCAGCAGACCGATAAATAGGAAGGCATCTGAGGCGAGGAACAGCCACAACCCCATCCTGTTGGTCGCTGCTTTTCGGTAATAATCTGCCAAAGTTGAAGTGTGGGTGGTCATGCCTGGGCTTCCTCCTCAACATCCGCCTCGAACAGACGTCCGATGTGCATATAATCGCGCACCACAAAGACCGCCTTCAGCAGGCCGATCGCCAGGATTGCCGTCCACCATGCGTATGCCACAACACCGATCCAATATTCACTCAAGGTGAGGAAGAAGAGCAGGATAATGATGGCGACCCCTTTACGGAATGCATCCTTCTTCTCCTCCATTTTTTCGTCGACTTTAGCTTCCATTATCTAACTCCTTTGAAATGGACAATTTGGCAAATTGTCCTATGCCGGTGCTTTTTCAACCACCAACAGCGAGCTTCCACTCATAAATAACTCCTTGAGGGCTCAAGCTGTGGGTAGACTGATGGGATTTCTGATTCAATCCGCGGCCGCGGGGACTGCGCCCGCAGGCATCTCTGGTTTTGCGGGACCCGGATGCATATTCACGAAAACCGATCCTTCGAGCCCATAATCATAAGGTTCACCGACCACCTCGAACTGCTCATCATAATTGTGCTCGGGAGCAGGAGAAGGTATCTGCCATTCCGGTGAACGGGAGCGCCAGGGGTTGGCGACCGCCACCTCGCCCCGGCGGGCACTGACCACAAAATTGTAGATAGCAATCAGCACCGCAATACCGATCAAATAACCAGCAATGGTAATCAGCAGATGGGTGGTCTCAATGCCGAGATTCGGATCGTAGTCTGCGATACGGCGGCGCATGCCGAGCAGTCCAACCTGCATCTGTCCCAGGCTCTGCACGTAAAATGCAGGCAGCATCAGGTAGAAATGCAGTTTGCCGAGGCGCTCGTTGTACATGCGCCCGGTGAACTTTGGATACCAATAATACAGTGCTGCGAAGAAGGGGAACACAAATCCCCCGAACAAGGTGGCATGGAAGTGACCCACGATCCAGTAGGTATCCTGGACGTGCAGGTCGGTGGATACCACGCCGTTAGGCGGGCCGCTCAGACCACCTAGCAGGAAAATAGAGATGGCACCCAGCACAAACAGCATCGGAGTTTCGAAGCTCAGCTTGCCCTCCCATATTGTTGCGACCCAGCTGAAAAACTTAATCCCGGTCGGCACGGCCACCAGCAGGGTGCTGTACATGAACGGCACCCGCAGGTAAGCCTCCATGCCCGATGTGAACATGTGATGTGCCCACACCAGGAATCCTACAATCGCAATCGCGAAGGATGAGAGCGCAACCCACTTATAACCGAACAGCGGCTTGCGGGCGAATACCGGCAGGAGCTCGCTGATCACCCCCAGACCGGTCAGGATAAAGACATAAACCGCCGGATGCGAGTAGAACCAGAAAAGGTGCTGGAATAGGATCGGGTTCCCTCCTTCAGAGGGGGTGAAGAAGCCCATCCCAAACAGGCGCTCGAACATCACCATCTGGAAGGATAGACCGATCAGCTGGGTGGCTGTCAGACCGATGATCGCGGTAGCGAACGCCGTCCATACAAATATTGGCATACGGAAATAGTTCATGCCTGGAGCGCGCATCTTGACGATGGTCACGATGATGTTGAGCGAGCCTAGGATGGATGACAACCCGATGACATACACACCGAAGAAGAAAAGCTGCATACCCAGCGGAGCTAACTGGCTCAGCGGTGGATAACCCGTCCAACCGGTATCGAACCCGCCCAGGAACAGTGTGCAGAGCAACCAGATCGCCCCGGGTATGTTGATCCAGAATGCGAAGGCGTTCAATCTCGGGAAGGCCATGTCATTGGCACCGATCATCAGCGGTACCAGAAAGTTGGACATTGCCCCAACGCCCAGCAAGGTTGCCCCGATCATAACGATGCCATGCAGGCTCATGATCGTGTTGTAGAAATTCAAGCCGTTCATGCCCAGTATGGTGGCATTCTCCCCCATGAACTGCATCCCCTCTGCCGCCAGCTCGGTGCGAAAGATCAGGGCAAACAGACCGGCAGTAAGGAACAGCAATAAAGATGTGTAGCCATACTGGACGCCGATCACTTTGTGGTCGAAGGAAATGCTCAGGTACTTTGCCAGACCGCTGAATTTAGGCGCTTCAGGATGTTCGGGTGTCTCCACTCCGTTGGCCCATTTCAGCCAGTCATTAAGCGCACCAACACCGAATATGAAGGCCGCGGTGCCGAAAATGGCGCCCACAGTCCAGGCGGCATCCGGGCTCCAGGCAGGCAGACCCATCACAGCTCTTACCCCGGTGACGATCCCCATCCCCACCAGAGTGCCGACGATCAAGAACAGCACCCCGCGCAGCATTCCGATGGCGAAAAATCCCGGTCGTTTCGTCTCTTCCATTGTCATATCACTCATCATGTACTCCTGATCTTGGGGCCTCAGCGCAAGCTTTCGATGAAGCGGATGACGTCGCTGACCTGAGCGTCGGTCATATCCGCAGCCACATTGGCAGGCATCAGGTTCTGGAAGCCCTCGACGATGTGGTCGGCTGGATTGCGGATCGAATTGTACAGGTAATCATCATTTGCTACAGCAGTGCTGCCATCGTCGAATCGTATCTCGCTGCCGTATAATCCCTGCCAGGTCGGACCAACACTCGGGGTGCCATCCAGCGAGTGGCAGGCGCTGCAGCCGTAAGTGGTGTACCATTTTCCCCCACGCTCTACAGGATCCACCGACAACCCGCTCTCTGCTGCGATCCAGGCATCAAAGTCCGCTTGAGCTATAACGATCACAGGAGACTCCATATATGTGTGCTTCAGACCGCACAGCTCAGCGCAGCGCACGGTATAGGTGCCCAGCTCCGTTGGGGTAATGCGCAGGTCGCGGGTCAGGTCTCCACCACCGGGGAGGGCATCCTGCTTGACACGGAATTCCGGCACCCAGAATGAGTGGATCACATCCGTGGACCACAGATGCAGCAGCGCCTGTTTATTCTCCGGTAGTCTCAGCTCAGTGGAAACGATACCCTGGTTGGGGTACTCAAATCGCCAGGACCATTGGGAACCGATGACATTGACCTCCAACGGTTTGGGGTCTGCCCGGGTAGTCTCCCCCAGCGACCAACTGCCGAGATAAGCGAAGACAAGCACCGTCGCCAGGGGCACTGCGGTCCAGAAGACTTCCAACCGGGTGCTACCTTCCACATGCCGGGCATCACTCATATCGCCCCGCTTGCGCCTGAAAACAACAATACTGTAGACCATCAATACGACAATCAACGCGAACAAGATCGCAATAACGGTGAACTCAATCCGGAACATCGTATCGATTGGCTTGGCCTGTGCGCTGGCAGCTACAGGCAGCAGATCGACCTGAGTCATGCCAATGATCAGTGCGGCAGCGACCACGACTACCAGTATTGCTGCGATGATCAAATGCTTCATTGGGTTTCTCCTGTTATCTTCTTTGACGCTCACGAGAACATCGGGCTTCTCCCCGTCAGCGTTGGACACTCCATATGTCCATTCTTCCAACCAGTCATCGATCTCAGAAGCAGCCAGGGTACGGCGGTCGTAAACCAATGCCTCCTGAGCCTCATTCAAGGAAAGCAGCACAACCCTGAGCTTTTTTTCCCCCTCCACAAACCGCGCCAGGAATTCATCCCGGTTGAGCGTTTCATCATCATAGTCTACGATGATCAGATCCGGATTGTTCGCTTCCAGAGCCAGCATCACTTCTTCCATACTGGACACGACACCAATAACTTCGACGCCGGTTTGCTTGCGAGACTGCAGCAAACTTCGCAGCCCCTGAGCAAACAGCGCGTGGCTGGAAGCGATCAATACACGTTGGGGTCGATTTTTCTCCGGTTCAGGCATAGTCGAAGGGATTCCTTTGCCTTCTGATATCGTTCATAATTTACCAAACTTGGTAAAAATTGTCATCCACCAGGGCTTTCAAAAAGGGGGATTTATTAAATAGCATGGAGGGGTGATTTTACAATCACCCCTCCAAAGGAGAGCAGCCTGGCGAATGCAAGGCGAGCAGCTATTCCAGGTTGATCAAACCGAGCTGCATGGCTTTGCTTACCGCTTCAGCCCGGTTGGAAGCCTCGAGCTTGTCCAGGATATGGCGCACATGGGTCTTGACTGTGTTATCCGAAATAAACAGATCAGAAGAGATCTCAGCAGTCGTCTTGCCCTGGGCAAGGCACTGCAGCACTTCCATCTCCCGGCTGCTCAGTCCAAAGTCGGGCGTCCTGGTCTGTTCGAAATTGACCGCCTTCAGCACCTGGCGGGTTACTTCTGGCGAGAGCACCGAATCTCCTTTGTGAATATTATGGATCGATTTTTCCAGCTCTTCCGGTGTGGCGTTTTTCAGCAGGTAGCCGTCTGCACCGGCGGCAATTGCCCCGAACAAGTCTTCTTCGCTTTTCGAGATGGTCAGCATCAAGATGCGGCAGTCCTGCTGCTTGCGAAGCATCCGCACGGTCTCCACACCCCCCATTATCGGCATGTTAACATCAAGCAGCACGACATCTGGCTTACTTTGCCCAACTACTTCGAGAGCATCCCGCCCATTCCCTGCTTCTCCCACCACTTCGAAGCCCTGGATATCCTGAATAAGGCTGATCAATCCAGATCGGAACAAGGCGTGGTCATCGACTATCACCAACCGGATCGGCATTACATCTGTACTCCGATGACAGTGTTCGGCAATCTTAGGCGCACGGTAGTTCCTTCCATCGGGCGGCTGATGATCTGGAAATCGGCTCCGATCAGCTCAGCCCGCTCGCGCATGCCTTTCAGCCCATATCTGGACGGTCCGGGGATATCTTCGATATCGAAGCCAATGCCATCATCGCGTACCTCAATGATCAGTTCCCCATCGATCTCCTGGCAGGATATCCAGATCTGTCCGCCCCTGGCGTGTTTGCGGACATTGTTCAATGCCTCCAGGAGGATGCGGATCAGTTGGGCATGAACTTCTGGCGGCAGATTTACATTCCCCACCGGTTCAATCACCTGCACTTGCAGACCACTGTTAACCTGGAACTCGATCGCTGCCTGGCGAAGCCAGCCTTCCACCCCATCAGCATTGGACTGGATGCGAAGCCCATCGATCGCCTGGCGCACCTCCTGATAGGCCTCTGTCAGGGTATCGTAACAAACCGGGATCGTCTCAACCAGGCGATCATATTCTCCCTGCTCAGCGTAATTTTTCATTTGAGCGATCTTAAGCTTTAAGAATCCGAGTATCTGCGCCAGACCATCGTGGATCTCTCTCGCCAGGCGGGTGCGCTCTTCCATCATTGTTTTGTATTCGAGCTCTGCGATCAGGTTGACATTCTGAACGACCAGAGCCGTCTGGCTGGCTACGGTCTGAAGCATCGATAGTTGGCGCTGGTTGAATGCTTTGACCCGCCGGCTAGTTACAACGATTGCCCCCATTACAGACTCATCGCTGCAGACCAGGGGGGCAGCCATCAGAGCACGTATACCGGGCGAACCGTCTAGGTGACCCGACACATCACCCACCAGCACCGGCTGTCGGGAGGTCATAACCGTCTGGAGGATTCCATCCACCAGCGAACGGGCGCTGTCAGGCAGCTCCCCACTCTGGAGTTCAAGCCATCGTTCTCCAGGTCCACCGTCCAATACAGAGAGCTGCGAGCAATCAGCTTCCAGCGTTTCGTTCAGTTTGAGCAACAAGTTAGTAATGAGAGCTTCCAGATCGGTGCGCTCACGGGCTGACTGCAGCTCGTGTAAGGTTGCCAGCTCGCGCTTGCGCAGCCGGATACCCTCCAGAGCCAGAGTCGCCTCGTCCACGATTTTTTTCAAGAACTCCTGGGTATCCGGACTGATATGATCTGTGCCAGGCAGATACAGGTTGAGCATGCCAAACTCCCGCTCCCCCCGCACGAAGGGCAGGCAGAACATCCCGACTGCCCTCACCGGAGTATCCAGCAGCGAGCATTCGGCGGTTGCATGACCCAGGCTCTGGCAGCTCGAACATCGGTGCCGGACCGCCGGGGAAGCAAGATACTGGAGCCAATCTTCGGTGAGGTGAGCAGGGAGCTCTCCGGTCGTCAGCGGCTTCAGGGGGTGCGATCTGTCATCCAGGGGAACGTAGGATGCACCCCGAGCGCTCACAGCTTCCCGCGATAGCCGCAGTGTCAGCTGGATGATATCGTCTTCATCATTTGCCTGGTTGTACAGCTGGCTGATCTGGAAGACCATTTGCTGCCGTCTGGCAGCTTCGGATGCCTGCACCTGCGCTTGGGCTAATTTATCCGCCAGGTGATTATTCTCTACATTCAGCTTATCCAAGCGGCCTAGATACCAATAGGCAGAGACACCAACTGTTACCCACAAAAGGAGATCAACAAAGAACCAGATCCCCCAGGTGATATCGATCAACCAGCTGCGCAGCACCACTATATACATGGGAACGATCACCAACAGCCCGGCAGCGACTCCCCAACGGATCTTCTTGTCCTTCCAGGCAGCACGGATTCTTCTATTTGGAGAGTTCATGTCTCTATTTTACCTGAAATAGTACATATTTTCACTTTTCAACCGCTTATTCTATGCGCGCTATCTGTATCCCCATCGGTTCGATATCATAGCCAGGCAGCTCGGATACCGTGCGGCGGAATGATTGATCCTGCAGCAGGTCCCACAGCGGCCTGAGGAGTTCGCTCTGGTAGTGCTCCTCCGGGACAACCAGGTCGTATCGTTCCTGGTACAGCGGGATGAAATCCAGTTCCAATGCCTTTGCTGCAGCGGCAATCCCCAATCCACATTCAGCACGCCCGGAACGGATCGCAGCAGCAACGCCGAGATGCGTATATTCCTCCTGTTCGTAGCCACGGATCGACGCTGGTAGAATCCCTTGCTGGGACAGATGATAATCAAACAGCACTCGCGTGCCTGCACCTCGCTGGCGGTTGACGTACACTGCTTGCCGGTCCGACACATCCTGTAGCGAGAGTATCCCCAACGGGTTTCCCGGCATGACCAGCAAACCTTGCTGGCGTCCCACCAGGGCGATGATCCTGACCGCCACCCCCGGCAGATATTGGTGCACGTAACGCAGGTTGTACTGCCCGCTATCCGGATCGAGCAGGTGTGAACCAGCCAGATGTGCTTCCCCACGCCGCAGCGCCATCATCCCTCCCAGGCTGCCCACGTTCGCAGACGCCAATCTCCTTCCTTTAACTGCAAGAAATTGTGCCAGGATATCCAGAGAGATATCATGTGAACCGATGGCAAAGATCGTCATCTCCAGCTCAACCGGGGGGCGGTACAGGTTAACCGTCACTTGCTGGCCCGCCGGAAGTCCCTGAGAGCCCCGAGGAATGACCACGATGCCATCTGCACGGACAAGCGAGGTGATCACCCCTGCCCCTCTGGATAGCGGCGCAGCCATCATCTTACCCCCCACACGTCCAACGGCCACGCGCAAATAATCATCGTCGCCTGCCGGGGAAGTCACTTTGCGCGTTAAAGCAGCCGTCACCTTTGCAGGTTCAGTCACCTGCCTGCCGGTCCAGCGTTCCAGAAGAGGTCTGACGAACACCTCCCCTGTCAGGGCAGCCGATACAGGATACCCGGGCACACCGATGATCGGCACCCGACCCGTGGTGCCCGGATCCGATTCAGACACTGGCTGCGGCTTCATATGGATCATACCCAGGATGACCGGATGACCTGGCCGGATGGCAACCCCGTGTACCAGCACCTCGCCCAGCGACTCGATCACCCGGGCAGAGAAGTCCTCTGATCCGGCAGAGGAACCGGCGTTCAAGAGGATCAAATCGTGGTCCTGTGCAGCGCTCTTCACTTCTTGGCGGATGGTGTCGTACTCATCGGGTGTAATCGGCAGCCTGGTGGCACGCCCACCCCAGGAGTTTACTTGCGAAGCGAGCACCAGGGAGTTGTACTCGATAATATCGCCTGGGGTGACCACCGAGCCGACCGGCACCAATTCTGATCCGGTGGGAATAATCGCCACCCGGGGACAACGGTGGACGAACACCCGATCGTGACCGCAGGCGGCAACAGCCCCCAGATCAACCGGGCGCAGGGTATGCCCTTCTGGCAGGACCAGCTCCGTAGCGACGATATCCTCACCCAAAGGGCGCACATGCTGCCAGGGTGGCAGCGCTGCACGGATGCGGATGGCGTTGGGCTGGCGCGGGTCAGGATGCAGCCGGCCTTGTTCATCCAGTGCCTCGGTATTCTCTATTGGTACGACCGCATTCGCCCACTCTGGCAGCGGGTCGCCTGTGTCCACATAAACCGTTTGCTTTCCATAAACCAGAGTGACAGGCGCGGTCGGCATCGCGCCCGCTGTTTCCTCGGAGCGTAGTGCGAAGCCATCCATGGCGGATGCATGATAGTGTGGCGAGGAAATTTTTGCAAAAATGGCCTGTGCCAATACCCTTCCCAGGGCATTCTCGTCCAGCACAATTTCCTCAATATCCAGGCTCCCGGAAAGACCAGCCTCCTCCAGCGCCTTTTCAAGGCGGGCCAACGCTTCAGGTAATGGGATATCATGCAGATATACGGACATCGTTATTCCTTATCAACCGTGTGCCCGGCGCCCAGCAGTGCATCGATTGCGGCTGGAAGATAATCTTCCCTCACCAGAATATAATCGGTTTCATAAGTGGAGATAGCGAATATACTCACACCATGTTGGGCGAGGGGCAGCGCCAGAGAGGCCAGCACGCCCGTCAGCTCGAATTCTAATGGACCCTGCACTTTTAACGCTCGCCAGCCAGCAACCGCCGTCGCTCCTTGCGGAATGTGGTCTGAACGGCAGATCACGGATATCTCCTCCCCGGTCTGTATAACCGCAGATAGGCTGCCGGTAAAGATCGCATCCGGGAGTGGATTGCCCAGAGGCAGGCTGCATACCGCCAGGGATTCTTCTAACACTGTCAGGGTTAACTGGTGGTCCATAAGAACGATTCTCAATGAGAGGTCTGCAGGCGGTTACAGAAAGTATACCTGCACGGGCTCTCCTGCAGCCAGGCCATTGGCATCCGCTGGGATGCGCACCAAACCATCAGCCCGCACCAGGCCGAAGATCAGGTTGCTCTTGCCAAATACCGGCTCAGCGAGGTAACCCTCTGGTGAGGCAACCAGCCTTACCGGCACCCAGTCCTCCCGCCCGGCCTGCGAGGAGAGGTTGATCGATAAGCGGGCGTTGATCGAGGGCCGGGGGTGGACCTTATTTATGCCCAGATATGCCTGGATAACCGGCACGACGAAGAGAGAGGCGATGACCAGAGCGCTGACAGGATTACCAGGCAAACCGATCATTGCTTTCCCTGCGCAGACAGCCAGGATGGTCGGTTTCCCGGGTCGGACATTCACACCATGCACCAGGACTCCCGGCTCTCCCAGAGCATCGAACACCTGGGCTGTCAGGTCACGAGTGCTGGCAGATGATCCTGCAGTGACCACCACAAGGTCACATTCTTCCATCGCTTGAGTGGCAGCCGCCTGCATCGCTGCGTACTGGTCAGGCACGATGCCGTAGAGCATCGGCTCCCCGCCAGCTCCCTGCACCAGAGCACTCAAGGTATATGCGTTCACATCCCGCACCTGACCCGGCTTTAACTTTGCATCCGGGGGAACAACTTCATCTCCGCTGGATAATATTCCAACGCGCGGTTTACGCGCTACCGCCAGGCGGGTTGCACCGATGGCCATCAACCCGCCGATCTCGGCAGCGCCAAGCTGCACACCGGCAGGGATGACTTCATCACCTGTAGCTACGTCCTCACCCACTTTGAGCACGTTCTCGCCCACTGCAACAGCCCGCATAACCTCAATATCTGCTGCTGAAGCATTCTGGGTGTACTCGACCATCACTACCGCATCAGCGCCAGGGGGCAGCATGCCGCCGGTATGGATCAGAGCGCAGCTCCCGGTTGACAGCTCTACTCCTGCTTCGGCACCCATCGGCACTTCAGCCGCAACATACAGATATGCAGGCAGCGCATCCCCGGCTCCGTAAGTATCTGCGGCAATCAGCGCGTATCCATCGACCGTCGAGCGCGGGAAGGATGGCAGAGGGTGCGGCGCAATCACCGGTACGGCAGTCACCCGACCCAGTGCCTGGTGGGAGTCGATCTCCTCACTACGAGGTGCTGCCTTCAGGTGACTGAAAAGGGTTTCCAATGCTGCTTGAGGGGGTAGGAGCTCCAGAAATTCAGGCATAGTTCAGACTCAGGATTCCTATCGGATCCAAAAAGTGAAGGCGAGCAGATATCCCACGACAGCAAATAGTACCATCCCGGTCAAAGTAAGGGTCGACCAGTTGGGTTTGCCGCCATCTGCAATGCGGCGCATCTGCCAGATCTGCAGCAGCCCCAGAGGCAGCGTCAGCAGTGCAGGTAAGGCAATATAGAATTCCAATCCGAATAATACTGCCGCACCAAGGGTCAGATAAGCACCCAAAATCAATATATTATGCAGGGTCATGCCTCTCATCCAGCCCATCCGCACCAGCAGTGTGCGTTTGCCGGCGCGGATATCGGCTGCATAATCCGGCAGCTCGAATGCCAGCATCATCGCCAGATGCAGCATCATCAATGGGAAAGTGCTCATTGCCAGCAAGCGATGAAACTCGCTGGTCTGCAGAAGGAAGGCATACGCGGGTACCAGGCTGGCTACCAGAATGGAAGTCGTCAGCTCCCCATAGCCAGTTGAGCTGAGCCGGACGGGTGGAACAGAATACAGCAGCGCGCCGAGAGCGCCCAGGAGCATGACCGTGATAGTCCCAGGTGTCCCTCCTCCCAGGCTGAAAATCAAGACTGTGAACGAAGCTGTGACAGCCAGACATCCATAAGCAGCGATCAGAGCCGTGCGCCTGGGCAGCCCGCCAGGACCCAGCACCCCGCTGCCGCCTGTGAAAGGAGTGCGGTTGGTATTTTCGCGGTCGTGCGGCGAATCGAAGTATTCGTTCAAGTATTGTGCTGCCAGCTGGAGCGTTGTCACCCAGGCTTGACCCAACAGGTATACCCGCCAGTCCAGCTCCACCCCCAGATAATGTACGATCCCACCTCCCAGGGCGTACATTAACACGCCTCCTAACAAGAAAAGCGGTCTGGAAAGGCGAATAAAGAGCCTGATGTTCTGCATACGTGAGGTATTCTATGCGAGCTTTTTCCGCATATCCCGCTGGTGAATCTGGTTATGTCGGTAGATCAGCTTGATCATGTCCTTTAGAGGCACCACTCCGAGATACGGATGCCGGCCTTCTATGAGCAGGTCATCGGCTGTCATTCGGGAGACAAGCTCGATATTCCGCTGGCGGGCGTTATTAAAGCTTTCGATCATCTCGGTGATGGATGAATCACGCAGTTGAAGCACTTTTTTTTCATTATATACATCGATATCAAAGCCCTCAGGAGCGCCCTCCCCACCCTGTAGGATGTTTTCAATCAGGCGTGTAAAGCTTGATTCCGAAGACACGAAATGGGTCAGGATCTGGCGCAGAGCCCAATTCGTCCCATCGCTGTATACCTGGATCTCCCATTGCTCGGCGGTAAGGCCATTGAAGAACTCCTGGGTCTTCAAACTCTCGTCCGCCAGGCGACCTGCCAGGTATTCGGGCGTATCGGGCATGGGCAGCTCCTTATGGTTCTACTGGATAGCCGGCAGTCACCCATGCGAGGTAACCACCCTGGATCGGATTTGCTCTGAGAAAGCCATTTTCTAACAGGTACTGCGCCGCACGGGCGCTCGATTCTTCCGCCTGTCAGGTTCAGTAAGTGATAATCCAATCGTTTGGATCAAGCTCTCCTATCCGGGAGGGCATGTCCAGCAAAGGGATGTTTGTTGCACCGGCGATGCGCCCTTGTGAATACTCTTCAACATGACGAACATCGATGAACACCGCTCCACCCTGGTCGTAGGCAGTCTTAGCATCTTCCGCACTGATCCGTTCGATTTGTGGGAAGTTATCTTCTATACCAGCAGCACTCTGGGCTGCTGTCGAGGGGTTACTGCCGGGTTGTCCGGCGACCACCAATAAATACCAGCCTAATGCTCCCAGGATCAGTGCTGCTCCTGCGAGCATCAGGAGGATCGAACTACGTGAATTGTCAGGCCTTTTTTTTGGCAACTTCTCTCCTTAACAATGATTGGATTGATGCTGTTGGCGGGAGGTCCAGCGAACCATAATTCTTATTGGCGGACCAGGTTGGAGAGGAAGAACCATAGATTTGCCGGGCGCTCTGCCAATCTACGGGTGAAATACGGATACCATTCAGTCCCATACGGCACATAAACCCGTACCGGATAGCCTTCCTCTGCCAGACTTTCTTGCAGGTCTCGCCGGATGCCGTGCAGCATCTGGAATTCCAGCGCTTTCTTTGGCAGACCGATCTTGCGGGCGTATTCTTTGGCAAACTTAATCCGCAGCTCATCGTGGGTAGCCAGAGCAGGCAGCGGGGGAATGATGCCATCTTCGCTGATCCCTGGGCTGCTCTGCTTGAG
>JAQBDA010000229.1:0-19765 GCA_032124675.1 Chloroflexota bacterium
CGACACTTTTTGACTCTTTATTTTATTGGAGCTACGCTGTGGGGGGGGTCAGGGGGGTGTTGGGGCGGGCATCGCCCGCCCAAACACCCCCAATTTCCCCTGAACTGCGTAACTTCTAAGCTTGTTAAATATTTCGGAAAATAGTAAAAAACCCGCACCATTCCAGGTGCGGGTTTTATATTTCAACAACTGTGAGTGGATTACCCGTGATTAAAAGGCTTCAGCCCTAATCCTTATTCCTTAACTTCCTTCTCAACAACTTCCATATCGACTTCGACGCTTTGTTTTTGCATTGTCTCTGAAAGTTCGTCAACCTTGGCTCGAAGCTCGTCCACAGATTCGACCATCCGCGTGCGGGTGTCTTCCATGACCTTGGTGGCCTTATTCATGGCTTCTTCGGCACTCTCGGTTGCTTTGTCTTTTAGCTCGATGCTTTTATCTCGCAGCATCACCCGCGTCTCTTCGCCGGATTGTGGAGCCAGAAGAAGTGCTGCAGCCGCACCGACCAGACCGCCAACTAAGAACCCCGCAAGGTATGCACCGAAGCTCGTATCATTATCAGACATTTCTCACTCTCCTTGATTGTTAGTTTTATTTGTAGGTTTTCCTCGTTTTGATGAAGCTCTAAACAGGCTAAAAAATTGCGAGAACCCGGCGAAATACTCGTTTAATTTGATGACTGGTTCTGTAACGTTCTCACTTAAAAAGTTTGCTGTCCCACGGAGGGTGCTCACTGTCTCGTTGGTCGAGGTGATGATCGGTTTAATCTCATTTTGAAGTAGGTTGATCAGTACAGAGAGCTGGTAGATCAAAACGACCAGGATGAGCATCAATATCATCGAGAGCAGAGCCAGGAAAATAATGAATACGTCTCTGATCTTCTCTGTATCTGTTGTGGGTTGAAGCAGAAAATAAACGCTCCCG
Organism: Chloroflexota bacterium; assembly: GCA_032124675.1. Classification (GTDB taxonomy): domain Bacteria; phylum Chloroflexota; class Anaerolineae; order Anaerolineales; family UBA4823; genus JAQBDA01. The sequence continues at coordinate 925 of JAQBDA010000229.1, forward strand.
AGGGTAAAGACAATAAAAACCACTAACAGGCCGACTAATACCAGCATTATTTGCCGCTGTTGTTTCAGCTCCTCGGGGGAAACCGCCGGTTCCTGTGGGGGAGGGGGGAGTGCGGCTGGGGGTTTGGATACCTCTTGCATAATATATTGATTTTACCATAATTCATTGATTCCCAGACTCTTTCGACCTGAAATTATCGCACGACATCCCCTTCCAACAAATACAAGATATTTCGCATAGCCGTTATTATTAAGCTATCCGCAATTTACCTTTATGCATTACCAGAGTACTGTGGATCGGCTTTGGAAAGATTTTAGACTATAATCTGGTCACTGATCTCAGAATATATATCTTCTCAGGAGCAGGAATTAATGCCGGATGTAATCTCATTTGGAGAGCTATTAATCGATTTTGTTCCAACAATTTCGGGAGTTAATCTCATTAGCGCGCCGGCTTTCAAAAAGGCACCGGGTGGGGCGCCAGCTAATGTCGCAGTAGGGCTAGCCCGTCTTGGCATCTCTACTGGATTCATGGGGAAGGTTGGTGACGACGCGTTCGGTCATTTTTTGGTGAATGTACTTTCCGAAAATAATGTGGATATATCAGCGATGAGGTTCTCTCATGAGGCGCGTACTGCCCTTGCATTTGTCTCTCTTGACGTAAACGGTGAAAGGGAATTCATGTTCTACAGGCATCCCAGTGCCGATATGCTGTATTCTCCAGAAGAGATTGATGCAGAATATATCCTAGGGGCTAAATTATTCCATTTCGGATCTATTACGATGATCACTGAACCATCTAGAAGTGCAACCAGAAGGGCTTTGGAGATTGCCAGGCAGGGCGACTTACTGGTCTCGTATGATCCAAATCTTCGTATCAACTTATGGCCAGACGAGACATCCGCCAGGTCAGGTATGATGAGTGTGTGGCCGGAAGCGCATATCATAAAGGTAAGCGAGGAGGAAATACAATTTCTCAGCGGCGAATCGGACGTCGTCGTTGGAGCGAGGTCACTGTGGCACCAGAATCTGCGTTTACTGGTCGTCACCAGAGGAAGCGAAGGCTGCACTTTCATCACACCTGATATTTTGGGTGAAGTTCCTGGCTTCTCGGTCGATACAGTGGATACCACCGGTGCCGGGGACGGTTTTGTCGCGGGATTAATATATGGTTTACTTGGTAATCAGGATAACCGGTATAACGAGAGGAATTTAACATCGTTGTGCAGATTTGCTAATGCTGTGGGAGCCCTAACCACGATAGAAAGAGGCGCCATCCCTGCACTACCGACAAGACAACAAGTGTTGGAATTCCTTGAAACGCAGTAAATCGATTCTGATTTGCAGCTTGACAAATAAATGACTTGAATGAAAATATCTGCAATGCAAACAGACATCTAATAAGGCTAATGTGAGCAATATCTGATGCGCATCAACCAGTTGATGGATAACTTACCGGAATCATACTCGCCAGCTGACAGGGAGCTGATTCAGCGCGCATACAAAGTTGCCGATCAGGCGCATGAAGGCCAGAAGCGTGCCTCTGGTGAGCCATACGTCAATCACTGTCTGGCGGTGGCATCCATACTTGCGGAACTCAAGGTTCCGCCGAACGTCATTGCTGCTGGATTGCTGCATGATACAGTAGAAGATACAACCATCACGCTGGACGATCTGGAACGGGATTTCGGAGAAGAAATTGCCCAGTTGGTAGATGGGGTCACTAAACTGACCCATCTGCCGCGTGTAACACGTGGGGATCAACATCAGAATCAGGAAAGCCTGGATGAGGAAATTCGCCAGGAAGCAGAACGGCGTGGTTTGCCTGATCCGGACGAAGAAGCTGCCCAACAAGTTCGCAGCCGAAAGCATGATCTGGTGACCGAGACGCTGAGAAAGACATTCTTAGCGATGGGGGAGAATGTCAACGTTGTATTAATCAAGCTTGCAGACCGCATGCACAACATGCGTACATTAGGGTATATGCCAGAACATAAGCGTAAGAGAATCGCTCAGGAGACGCTGGATATATTTGCCCCTTTGGCGAACAGGTTGGGCATATGGCAGGTTAAGTGGGAACTTGAAGATCTGGCTTTCCGGTATGTTAACCCTCAAACATACCGGGAAATCGCAGAATTTCTTGACGCACGTAGGTCTCAGCGTGAACTGGAGATGAATGAGATCAAATCCAAGCTGGGAACACTCCTGGCACAAAACGGAATTGAAGCAGATGTCTCTGTTCGTCCCAAGCATATATATTCGATTTACAAGAAAATGGCTCGCAAGGGGGTGCCATTTGAATTGGTTTTTGACGTACGCGGGGTTCGTATTCTTGTAGCGGATGTCCCTGCTTGCTATTCTACATTGGGCGTCATTCACACCCACTGGCGTCCAATCCCCGGTGAATTCGATGATTATATCGCTGTTCCTAAAGATAACTTTTACCGGTCGCTGCACACCGCAGTTATCTTCGATGATGGGAAAACGCTCGAGCTCCAGATACGCACCTCTGAAATGCACCAGAATGCTGAATACGGCATAGCAGCTCATTGGCGTTATAAAGAAGGGGCAATTCAGGATGGCGATTATCAGCGCCGCATCATGTGGCTGCGTTCTCTCATGGAATGGCGACAGGATGTCGAAGATGCCCGAGAATTCCTCGACAGCATGAAGACGGACGTCTTCGAAGATCGGGTATATGTGTTCACGCCAAAAGGGGACGTGATCGACCTGCCAGCCGGTTCAACCCCCATCGATTTTGCATATCACGTACATACGGATATCGGTCATCGCTGCCGGGGTGCAAAAATCAACGGCAAGCTGGTATCCCTGGACTACACACTGCGGACAGGAGATAAAGTGGAAGTGCTGACAGCCAAGCGCGGGGGTCCAAGCAGGGATTGGCTGAACACGAATTTGGGTTTGGTGAAAACCCAGAGGGCGCGCTCCAAAATTCGGCAATGGTTTAAGAAGCAGGCCCGTGACCAGAATATCAGCCAGGGAAAATTGATGCTCGACAAGGAACTCCGGCGTCTAGGATTATCTGATGTGAACCTGGAGCGGCTGGCTAGAGAATTCGATTATAAAAACGTCGATAATCTATACGAAGCCATCGGCTGTGGTGATCTTGGTTTCGGAAGGCTGGTCAACCACCTGACATTAGGTTCCAAGGAAGAAGAGCAGGAATTCATAACCACACAAAAGGCACTCCCCCAGCCCACCAAAGGTGATGATCTGGTGAGTGTCCTGGGTTTGCGCGGACTGCTCACAAACATGGCACGCTGCTGCAACCCCGCTCCAGGGGATGAGATCGTTGGTTACATCACGCGAGGACGAGGAGCAACAATCCACCGTCAAGACTGTCCGAATATTCTGCGGATCAAGGATCGTGAACGATTGGTACGCGTCTCCTGGGGAGAGGCGAAAAGAACGTATCCTGTCCCGGTCCGGATTAAGGCTTACGACCGGAATGGATTGATGAAAGATGTCTCGACACTGATATCTGATGAAGGCATTAACATGACCGGAGTCAGCGTCGATGTAAGCAAAAATAGGGCGACCTTCGATCTTATTCTGGAAGTACGCGATATCGCCGAACTGAGCCGGATATTGGACCGCCTTGAAAACTTGCCTAATGTGTTGGAAGCCCAGCGAGTCAGGCCGGGATAGCAGATATTTATCACGCGGGATTCAGCTAACCCGGTGTTGATCTATGAATAATCGAAGCTAAAGTGCCAGATTTTTAGGGGGCAGTCAGGTCTACTCCGGAGAATTAATGGTGGTATAATCTGTCGCCATGATTGGCGAAAGACGGCAAGCTTATTCAGTGGGATACAGCCGGAGCTGGAAATGAGCGACCTGCTGAGTGTTGTGGATGCTCAACAGCGTATATTAAATACATTCTCACCAACACAACCAGTCAGTGTTCCAATCTCCCGGGCAGTTCGATGCGTCCTGGCTGAAGATGTGTACGCGCCGTTCAATTTACCCCATTTTTCCAATTCCAGTATGGATGGTTTCGCGGTCCGAGCAGAAGATGTCGCAGATGCCAACCGGGAACACCCGGTCACCTTGCACGTGATCGGAGAGATTGCAGCTGGCTCAGAGGTGCCGATTGAACTGGGAGCGGGACAAGCTATTCGGATCATGACCGGGGGACCAATTCCTCCAGGCAGTGATGCCGTTGTCCCAATTGAGCAGACCATATACACCCCCCCCAAATCCGGCCTTGATGAGCTGGCAACCGTTGCTGTAAGCAAACCAGTGAAAAACGGGGATTATATCCGTCCAAAGGGTGAGGATGTGATTGCCAGGGATTTGGTGCTGCAGGCAGGAAACAGGTTGAGACCGCAGGATGTGAGTTTTTTGGCAATGCTCGGTCTTGGAAGTGTGAACATCCATCGACCTCCACGGGTAGCTATATTCTCATCCGGAGATGAATTACTGTCAATTGGAGAATCGATATCCTATGGTAAGATTTACAACTCAAATTCCTATATGCTGCGGTCCTTGGTTGAAACCTATGGTGGTCAGGTAATCGATCTGGGTATTGCCGCTGACACATTCGAAGCTGTGCATCAAATACTGGAAGAAGGTGTAAAGCAGGGGATAGATCTGATCCTTTCATCTGCTGGAGTTAGTGTCGGTGAGCGTGATTTTGTCCGTGCAGTGATGGAGAGCTATGGCGAGCTTGGTTTCTGGCGGGTAAACATGCGCCCAGGGAAGCCCTTGACATTCGGTCATTATAAAGAGGTACCGTTTATAGGTTTGCCTGGGAATCCGGTCTCAGCATTTGTCGGATTTGAAGTATTCGTCCGACCTGCATTATTGAAGCTGGCTGGTGCGCGCGACTGGGAACGCTCAACGGTATCCGTTATCATCGAAGACCTTATAGAATCAGATGGACGGGAGAGCTACTTAAGAGCCACTATCGAACAGCGGGATGGCGAATGGCGAGGAAAATTAACCGGGCATCAAGGGTCTGGCAATTTGTATTCATTGGTCAAAGCGAATGCTTTGCTTTTAATCCCATCTGGGGTAAAATCACTGCCGGTTGGCTCAAAGGTTCGTGGATGGTTGTTGGATTTTTGATCGTTGGCATGGGATATTGACTCGATGAATAATCAAAGGCTGCGCATAATTTCTGTGATCTTATCCGTTATCGGCCTGATAGACTCAATTTACCTGTCGTGGGAAAAAATATTCCACATCAATATTTTTTGTGGCGGTTCGGGCGACTGCCAGACGGTTGCAAAAAGCCCCTATTCTGAAATTGCTGGAATCCCAATCGCATTTCTCGGTGTGGGTGTATATCTCGTGATATTGGCTTTGCTGTATCTAGAAGGACGAGGTACATTCTGGCGACAGAATTCCCCCTTGATAATCTTCGGTATCACACTGGCGGGAACGATCTATTCAATATACTTGACATATCTCGAAATAGCTGTGATCTATGCCATCTGTCCATACTGCGTGATATCAGCTGTCGTGATGACACTATTATTCATAGTTGCAATCATCCGATTGATTCGGGATAGCTCCGAAACAACGACATAAGCTAAATGAGGAGATTGATATGCCTAGAATACGCTGTCACTATATTGATTGTATTTTATTGGATGAAGGATATTGTGGTGCTGCCGCTATAGAGCTAGACCCGGATGTTGGCTGTATGACTTATAAACAGTCGGACAATATCAAAGATGACGATGATTGGGATGAAGAAGATGACGATGAATTGGTTGAGTGGGACGATCTAGATGCAGATGATGACGATGATTTATGGATAGATGACGACGACTATTGATTGAATATTTTGACAATCTCCCTGAAAACCACAGAAGAATAGCTGGTGATCGAGTAGATAAAGAACAGGGTGCCTAAACCTATGACGCAGGCTCCTTCTGAATTAACTACCCCTGCTCCATTCGCTCATAAAACCGAATAACTGAGAGCTTCAGAAATAGTTGGAAAAACCTTCGCTCCTGCCTTCTTAAGCGCGGTGACTTTCTGATGGTTTTTCGCTATACCCCAGGCGTAGATTTGGTTAGATATGCCAGCAGAACCTAATATCTCACTGGCTTGAAAAGCGGCATCTATTCCCCAGCGAGTGTCTTCATAGACATGCACCTGAATTTCCCCAGACAGTTCTGTGATGATCTGGTTCATTTTGGGTATGCTGACATCATTTCCTGCAGAATGAATACCCAAACCCAATTGAGCTGCTGTCCGGATTGAGGAATATTCCTGACCAGTGATAGCTGTAAATATTGCTGAGAGAATGTGTACCGGTGACGGCTTCAAGAATGCCTCGGTATCCAGACCGAGCTGTTCAGCCACGTAACGGAGGCGCCCGAATCCGATCAGCGGGATATGACTTAAGCCGTTCAATTCCAGAGCCAGCTCTGCCTCCGGTGGGTATCCAAGCGTTGACTCACTCACTTCTTTGGGTGGATATGAAGGCCGATTGGTTATTGCTGCAATAGCGAGCTCTCCCCTGTCGTAAAGCGATAAAAGGCTGTCACGCATATCACGCTGTAATAAAGGTCTGTCGCAGGCCAGCAGGGTGCTGCTGACCTCGATTTCTGGAGCCAATCCGTAGACCTGGCTGAATACCCGGCTGCCTAATGTGTAGTGCTGGAATATTCGCGTAATTTCCGATCGGTAAGGATCTCGCGTCGTGGATAATAATTCCCCCAATAAAGCAGACCCTGCAATATGTGGAAAAATTCCAGGATGCTGACTGCCATTAGGGGATCGATGGGGACCTGATACTCTCAAGGCAGTGCTGGCAGGGAATTCTCCATTTTCTAGATGTATACTGATGTAATCGATTGGCTGTCGATAATCAACACTAGATAAATCGTATGCGAGATCGATCTTGTCCAGCTTGTCCAGTGATGATGGGATGGTTTTATCGACATACGTACCGGCCAGGCGATTGAGAAGCACTGCCAGGACGATGGGAGCCATATCCCACTCACTGGTAATATGCTTTGCCTCGAAATATTCAATCGTATCTACATCGGGCAGGATCGAACTGCTGATCCCTAAATTATCAGCAAAGTGCTGGAGTGTTGCCATCAAAGCCGCCCTGTATCCGAGCGGCTCGACCAGGACACTATCAATATCAAATAAGAGTATTTTTTTGGGGGGGGTCATCCTGGTACGTGGCGGTGATGCAGTTCGGTATAAATATCATCGAGATCGATTCTCCGGCTCGCCAATAAAACCAGAGTATGGTAAAACAGATCAGCCACCTCTTCGATCAGCCGCTCATCTCCTTGGGAACTGGCAGCCAGGATTACCTCGACAGATTCCTCGCCAATCTTCTTTAGGATGCGATCCTCCCCCTGTGATATCAGGGACGCTGTATAAGAGCCGGGCGACGGGTTATCTCTTCGATCGCTGATAATAGCAAATAATTCTTCGAGGCAGAAATTGGATTGGGAGTCCACAGTTATCTCCTACAAGTTATATTGATTTTATGACGTATCAATCCTGGACTGGCAGCGATTGTCGGTAAAAACAGGACTTTTGTCCTGTATGGCACGCCGGGCCTTGGGGAATGACCAGGAGCAGGAGCGCATCCGCATCGCAATCGATATAAATTTCCTTTACAAACTGGTAATTTCCGGATGTCGCGCCTTTATGCCACAGGGAATTCCTGCTGCGTGACCAATAATGCGCCTGACCGGTGCGCAGTGTCTCCTTATATGCAGCAAGGTTCATATAGGCCAGCATGAGCACGTCTTTACTGACTGCATGCTGGACGACTACAGGGATTAATTTATTGGTATCGAAATTGGGGAAGGAAAACTCTGACATCATCGGGTTCCAGATTTGTGAGATTGGTTTATAAGCGTATGGGGATATCCATCTGCGCAAGATATGATTTCAATTCAGGAATTGTGAGTAGTCCGTCATGAAAAAGGGAGGCTGCCAGAGCGGCATCGGCATCTGCCTGTTGGAATACTTCAACAAAGTGTCCGGGATGACCAGCCCCTCCAGATGCGATTACCGGGACATTCACTAGATCCGTGACCGCCGTCGTGAGGGCAAGATCATAACCAGACAGCCTCCCATCGGCATCCATACTGGTGAGAAGGATTTCTCCCGCACCCAGATTTACTCCCCGAGCAGCCCATTCAAGGGCATCTATTCTGGTTGGTGTGCGGCCACCATCGATGTACACTTCCCAGCGAGAAGACCCATCCGGGAGGGAGGTGAGTTTGGCATCGATTGCCAGGACAATACATTGTGAACCGAATCGTTTCGCTCCTTCGGATAATATCTGCGGATTCTTCACCGCCGTGGAATTAATGCTTACCTTGTCTGCGCCTGCCAGCAGAATTGCGCGCATATCCTGGACCGAGCGGATGCCTCCTCCGACCGTCAATGGCATGAAAACCTGGTCTGCAACGCGGCGTACAACATCGATTACAGTATCGTGACCCCGGTATGTGGCTGTGATATCCAGGAATACCAATTCGTCCGCGCCTTCGGAATCATAAATGCTCGCCTGCTCAACCGGGTCACCGGCATCGCGCAAATTGACGAAGTTCACTCCTTTTACGACTCTCCCGTCTTTGATATCCAGGCAGGGAATGATACGTTTGGCTAGCATCTCTCCACCTTCATATAGCGTTATCGCTTGCCGTCATCTGTAAAATGAATGCAATCATCGATCGAAACACTGCCTTCATAGATTGCTCGACCGACGATGATCCCGGCCAGTCCGGCCACACGAGCAGACGCAAGATCAGATATATATTTGACACCTCCCGCGGCGATCACATTCAGTCCAGTCGCTTGTGCCAGTGCCACAGAAGCTTCGATGTTGGCACCACTGCCCATCCCGTCTCGGCTGATGTCAGTGTGAATTGCCCATCTCACTCCCTGGGCATAAAGCTGCTTGCCGAGTGTAATCGCCTGGATGGGTGTCTCCTGAAGCCAACCACGCGTCCTGATAGAACCCTCCCTGGCATCCAGGCTGACTGCGATCCTGGCGGGTCCGTATATTTCAATTGCCTGCTCGATGATAGCTGGATCCTCTATAGCAATCGTGCCTAATATCACCCGTGTAATCCCGAGATCCAGGGCGGTGGTTATGGCGTTGATCGACCGCAGACCACCGCCTAACTGCACTGATGCTCCATTGGCGTTGATGAGTTGGGCAATCTTCCCAATATTCTTGTAGTTCACCGACTCTCGCTCACTGAAGGCACCATCGAGATTGACCACGTGGATCCATTTAACACCCTGATCTAACCAGCCTCGGATTACAGCCAGAGGATCGGATGAATAGGTGGTTTGCAGGTCTGGGTCACCGCGCTTTAGCCGTACGACCTCTCCTCCACGCAGGTCGAGCGCCGGGTAGACGGTGAATGGGGGACTTGTGGTCATTTAATCATCACGATCATGGATGGGTGATGATCGCCATATTCCCCAGTGCTGACCAGGAGTCAAGGAATTGCTCCACTGGACGGGTATAAATCGTGTCACCATTGAGATAATACACTTTACTCTCACTGTAGCCGGTCACCACGACCGTGTGCTCGTAGTGGGCAACGATGGTGCTCAATCCATCCGGTGGGGTGTAATAGACGGGGATACCGTTCTCTACCGAGCCGACGATCCAGACGAATACCGGTCTCCCAGCAGCGATCTCTGCCTTCAGGTGCTCCCAGCTGAGCGGGCGATGGGCGTACGCGGGCACTCCATGCTGGCGCAGGAGGGCCGCCACTGGTTCAGCGTGCACCCCGTATGGATTAGGGGGGATTTGCCCCCAGGTGCCATTGACATTCCCGACAAACCCTTTGTCAGGATTATTAGAATGCGGCAGTTGGCTGTAGAATGCTAACTCGCCGATGCGATAGCCAAAATAGGCAGCCCAATCCACAGCGGACCGGGACTCGCAGTCCAGAGGCAGCGCCTGCTTACGTCCGGTCACGCCGTAAATCTGTACCTGTGCCGGGGAGGGTGGGGGAGGTGGAACGGGTGTCGGGGTCTGTCCATACGGGCTGATGCTTGCCACAAGGCACCAGCTCGAGAGATAACCGGTGTCATTCTGGTAGTTATCTGAGAGGTTAAGCCGCCAGGTACCGGCTGCAATATCGCCGTCGAAAATGCTCAGGGGATTGCTGGGCTGATATATACCCGATATAGCAGCCGGGCTGGATGCACATTTTCCCTCTGCAGGTGAGCTGATCTCATCATCCAGGATAGCAAAGATATTATTTTTTTCACAACCCTGGTTTGTTGCTGGAATGCCGGGGCGGTCAACCAACGTAGCCATTTTGCCGGATTCTAGATGGCTGAGTGTCACGAACAGATCACCCACCCAGGTGTGGTTCAGTCTGAGGTCAATGTCGAGATCGACAATCAAGCGTTGGTCATATGGGGTTATATCATGTGAAATCCCGTAAGGATTATTGTCCGGGATTTGGAGAGGAATTGCCAGGCTGTCGCAGAAAAGCACTTTTTCTGGCGGGATATATGGGATGGGGGTCGGTTCCCGGATGATCAATGGCAGGAATGAGAAAGGATTGGGTGTGAGTGTTGGGGTTGGTGCGGGTGTCTCGCTCGGTGTTGGGGTGAGCGTTGCTGAAATTGTCACTGTTGGGGTGATCAATATTGTTTCCGTGATGGGGTATGTGGTTGTGATTGGAGCTGTAACTGGATTGTCATCCCTGCTGCCTGGCACTATCGTCGATGTTGGTGTAGGTTCTGCCGTGACGGTCAGATCACTGGATAGAGCCTGGGCAAATACAATATCATCGGAAAACAGCTGCCGGTAATAAACAATTGCAAACAGGATTATCACTGCATAGAATAACAATTTAACTTCACGGCGACGCAGTCTCATAAATCGTTTTTCCTCAAAGCACAGTGATAGATTCAGCTATGTGTGTCACAACTGCAAGAAATTTGCCAAAACCCGCAGACCAACTTGTTGTGATTTTTCAGGATGGAATTGCACTCCGAAGAGGTTGTCTCGCTGGATTGCACTGGGAAATCTGAAGCCATAATCTGTATACGATATCACAGGACTTGGATCGTCAGTGGAGCAGTAATATGAATGGTTGAAATATGCGTAGGCGCCTGGGTCGATGTCCTCCAGAAGTGGAGATGGGACGGTTGGCCATAGCTGATTCCAACCGGTATGAGGGACTTTTAAACTGATTGATTCCGGAAATCGCTCGACCTCCCCTTCCAGCAATCCTAATCCCTTGTGTTCGCCCATTTCCAAGCCCACCTCAAAAAGTGCCTGCATACCCACACAGATGCCCAGCAGCAAGGTCCCAGAATTTGATTTTTCGATCAGGATCTCATCCAGACTCATGTTTTTTAACCCCTTCATGAAATCGCCGAAAGATCCGACCCCTGGCAACACCAGCTTGTCAGCCTGTTTGGCAACCTCAGGTTGGTTGGTCAGCACCACATTTGCTCCCAGACTTTCTAATGCCTTTAATACAGAGCGCAAGTTTCCAGTACCTGCATCGATAAGGGTCAATTGAGTTATCATTTTTCCGGTACCATTAGCACATTAAACTGACAAAGTGCCTTTTGTAGACGGGATATTCCCGACTCTGCGCGGGTCGATCCTTGCTGCAGCATCCAGAGCACGTCCCAGAGACTTGAATAACGCTTCCGCTTTATGGTGGTCATCCTGCCCGTAATGAATTCTGGCGTGCAGATTTGCTCTTGAAGCAGTTGCGAAAGACTCCAGGAAGTGTGGGAATAAGGTTGTAGGAATGCCCCCTACCTGAGGTGAGCTCCAGTCTACAAGGATTACCGCATAGGGCCTGCCGGACAGGTCGATGGCGACTTCTGCCAGCGACTCGTCCATTGGCACGACCACAGACGCCATTCTTTGGATGCCTGCCCGGTCGCCGAGTGCCTGATCGAATGCCTGCCCAAATGCCAGAGCGACATCTTCAACCGTATGGTGTACATCGATGTGCAGATCCCCTTCGGCGCGCAGCTGTACATCAAAAAGCCCATGGACAGCCACATGACTCAACATGTGATCCAGGAATCCAATACCGGTGGCAATATCATGCCTGCCGATACCATCGATATTCAGAGTCAACGAGATATTCGTCTCCTTGGTCTGGCGGTTTAGTGATGCAGTGCGGGTAGGTGCTGGAGTCATAGGCTGACCTCACAAAGGGCGGTATGTAGCTTCTGCATATCTTCCGGGCGACCAATGCTGATCCGAATATGGTCATTTAACCGAGGGGTATTGAAATACCGCACCAATATACCATGTCTGTTGGCCAGCCAGGCTTTTAGATCGGCAGCCTCGCCCTCGAGAACCCGACAGAGGATGTAATTCGCGTGCGAGGTATATGCGTGTAGCCAGGAGAGTGAGGCTAGATTTTTATAAAGCAGATCTCGTTCAGAGCATATGAGAGAGACTAGGTAGGCCAAATAATCAGAGTCTTCTATGGCAGCGATTGCGGCGGTGCTGGCAGCCACATTTACATTGTACGGCTGCTTCGCTTTCCACAACGAAGGCATCAGCCAATCTGGAAAAGCTCCATAACCAACACGCAAACCGGCCAGGCCGGCCCACTTACTAAAGGTGCGTAGAACGATCAAGTTCTCTATGCCCGGAACAGTCGTGATGCGTGTAGCCAATTCGCCAAGCCTGCCCCGCTGTGTGAATTCGATATATGCCTCGTCCAGAACAATGATCACCGGTAGTTCTAAGAGTGCTTCGAATTCTTCTGATTTGATCATCGAGCCATCCGGGTTGTTAGGGGAGGTAAGGAAAAGGATCTTTGGCCTGTGTTTTTGTACTGCCTGTTTAATTGCAGTGATATCCAGATTAAATCCAGTGTCGCGCTGGATCTCGACCAACTCGCCGGCGTTCAACCGCGCGTCGAAGGCATACATGCCAAAGGTTGGCGGGCAGCTGAGAACACAATCTCCTGGTTCAATCAGTACACGTATTATCAAGTCGATCAGCTCGTCTGCTCCGGCTCCAGCAATCAGGAATTTTTCCGGCACTCCGGTAAATTTCGAGAGGGCAGACCGCAGTGCCCGGCTTTCGGGGTCGGGATAATTGTGAGGAAATTCGAGATTGGACAAGGCCTTGCGGACGGAGGGCGACGGACCATAGGGATTTTCGTTGGCATCCAGCTTTACAATGCTCTGCGGGGTTCTCGATAAGTGTGCAGAGAGCACATCTAAGGGTTCAATGGGTACATAGGGCGGCAAGTCTCCCAGATGGTTCCTTACGTATGCCAGGTAGTTCGATTGGGACATAATTTAGACACCTTGTCGGGTCAGGCCTTTGATTTTAGCCTGATTTCCGCAGCCATGGCATGCGCATCAAGCCCTTCTGCGCGCGCGATTTCAATCGCATGGGGGATGATTTTAGCTGCTGAATCAGGGCTCAAGGCGATCAGGCTGATAATATGGACGAAGTCCCACACGTTGAGCGGGGAAGAAAATCGGGCTGTACCTCCAGTTGGCATGACATGGCTTGGTCCGGCGACATAGTCGCCGAGTACTTCAAATGAGTGCTCGCCAAGGAAGATGCCACCGGCGGCATTGATGCGTCCTGAGAGCTGCCAGGGATCTACGACCGCCAGGCAGAGGTGTTCTGGGGCATAGCAATTCGCCAAGTCGACAGCTTCAGCGATATCCTGTGTAATTACTGCACCACCTCGATAAGCCAGTGAGGTGGCAATAATCTCCGCACGCGATAGCGATTCTAGATGCTTTGCTATCTGCAGTTTTACTTCATTTGCCAGCGCTTCAGATGGGGTGAGCAGGATGGCGGAGGCAAGTACATCATGCTCTGCCTGGGCGAGTAGATCAGCAGCAACCCACTCTGGATTCGCATAGTCATCGGCGATCACCATGGTCTCAGTCGGTCCTGCGAGACCGTCTATGCCTACTTTTCCATAAACCTGCTGCTTGGCAAGGGTGACGAACAGGTTCCCCGGGCCAAAAATCTTGTCGACCGCAAGGATACTCTCAGTTCCATAGGCAAGCGCAGCAATCGCCTGCGCGCCTCCCATCATGTACACCTCAGTTATATTGCTGATTGCACAGGCGGCAAGAATGATCGGGGCAATACCGTCTGTCCCGCTAAGCGGGGGTGCAGCAACGGCAATTTCAGGCACACCAGCCACTCTAGCAGGGATAGCAGACATCAGAACCGATGATGGCAGAGGGGCAGTTCCACCGGGAATATACAGCCCAACTCGCTGAATAGGCCGGATCAATTGACCGAGCGAACCGCCACCGTCCTGAGAGATCCAGGAATTCAAAGGCTGTTGTCGGTGAAAGTGCTCGATGCGTGTAGCCATAACTTCAAGGGATGCTCGCTGGCTTTTTGGCAGTTCAATCAGCGCTCTGGTTAGCTCTTCCTGGTTCACAAGAAATGTATCCGGTACGGTTCCATCAACTCTTGCTGTCCACTCTTGCAGTGCTTTGTCGCCATTTTCTCGTATGGATCGTATGATCCGTATTACAGCTTGTTCTGGTGATATCGGCTCGCCAAAAATGCTTTCAATCCCCTTAGCTAGAGCGGGTGGAATGAGCATCTCGTTAGGTGGTATCCTGACCAGCAATTTTCCCCTGGCTGTATCTGCATCGTATATTGGAAAAATTTCCTTCGCCATGAATTTAATCCTCCAAAGCATCCAGCATTGCTTTATAGCGGGGTGGCTCTTCCTCGAAAATGTACAGCACTGGTGAGACTACCACTCCACTCCCGCCTATCGCTCTCAGTTCAGAAATTGCTCTAAACAGCTGATCTCTACGGACGACGATATGGACTGCAAACCAGTTAGGCTCCTTGTCCCGAACCATCACTCTGGAGACCGTTGGTCCCTGGAGCCCGCCGATTGTTTGCTGGGCAAATATATTCCGGGCAATGGTCTCAGGGTCCATACCGCGGATATTGGCAAATATTGCGACATTCTCCACAGCTCTCAGGTGGGCTTCAAAATATTCTAGTAAATTCCGGGCGACCGCTAATGCATGCGGGTTTATTTTGATCACACTGCGGTTAGCGATCAATCCCGCCTGAGAACTTAATATACTGCCGTCGAGAAGCGGCCGTAAACGATTATCACGCAGTGTCTGTCCTGATGAGACAAGGTCGGAGATCATATCTGCATACCCAATCGCCGGGGCAGTTTCTAGAGTGCCTTCAGCAGAGATCATGGTATACGAAATGTCACGGGCTTCGAGGTGGGTTGATGTCAGGAAAGGGTAGCGCGTGGCTACTTTCAATGGGCGACCTAATCGAGCGGCATATTCACCCAGATCTTTCAGTGAGTGCACTTCCTCCCAGGATTCTGGCACCGCCAGGCAGAGTGTGCAATGTCCAAAACCAAGCTCATCGTGCAGAACGATGACGTCTCCGTTTGACCCTTTCCGCTCTTCGACCAGGTCGATGCCTGTTACCCCGAAATCTACGCTGCCATCCCGGACACTGACAACGATATCGCCCGGTCTCTGGAATAGAACCACGATCTCAGGCAGGGAGGGCATAGAGGCTTCATATTGACGCGGATTAGTTTTTACAACTTTTAAGCCGCAATCCTCGAGAAATTGCATGCTTCCTTGTTCCAGACGGCCCTTTGAGGGCAGTGATAAGCGTAGACGTTCTTGAGGCATTCGTCTCTCCAATGAAAAACCCCCGATGAACCGGGGGCTGATAAACTGTACAATATCAAGATAACCAGACAACCGGTCAGGTATGGTGCATAAAGATATGATGATGGACCAGGTTGGTTGCCAATATTGCCATTATGGCGCGAGTTTATCACGTGATCATTCCCCTGTCAATGTGGTTGCTTGTGTATGGGGGCGCAGATTAAGCGGCATGAAACTTGTACCCGAGAGAAATAGGAACCCACTTATCGCCTCTCAGCTCAGGAGGGTCGCATGTACAAGCTCATTATTCCATTGATCGGTATATTGATCATCTTATCAGCCGCGTGTTCTCTGCCAGCGCCGGACCTGCCGGTGACCCCATCACCGGCTGGATTGGCGACGGACTCAGGTCCTTTGGCAACCGCGCCAGAAGAGATGTCCCCACACCCGACACAAACCGAGATATTGGTAAAAACGGCTGTAATATCATCCACTGAAACCTTGGAACCAAAGGTACCTACACCAACACTGGAAGCAGTTGAGACGTCACCGCCAGAGAATTTGTATCGGTTTGAGCCACAGTCCGGAACACCGGTTGGAACGGCAAATTTTCTTCATCCAGAAGCCGGCTGCAGCTGGATGGGTGTAGGAGGGCAGGTATTCAGCCAGAACGACCGACCCATCAGCGACCTCATTGTCGAGGTTGGCGGTTCCCTGGAAGGTTCACCACTATTGCTGTTGACAATGACGGGCGATTCAACCGCCTTGGGACCCGGGGGGTATGAAGTTAGGCTGGCTGAAAAGACCGTTGCCTCTCAAAGCACGCTCTGGTTGCAGCTGCATGACCTGAATGGAAAACCTCAATCGGAGAAGGTGTATTTCGACACTTACAATGGAGAGGATACTTGCGAGAAGAATCTGGTCATCATCAACTTCAATGAGCTGCGAAAAGGTCCGGTTGTCCAGTATTTACCTTCGATCTTCCGTGGCCCATAAATTATAGGAGCTGCGCAGTTGGTGGAAGGAATGGGGGTGTCCAGAAGGTATCGCCGGCAGGAGGATATTCCTGTTATTACGCTTACCAGTTCACCGCCAGACAGGTGATGAATATTTAATAACAATGTGATAAAAATCACTGATATTGAGAGATTATATTGGATATAATCTCTATGTATCATCAGATTTATTTGTCTGGTGGATGAGGTTTTAATGGATCTTTCAGAAGTTGGTAGTGGTAAGTGGGTCAAATTCACTCGTTTTATTGGTGGGGGAGGCGTATCAATCAAGCTGCGCAGCCTTGGGATCATGCCAGGAGATGTGGTCCAGGTAAAACGGCTGGCGCCCTTTGGGGGACCTATCCTGGTTGAGATCGATGGCCGGGAGATCGCTTTGGGTCACGGTATTGCCAAGCGGATTGAAGTTGAAGAAAGCACTCGCCCATGAGATTCGCTCTGATCGGACAACCCAACTGCGGTAAGTCAACCCTGTTCAACCAGGTATCTGGCTATAAGGCTGAGACAGGGAACTTCTCGGGTACGACTGTCAACTATACGGAGAGCAAAGTGCGCGTCCTGGGGGAAGTCATCGAGCTGATCGATCTCCCTGGGACATATACCCTCGCCGGGTCGAATCCTGCCGAACGTGAGACGATAATGTATCTTTCTTCCCATCAGGTAGATTTGATCATCAATGTCGTCGATGCATCACACCTCTCGCAAGGACTGACGTTAACATTGGAACTGCTTGAATTACAGCGACCAACTGTGGTGGTATTGAACATGATGGATGAAGCTGCCCGGATGGGGATGACGATCGATGGCCCAAAGCTGGCGGATATATTAGGTACGAGTGTTGTTCCGCTGGTAGCCAGCAAAGGACGCGGGGTGCGGAATCTGTTCGTCACTGCTCAGGATGTTGGACGCAGGGGGATTGTTCCCAAACGCCAACTTTATGGGCGGGGCATCGAGGAAGCACTGCAGAAATTGGTGAGTCAGATCAATGGTCGCGGTGACCACTTTCAGGCTGAAAGGACTGCCTTCAAGCTGCTTGAGGGTGAGGCGAATTCTGGTCAATTCGAAGAGAAAAATGACCCTGTTCTGGCATCAGTGATTGAGGAATGTCGCAGCAGGATCTATGATGAATACGGTCAGGAAGCAGCCTGGGTTTTAGGAGCTAATCGGCGAAACATTGCAAGTGATATCAGCTCACAGATCGTTCAAACAGGCGAGCGTCGTGTTTCCTTGCGCGACAGGCTAGATAATGTGCTGCTGCATCCAGTTTGGGGCTATGTATTTCTTATTCTTATCCTGCTGATTTTCTTCCAGGTCATCTTCAAGTTGGGCAGCGCGGTGGAACAGCCGCTGCTGGCGATTTTTGACCAGCTAATTGCGCAGGTTCTGATCGCACTGGCTTCTTACCCATTCATCGCCGAGATGGTCAGCGGCATCTTGCAGGGGATTGCCGGTGGAGTGGCTATCGTTCTACCATATCTGCTCCCGTTCCTGCTGGGACTAGGATTTCTAGAGGATGTCGGGTATCTTCCACGAGTAGCATTCTTGATGGACGCCTTGATGCACCGCATCGGTTTGCACGGCAAAGCCATTGTGCCATTTATCCTGGGATACGGCTGCAACGTTCCCGCAGTGATGTCGACTCGTATGCTTGAGGATCGCCGGGATCGCTATCTGGCGGCGGCACTGGCTACACTTGTGCCGTGTGCGGCGAGATTAGCTGTAGTGTTTGGACTGGTAGCCTTCTATCTTGGACCGTCGCTGGCGCTGGCTATCTACCTGTTCAACCTGTTCGTGATCGCATTGACCGGTCGCATCATTTCGAGCATGCTCCCTGAGGATACGCCCGGGTTGATCCTGGAGATGCCAGTTTACCGCCTGCCGACAGTAAAAAATGTGTTTCAGAAAGCGTGGTTCAGGGCGCGCGAGTTCACTGTAGAAGCATGGCCAATCCTGATCGTAGGTAGTATCATCTTGTCATTACTGAATTACTTCAATCTGAGTGTATTCTTAAACGCCCTCGTCCTGCCTGTCACCTGGCTTCTAGGGTTGCCGAGTGAAGTTGGGGTGACGCTGATCTTTGGTATCCTTCGTAAAGAGCTTTCACTGATCATGCTGCGCCAGGCATTGAACGTATCAGATTTCTCCCAGGCACTGACAGAGATACAGATGATCACTTTCACAGTATTTGTCGTATTCTACGTGCCT
>JAQBDA010000230.1:0-54496 GCA_032124675.1 Chloroflexota bacterium
GCCGCATCCGTCCCGTGGCTGCTGAAGAACATCCTCGCGACTGGGAACCCGCTGTACCCGTTTATCTATCCCAGCGGGGCAATGGATGCGTTCCGGCTCGAGCAGTACCAGGGCTACCCGATCTGGGGCGACTGGCGAGAGTTACTGCTGCTGCCCTGGCGGGCGACGGCAGCAGGTCACGAAGGTGCACCGGGTTACGGGGCTTCCATCGGTCCGCTGATCTTGGGTCTGGCGCCCATCTGCATCGCCGGCTGGCTGTTGAAGCTCGACCCCAGGCTGCGCAGGCTGCTGCCTGCAGCCGCCCTGGCAGGGTTGGGGTTGGTCAGCTGGGCGGTGGCGGGGCGGTTGTCCGGATACCTGCTCCAGACCCGGCTTTATCTGGCGTTCTTCCCGGCGCTGGCGCTGCTGGCGGGGGGCGGTTACCGGGTGCTCGCCAGGATCAGATACCCCGAAGTGCGACTCGGCAGGCTGGCCGGAAGCCTGGTCGTCCTGGTCCTGGGATTGAACCTTCTAAATATCGGGTTGGATGTACTGTCCAAAGGGGCGGTACAGACGGCCGTGGGCATAAAATCTTCTCAGCAATACCTCGATGACAACCTGGGATGGTATGCCCCGGCAGTGCGTTCGCTCCAGGAGCTGCCGGGTGATGGGCGAATTCTGATGTTGTGGGAGCCGCGCAGCCTGTACTGCGCCCCACGCTGCCAGCCGGATGAAGTGCTGGACCGCTGGCGCAGAGACCTGGAAAAATTAGGTCAACCCGCGCAAATCCTGGCAGAGTGGCGCAGAGAAGGGCTTACACATCTGCTGGTCCATCGCGCGGGGGCAGCATTCATCCGCCAGGAGGACGATCGCTATTCGCCTGCGGAATGGCAGGCGCTGGATGAACTCTTGGGGATGCTGGCGCCTGTAGCCGAGTTTGGTGAAGCTTATACGCTCTACAGGCTGGGTCCGTGAGCTGGCGCGAATACCTCGCTTTGGGTGTCATCGGGGTGCTGACACTGCTGCTGGTGGCTTACTTCCAGACCACGCCGGGTTATATGGATGCAGAATACTATTTCTCCGGCGGGCGGAGCCTCGCTGCGGGAGAGGGTTTCAAGGAGTGGATTCTCTGGAACTATCTGGATGACCCGCTGGGCCTGCCGCATCCCTCGCATGCTTACTGGATGCCGCTGGCTTCTATCGTGACCTGGCTTGGGATGCTGCTGACGGGATCGGATACCTTTGCTGCCGGGCGGCTCGGATTCCTGTTGATCGCAGGTTGCATTCCCCCATTAACCGCCGCCCTGGCATATCAGCTCATGCCTCAGCGTGCTTCAGCCTGGCTGGCTGGGCTGTTGGCGGTCTTCCCGGTGTTCTACCTGCCGTATCTGCCAACAAGCGATACATTCGCCATTTATATGCTCCTGGGCACATGCTGGCTCTGGCTGGCAGCCGGGTACCCGCTCATTTTCGAACGCAGCCTGCCGGTAGGGAAACCACGCACATATTTTCGGCTGATGCTGTTGGGGGCTGTCAGCGGGCTGATGCATCTGGCACGAGCGGATGGTCTGGTCTGGCTTATCCTGGCGTTGGGGAGCGTCATCATCTGGCACCGTGGGACGAAGGCTGATGTCATAGAAACGGCTGCCAGCACTGCAAAATTCGATTGGAAAGCCATTCTGGCTCAGTCCGGCAGCTGCTTTTTAGGATACCTGCTGGTCATGGCTCCCTGGCTGGCGCGCAATCTGGCTGTATTCGGCAGCCTGCTGGCACCAGGGGGGTTGAAGGCACTTTGGTTCATCGGCTACAACGACCTGTATGCTTTCCCAGCTGGAGTGCTCACTGCAGCTCGCTGGTGGTCCAGTGGTCTGTTCCCCATCCTCCAGACCAGAATTTGGGCGTTGGGCCAGAATTTACAGACTCTCCTGGCGGTGCAGTGGATGATTATCCTGGCGCCGTTGGTCGTCTGGGGATTTTGGAGACGCCACACTGATCGAGTTGTGCAGATTGGTTTGGCAGCAATGCTTTCGATCCTGTTTTTGATGACAGTAATGTTCCCCTTTGCCGGGGCGCGCGGTGGTTTCTTTCACTCGGGCGCGGCGTTGCAGCCGCTGTATTGGGCAGTGGCTCCGGTCGGGCTGCAGGCTTTCGTCGAGTGGGGAGAACGGGTGCGCGGCTGGAAGCCCCAGTCCTGGCGGGTTTTCGCGGCTGCTGTCCTGGCTGGAGCAATAATCCTCTCCCTGGTGGTAGCAGGCAGCCGGGTTTTCGGAGCAGATTGGCAGCAGCCTGTCTGGGGAGCTAGCCACGTGCAGTACGCTCGGCTGGGGCAGGAATTGGATGCACTCGGTGCCGGCAGCCAGGATGTTGTGCTGGTCAATAATCCTCCAGGTTTTTACCTGGCTGCTGGGAAGCCGGCTGTAGCAATCCCAAATGGCGGACCAGATATCTTGCTTGCGGTGGCGGAGAGATACAAAGCCCGTTTCATTATCCTGGAAGGCAACCACCCTCCGGGACTGAATGACCTATACCGGCAGCCAGCGAGCCGTCCTGATCTACATTATGTGGAAACCATATCAGGAGCGCACCTGATTGAAATATTCCCTGACTGACGCAAGCAATGCCAGCACTCTTAATCTCCCTGGTGTCGTGGGCAGAGCTTCAGGACAGGCTCAAATGAGAGCATGGCTGTTGCTGCCGCTTAGCGCAATTGCGGTAGGGGTTTACCTGCTCGCCAGCAACTCAGTATCAGGGATAGGGTTCCCGCTGGACGACGCCTGGATCCACCAGACCTATGCCCGCAGCCTGGCGGTGAGTGGAGAGTGGGCGTTTTTCCCCGGTCAGCCATCAGCCGGGTCGACAGCTCCGTTGTGGTCGCTGCTGCTGTCGGTCGGGCACTTCCTGAGCCTTGGTCCATACGTTTGGACCTTCGCACTGGGTGCAATATCCCTGTTCGGATTGGCCTATACGGGTATGCTCTTGTTCGGGAAATTGTGTCCGATCTGCCCGAGATATGCCTTCCTTGTCGGTGTCTTCCTGGTGCTGGAATGGCATCTGGTATGGGCGGCGGCCTCCGGGATGGAGACCCTTTTGCAGGCTGTTCTTATCCTGCTTGTGCTGCTGCTCCTGCTCGGTAAATCCCCTGCCTGGTTTTGGATTGGGCTGCTGGTCGGTTTGAGCGCCTGGGTGAGACCGGACGGCATCACGCTTCTCGGACCGGCGCTAATGGTATTGTTCCTCGGGACGGGTGGTTGGCTAGACCGCTTGCGGAGAGGGGTATATCTGTTACTGGGTTTCGGCCTCTTATTTTTACCCTACCTGTTGTTCAACCAGTTGTTGGCAGGCAGCTGGTGGCCGAACACCTTCTTTGCGAAACAGGCTGAATATGCAGCAGAGCTTAATAGTGATATTTTCTACCGTCTGTGGGAGCAAGCAGCGCTGCCCCTGGTTGGGGCAGGTGTGCTGCTGCTGCCAGGATTCATCTATTCTCTGGTAGTCTCCCTCCGGCAAAAAGCCTGGGCACAGCTCGCCGGTTGGATATGGTTTGTCGGTTATCTGACGATCTATGCGCTGCGTCTGCCGGTGACATACCAGCATGGGCGCTATCTCATGCCTGCTATGCCGGTGTACTTCCTGTGGGGGTTGGCTGGGGTGTCATTGGCGCTATCAAGCTTGCCAGAGCGTCCGGTATGGCGAATTCTTGGGCGGACCTGGCTGGTATCGATTGTCGTCGTATGGGTGGCGTTCTTCTTGATCGGGGCAAATGCATACCGCAGGGATGTAGCTGTGATCCAGACTGAGATGGTGGCAACAGCACACTGGGTAGCAGAGAATATCCCTCCCGGGGACCTGGTGGCTGCCCATGATATCGGAGCGCTTGGATATTACGGCGGGCATGCTCTGCTTGATCTGGCGGGTCTGATTTCCCCGGAAGTGATCCCCTTCATCCGTGACCAAACATTGTTGGAAGCATACCTTGATGAACAGATGGTGGATTACCTGGTCACATTCCCATCCTGGTATCCCATCCTTGTAAGGGACTTGCAGCCGGTGTTTCGAAGCCGTGGTACAATCGCCCCAGTTATTGGGGGTGAAAACATGGTGGTATATCGTTGGCGCTGATATGATGACAAAATCCTATGCAATATCTCCAGGCCTATGTTGCCCGGTAAAATCTATTGTGCTATACTCTCTCCGACGCGCCAGGTGTTGGGATGCAGGCTGCCATGGATGAGATTACGATAGTTATTGTTGAAGACCATCCCTTGTTTCAACAAGGGATGGCAGATGTGCTGTCTCTTCAGGAAGGCTTCGAAGTTCTCGCTTGTGCAGGCTCAGGGGAGACAGGTTTAGAATTAATCTGTAATCTCCGCCCGCGGGTGGCTCTTGTCGATGTGAACTTACCAGGGATAAACGGACAGCAGATCACACTCGAGCTGGTGGATGGTAAAATCCCCACCAGAGTAATCCTGCTCACCGGATATGATGATCTCGAGCAGCAGATCCATGCCATGCGATCGGGAGCAGCTGCTTTCTGTACTAAAAATATCCAGCCAGATGACCTGATCCGTGTGATCCACCAGGTGGCAGAAGGGTTGTATGTCATAAATGGGCGCGTGTACGAAAAACCCCAACTTCAGGCTTATCTGGATAGATTTATTCCGAATGCACCACCACCCAATGGAATCCGGACCCAGTCCGTACAGCCATTGTCCATCCGTGAGATGGATGTCCTGACCTGTGTAACCCAGGGAATGAGCAATAAAGAAATCGCGCTGAAGTTAGGCATCAGCCAGCAAACCGTCAAGAATCATGTCACCTCAATCCTGCGTAAGCTTGGATTGGGAGATCGCACTCAGGCAGCAATATACGCTGTTCAACAAGGTTGGGTGCAGCTGCACAAACCTAAATCAACTTCTTAGGAGTGTGGGTATGGTCGCTACAGACACACAAGATGAGGTCAGTCGCTGGGACGTACTGAAGAAAAATGTCGAGGATGCACTCGACCAGGCAAAACGCGAGATGACCGAGATCGATATGATGCTCGAACAGAGCCAGTTGGAGGTCAATAAGCTAACCCAGCGCAACGGCTCGATATCTGCGCATCTACAGCAGGTGCAGGGCCAGTTTGACAGCCTGCCGAGAGCGGATATCCGTATGGCGTATGATTCCGCCCTGGATGCCCAACAACGACTGTTCGTGATGCGCGGGCAGCTGGAAAAACTGCAGAGCGACCAGGCACACCTGGAACGTAATGTCGTCATACTGGAAAAGGTCATGCACGAGATGGAGGGGGGTGAGCCGGACAAAGGCAAGCGCGGATCGTCCTCTATGGTCGAGACCGTTGAAATGATGGTACAGGCGCAGGAGGCTGAGCGCCAGAGGCTGGCTCGCCAGATGCACGATGGTCCCGCTCAGGCGCTCTCCAACTTTATATTGCAGACCGAGATCGCCATGCGTCTGTTCGATCTCGACCAGGAGAAAGCCAGGGACGAGCTTAACAACCTCAAGCTCTCGGCGACGAAGACATTCCAGAAAGTGCGTGATTTCATCTTTGACCTGCGCCCAATGATGCTGGATGACCTGGGTCTGGTCCCGACCCTCAAGCGGTATATCGAAGCCTACGCTGACCAGCCGTCGATGGATGTTCGCCTGAGCCTCACGGGAACGGAAAGGCGTCTCGAACCATATCTGGAGGTGATGGTATTCCGGGCGATCCAGGAGCTACTGAATAACGCTATCCGTCACAGCCAGGCCACCCAGGTCAAGGTGCAGGCGGATATGAGCGATACCAACGTACGCATCATAGTGGATGACAACGGCAAGGGATTCGACGTTGACACCCTTGATGAGAAGAGCAATCTGGGTCTGAAGGTGATCCGGGACCGGGTGGAGATGTTAGGCGGGTTTATTGAGGTGGACAGCGTCTCCGGGCAGGGCACCCGGGTGACGTTCCAGCTGCCTGCTGCATTAAATGCTGAGTTATCATAACTGCAAGGAAAATTACATGATTTGGGTATTGCAAAATTTTAAAAGATTTTATATAATGTTACTAACGTTGAGCATTAGAGTTTCACCAATCTTAGAAAGGAGGTAAATGCCATGTTGTTCGCACCGAAGGAAAAAGGTCAGGGTCTTGTGGAGTATGCGCTAATTCTTGTTTTGGTCGCGATTGTTGTAATCGTTATTCTCGCTCTCCTCGGCCCCGCTATCGGCAATGTGTTCAGCAACATCATGACCAACATCTAGTTTGGGGGTTGCAATACATCTGTCGTATCATGATATCCGTCGATAAGG
This sequence comes from Chloroflexota bacterium, assembly GCA_032124675.1. Classification (GTDB taxonomy): domain Bacteria; phylum Chloroflexota; class Anaerolineae; order Anaerolineales; family UBA4823; genus JAQBDA01. The sequence continues at coordinate 6,274 of JAQBDA010000230.1, forward strand.
TCGAGGCCCTGCCGCAGATAAGGCAGGGCTTCGTCCTTAAAGAATCATGCCAAACACAAAATTTTTGCTAACAGAATTGTATGGGAAAATTACTACTGAATTAACGCCTGCTTGGCTATAATTCATGTATCTTTATGGAAAATTCATCAATTGTTGTCAGAAACACCGATTGGAGTGGAGGCAGTCATGCGTAGAGGCCGCATATTTATCTATCTGGCGTTCATCATCATCCTGGCATTAGTCGCCTTTGTTGTGGTTTGGCAGCGATTCTTGCAGCCGCAATCGACCGCACAACCGGAAGGGCCAGCACCTACCCCTATTGTTGAAACCGTCAACGTGGTTGTACTGACCCAGCGTGTACCCCGTGGTACTCCCCTGGAACCATCCTTGTTGAATTTGGTGCCTATCCAGCGTGACCTGTTCATTGAGGGTATGTTCACCAATGTCAATGAGGTCGACGGGAGGTTGGCGAAGTTCGACCTTGAATCCGGCATCCTGCTGACCAATGGCATGCTGGTCAGCAGCGCCGAGCAGCTATCGGACACCGGCTCTACTGCCGCATTGTCTATCCCGCGTGGCATGGTAGCGGTCTCGATACCAATCAGCCGTCTCTCCAGTGTATCTTATGCACCTCAATCTGGCGATCATGTAAATGTCATCGTAAGCTTGCTCATGATCGACCTGGATACGGATTATCAGACCAAGCTGCCGAACATGGCCGGCGTCGTGATCGCACCGGGAACGGTCGGTGAAGAGGGACCTAACTACCTGACCGCCCAGGTCAGCGGTGGTGGGGAAGAGGGTACAGCAGTTGGGAAGGCTGAGTTGGTGCCGGGTTTGGGGCAGACTGTGTACTCGATGCCGACAGAGCAGCAGCGGCCGCGCCTGGTGAGCCAGTCACTTCTCCAGGACGTGGTAATACTTAAAGTGGGCGATTTTCCCTATGAAGGTCTCCCTGAACCTACCCCTGAACCTGTCGAGGGCGAAGTGGCACCACCGGTGGAAGAGGGTCAAGACCAGCCGCCCGAACCACCGCCCGCACCAGATGTGATCACATTGATCGTCACACCGCAGGATGCCATCACCCTGAACTATCTGTTATACTATCAGGCAGCTTTAGGCTCCCAGCTCACTCTGGCGCTCCGATCTGCTGAGGATGACACTCGCGTTGCCACAGAGGCTGTAACCATGCAGTACCTGCTTGAGCAGTACAATATCCCCGTACCCGCCAAGCTCCCTTATGGTGTAGAGCCACGGCAGGACCAGGTCGTGCTGCCGCCCCTCAAGAACGATGTCCAACCCCAGACTCAACAACCAAACCAGTAAGCTCGGTGGTAGCTTCGCATAGAACAGGGATGGATTGTGATCCATATTTGAAATGGTGATTTACGGAGATATGTGAATGGGAACGGATGACAAGATTCGGGTATTGATCGTTGACGATGTCGCGGAGACGCGCGAGAATATTCGCCGCCTGCTGCAGTTCGAAAACGATGTTGAAGTAGTTGGTGTTGCCGGCACTGGCAGAGAAGCCATTGCTGTCGCAAAGGATGTCCGCCCGGATGTGGTTTTGATGGACATTAACATGCCAGATATGGATGGAATTGCCGCAACCGAGACCATCCGGCGGACAGTCTACTTCACCCAGATCGTCGTTCTATCTGTTCAGGGTGACCCGAACTATATGCGCCGGGCGATGCTGGCCGGCGCCCGGGATTTCCTTACCAAACCGCCCTCGGTGGACGAGCTGACATCTGCAATCCGCAGAGCGGGAAAGATGGCACAAGAGGAACGATCCAAGGCACCGATTGCCGCTCAAGGTGGAGGGGGAGCACACGGTGTTATCCTCAATCCGGTAACAAGCGGCAAAGTTATCGTGGTCTACAGCCCGAAAGGTGGGGCGGGCTGCACTACAGTTGCCGTAAACCTGGCAATGGCGCTCCATAATGAAGAGTCACCGGTGATCCTGGTGGATGGCAACCTGCAGTACGGGGATGTGACGGTATTTCTCAATGAACAGGGAAAAAATACGATCATGGACCTGGCACCGCGTGCCGATGAGCTCGATCCCGAGATCCTGGAAGAGGTCTTGATCACACATAAGACCTCTAAGGTGCGGATTTTGGCTGCTCCGGCGCGTCCGGAATATGCCGAGAGCGTCACCGGCGAACAGTTCGGAAAAGTGATCCAGTATCTCAGGCGGATGTACTCTTATATCGTCATCGACACCTCTTCAACACTGACCGATGAGGTGGTGGCGGCAATCGATAATGCCGATCTGGTGATCCTGCTCACCACTCAGGATATACCCGCAATCAAGAATGCTCGCCTGTTCTTTGACCTGGCGAATGTGCTCAACCTCAGCCCGAAGCGGATCGTGTTTGCAATGAACCGCTACGATAAACGCATCGGGATCACCCCGGAGAAAATTGGGGAGAGCTTCAAGCACGAGATAGTTGCAGTGCTGCCATTGGATGAGCGGGTGGTGATCCCCTCGATCAACCGGGGGGTGCCCTTTATCCTGGCAGACAAATCGAAACCGATATCAAAGGCCGTCTTGCAGCTGGCAGAGGCTGTACGCCACCGTTTGACTGAGCTGGCGCAGATGGATGAAGATAAACAAGATGGTAAAGTATTGGTTGGGGCTGCTCGAAAATTGAGCAGACAATAGCCCTCAGCCGGGATTGGTGTCTATGTCATTGCTAAAGCGAATAGAGCAAGGCCAGGGGAATACGCCCCAAACTCCTGATGACGATGGTGCCGGTCGTTCGCGTGTATCATCGCTTCAGGCACGCAGGGTAGCCGCTCCGGGGGTCAGCCAACAGCGCGACACATACCTGGACTTGAAAACACGCGTCCAGAACCGGCTGCTGTCGGAGCTGGACCCGTCCATGGATATATCGAAGGTCAACGAGGTCCGCACGACCATACAGGATTTGTTCGAACAGGTGCTGGCGGAGGAGAACATCGTCCTATCCCGACCTGAGCGGCACCGCTTGTATGAGCAGATCGCTGCGGAGATCCTGGGCTTCGGACCGCTACAGCCGCTCCTGGATGATGAGACCATCACCGAAGTAATGGTCAACGGGGCGAAGAACATCTACGTTGAGCGCAGCGGTAAAATTTTCCGCGTGCCGCTATCATTCGAGAGTGATGACCACGTCATGCGTATCATCGATCGCATCGTCGCACCTCTGGGTCGCCGCATCGACGAATCCAGCCCGTATGTCGATGCCCGTCTTCCGGATGGATCGCGTGTGAACGCTGTGATCCCGCCGATCTCGCTTGTAGGTCCGGTGCTGACCATCCGTAAGTTCTTCAAAACGCCGATCACAATCGAACAGCTGATCCAGTTCGGGTCGGTCACACCTGAGGCGCTGCAGTTCATGAAGTCCTGCGTAGAATCCCGCGTAAATGTGGTGATCTCCGGTGGTACCGGTTCCGGTAAGACTACTCTGCTGAATATTCTCTCCCAGTTCATCCCAAACGATGAGCGCATCGTAACGATCGAGAACGCAGCCGAGCTCCAGCTCCGGCAGGAGCATGTGGTCACCCTGGAGTCCAGACCGCCGAATATAGAAGGTCGTGGAGAAGTGACCATCCGCCAACTGGTGGTCAATGCTCTGCGTATGCGTCCAGACCGCATCATCGTGGGTGAGATCAGAGATGAAGCGGCACTTGACATGCTGCAGGCGATGAACACCGGTCACGATGGCTCGATGACTACCTGCCACTCGAACGGCCCTCGCGATACCCTTTCCCGTATCGAGACTATGACCATGATGGCTGGTATGGAGCTGCCGGTGCGTGCTATCCGCGAACAGGTCGCCTCGGCAATCGATGTGGTTATCCACCAGGAGCGCATGCGAGATGGTAGCCGAAAGATTGTTAACATCACCGAAGTGAGCGGTATGGAAGGGGATGTGATCACTATGACAGATATCTTCCTCTACGAACAGAGTGGGTATGAGGAAGGCAAGGTGATCGGCAGGCTGCGTCCGACCGGGCTGCGGCCAAAATTCATCGATAAAATTGAAGCCTCTGGCATCCATCTGCCGGCTTCGATATTTGGTATTGGTGAGCGAAGACGATATTAATAGAAACCCGACTATGATATTCGTTCAGGTGTAGTATTATGAATCTTTATCTGCTCATTTTTGCTGTCGGAAGTGGAATTGCCCTGCTGCTGCTCGTGGTGGGAATCGTGATCAGCGCCACTAGCGAACGCTCATTTGTTGAAGAGCGCCTGGGGCGATACCTGGAAGATGAAGTCGAGGTAAATGCAGCCGGGAGCAAATCTTCACCGGTAGGGGACTGGTTGAACACGCGGCTAGAGAGATCGAATTACGGTGGAAGTCTCTCTCGAGAACTGGCGCGAGCAGATCTGAAGCTCAAACCAATAGAATATATGGCCTTGATGGTCATCTTTGCCGCAGGCGCAGGCTTCGTCAGCTGGTACGTCTTCGGTCAATCGATCTTGTTTGCTATTCCGGGTGCTTTTGTTGGCAGCATGGCTCCGCGCTTCTATGTCAAGCGGCAGCAGAGTCAGCGTCTGATCCGCTTTAACGACCAGCTCGCCGATATGTTGAATCTGATGGTCAACGGGCTGCGGGCAGGATACTCCAGCATGCAGGCGATGGAGGCGGTCAGCCGCGAGATGCCTATCCCCATCTCGGATGAGTTCCGGCGCGTAGTGCAGGAGATGCAGCTGGGTATCTCCATGGAACGTGCTCTCGATAACCTGCTGCGCAGGATACCCAGTGATGACCTGGACCTGGTAGTGGCTGCGATGAACGTCCAGCGGGAAGTCGGCGGCAACCTGGCAGAAATCCTGGACACGATCTCCCACACCATCCGCGAGCGCGTCAGGATCAAAGGTGAGATCCGGGTGCTGACCTCCCAGGTGCTGTATTCCGGACGTTTCCTGGCGATGATGCCGATCATGATCGCCGGAGCATTATTTGCATTGAACCGTCCATACATGATGCAGTTCTTCATTCCGGAAACCCGGATGATTGGTATCCCAATGTTGATCCTGGGCGGGTTGATGATTATGGCGGGCTACTTCGTTATGGTCCGTATTGCCTCAATTGATGTTTAGTCTAAGTAATCGGCTGAAAGAGTTTTGAATTAGGTGGAAGATTATATAGAGGTGCAGTGATATGATCTGGATTGCAGTGGTTGCAGTAATTCTCATTGGGGCTGCGGTTCTGGTTGTCATTGGATTGCGTGAGGGGAATCATGATGACCCTCTGCAGTCTCGCCTGGCCGAATATGCTGACCGTGGCGATGCAACTTCGCTGGAGGAGATCGAGTTATCCCAGCCGATCACAGAGCGGGTGATCTATCCCCTGGCGCGTAAATTTGGTGAGCTAGCCATTCGCTTCACCCCGCAGAATGCAATACAAAATACCGCCCATAAACTGGAGCTGGCGGGCAGCCCGCGCGGCATCGACCCAACTATATTCTGGGCATCCCGGTTTGTTGCTGCGTTCCTCATCGGAGGGTTGTTCCTGTTCCTTTTCTCAGTTGGGGCGTCTACCTGGCCCTGGAGCCGCAAGCTGCTCATCCTGGCAGCGTTTGTCGCATTGGCGTTCTACCTGCCAGAACTGCTGCTGAGCAGCAAGATCCAGCGCCGGCAGAAAGAGATCCGTAAAGCCATGCCGGATGCACTCGACCTGCTGACGATCTGTGTGGAGGCGGGTCTCGGCTTCGATGGCGCGATGCAGAAGGTATATGAGAAATGGGATAACGAGCTTGGCAGGGGGTTTGGCAGGGTGATCCGTGAGATCCAGCTCGGCAAGCTGCGCCGGGAGGCGCTGCGTGATATGGCAGAACGGATGGGTCTGGCGGAGATGACCAGCTTTGTGGCTGCAGTGATCCAGAGTGAGCAGCTGGGTGTCAGCATGGCGAAGGTGCTGCGAATCCAGTCCGACCAGATGCGCATCCGCCGCCGGCAGCTCGCTGAGGAAGAAGCCCATAAGGCCCCTATCAAGATGCTCATCCCGATGGCACTGCTGATCTTCCCATCTATTTGCATCGTGCTGATGACCCCGGCATTATTAATGCTCTTCCGGTCGGCGCTCCAAGGTCTCTTGTTTGGAGGTTGATCGTCCGAACCGTACAGTAGAGGTGACCTTTGACGACCAGAGGCCGACCGGCCTACTTGATCAACCAGTGGTTATGGAGTCTTCTGGATTTGTTGTACCCCCCGTACTGCGGGGGGTGCAGTGCTAGAGGGGCAAGATGGTGCCGGAACTGCCAGATGGAAGCAGTCAAGATCATGCCTCCCATTTGCCCGCGCTGCGGGCTGAGTCAGACAAGGTCGGGGTTGTGCAGCCTCTGCCGAAAATCGCCGCCTCAATATACTGCACTGCGTTCATGGGCGTTATTTAAAGGGCCGGTGCGCAGCGCCATTCACCGATTGAAATACTATAAAGATATTGCTTTGGGAGAGGTTTTATCCCGCCACCTGGTCACATGCCTGGAGACGACGGATTGGGTGCTGGATGCTGTCATCCCGGTTTCGCTGGGGGTTGCACGCATGGCTGAACGTGGATATAATCAGGCCTCCCTGCTGGCAAGACCTCTCGCTCTGGGTATGGGTCTAAATTATGCGCCGGGCGGGCTGCAGAAGATTCGCGACACGCCGGCACAGGTTGGATTGTCACTCGAGCAGCGGAAGATAAACGTCGCGGGATCATTCCAGGCAGACTCAAATATAGTTGCCGGTAAGCGCGTACTTCTCGTGGACGATGTATCGACCAGCGGTGCTACTTTGAATGCCTGTGCTGAGGCACTACAATCCGGCGCGGCAGCAGCAGTTTATGCGATAACATTAGCCCGGGCATCCCGGCATGAGATATGAATTGGCGCTAGTTCTTGCCAGCGATGTGAAAGGTCTGGCGATCTGGAGAAGAAGGGACTATAATTTTAGTAGTTGCGCAGAAGTATATCGGGAGTACAAGGACAGGCTGTCCCTACCGGTCGATATCCTGTCTGCGCAATCCGTACATCTATCTGGGAGGTAACTATGGCTCTTGAAGTCGAAATCTACGGACGGAATATGGAGGTAACTGAGCGGATTGAGGATTATGTCACCACGAAAGTTTCTAAGCTGGATCGCTATCTGCAGGGCATCGATGAGGCACGGGTGGACGTAGCCTATGTGAAGTCTGCCCGCAGTGCTGCCGACCGCCAGGTAGCTCAGATAACCGTTCGCGGCAAAGGATTTATCCTCCGGTCGGAAGAACGCTCAGATGATATATTCTCAGCCTTTGATACCGCAATGGAAAAGATGCAGCGCCGGATCGAACGCTATAAAGGCAAACACTATCGAGGGCGCGGTGATGGACGGTCAGCTGCGGAGGTCGTCCCAGAAGAGATTTTCGAGGATGAGAGTAACGAGCTGGGACCTGTAATCGCCCGCCGGAAGCGATTCTTCCTGGTGCCGATGAGCGAGCTGGAAGCCCTGGAGCAGATGAACCTGTTGGGACATGAGCTGTTCTTCGTATTCTACAATGCCAACACCAATGCAATAAATGTGCTCTATAAGCGGCGCGATGGCACATACGGGTTAATTGAACCGGAAATCGGCTGACGGCAGCCATCAAAATACTGGATGATGATGCGGTGAAGGGTGCTCCCTTCACCGCTATTATTTTGCTGCCCTAAGGATCATCAACCGCCCGGCAGGTCGCATGGATATATTGAAAATCTCCACGCGGCGGGAGGAGTTTGAGAACTTCGACCACCCGGAATTCCTTGCTTCCGAGCCTGATCTTCTCACCAACCTTCGGCGGGCGGCTCATATTCAGGATTGCACCCGGATGGTCGCCCCCGGCGATTACGATGCTGACTTTATAGATAGGAATGGCTTCAGTCTCGCTCACTCAGGTTGCGGTGACGGAGCTTGAATGATAGGTCGGCTGCCAGGTTGCGCATAACGATGTAGTCAATTGTTCACCCCTTTCCTGAACTCAGCACTATGGCTGCGGCTGCTTGGGTTGATTATCCTGTTCACGGTTGATCCAGCCCAGCGCCAGCCCGCAGAATGCAATCACTGCCCAGGCGATGAGCTGTGCCTGTCTGAACCCATTCGTCAGCAGTATGCTGTCCGCTCGAAAAGCCTCCAGGAACAATTGTGCACCCGCGCTGCTGGCAGCGAAGGCGAAGAAGTACGTCCCTGGTGTCCAGGATTGGATTCGAGCACGGCCGGGCCAGTAAAGCCACAGTATGAGCAGGGCAGACAGGGTTTCATAGATCTGGGTGGGATGGCGCTTCGCCCCCCACAGTTCAATGCCTACCGGCAGGTTGGTCGGACTCCCGAAGGCATCTCCCGAGGCGAGATGAGTGAGACCCAACGCCACGGCCATCACAGCCAACAGTGGAGTCAGGGCGTCCAGGGTGGGCAGCAAGGGCATGTGCTTCCGGTTAGCATAGATCAGGGCTGCCAGCAGAGCGACAGCAGCCCCGCCGAATGGGTCCAGCAGTCCGGGGTTGAGTGAGATCAGGCTGCGCGGGCTGGCGGCAAATGCTTCCGGATATCTGGCGACATATACCAGCCGGGAGCCAACCAGCCCAGCCAGCATTGCGATCAGGGTCATATTCGATAAAAGTGATGGGTCGACACCACGCCTGGAAGCAAACTTTTCGGCCAGGTTGAGACCTAGCCACAGTCCGACCAACAGTACCAATCCCGGCACCTGAAGCGCCAGCGGACCGATCTGGATCACAGGCAGCATGGCAGCTACTCTTCCATCAGCTGCTGGACCCTGGTTCGCAGCAGCGCTTCGGACATTGGTCCCCCAATGACAACTTCCTGGATTACTCCGTGCCGGTCGATGAAGAACGATGTTGGCAGGGAACGAAGCTGGTACAGGCTGGATACCTCTCCGCTGGTATCCAGCAATATGGGGAAGGTGAGTCCATACTGCGCGGCAAAATCAACGGCATCCTGCCGGCTGTCCTGGTTGGTGGCGTTGACCGCCAGGATCACGAACCCCTGATCCTGGTATGCCTCGTAGGCTTTCTGCATCGCCGGCATTTCTGCCCGGCATGGGGGACACCAGCTTGTCCACAGGTTCACCAGCACCGGGCTGCCGCGCAGCTCGGATAGTGATACCTTCTGTCCATCCGGCGTGTTCAGGCTGAAATCAGGGGCTGCAAATCCCTGACGGGGGAGAGGGATGGTCCCATTCGTGGTACTGCCCGGTTCAGCCTTGCTGGCGAAGATCCAGGCTGCACCAGCGATCAAAGCCAGGACAAAGAAGATATACCAGCGGATTCCGGAAAAATATGTCAAGGGATGCTAAGTCCTTTATGCAGCCAATGGTGTGACAGTTCTCAATTGAAGTGTATTAGGAAAGGAATAGACTGTCAAGTTTAGTGTAATGATGATCTGGCGAGCGGGATGGAGAGCTGGCGCGCTGATATTGCCAAACATGGTTAATCGATGATATGATCATTGCCTGGGTGACTATGATGATGAAACCTGCTCAGAACCTGTTACTGTTTGGTGCTCAAATCGCGATGTATATCGTGATCTGTGCCCTGCTGCTGTCCGCCTGCCGCCGTGCTCCCGAGCCGACCCCAACGCCGCCAGCACCAACGGCTGTTCCTACTGCCACAAACACGCTGCAGCCGACTGTTGAGCCAACCGAAACAGAAGCTGTTGCAACCCCTACGCCTACCCTGGGATTGACCGCTTATCCGGAGGCAGTCACCGCCCAGCCCTCTCCGGGGATACCGGCGGAAACAGCCTATCCAGGTCCATCTACGCCATTCCCTTCACCAACCTCCCCCTATCCCGGCCCATCTACACCTTTCCCATCGCCTACTTCGCCATACCCTGGACCTGCGACCCCATTCCCCTCCCCGACTTCACCATATCCTGTACCCAGCCCGGGACTCCCGCAGCCCCCGAGCGCCACACCCTATCCTGCGCCCGGCAGCCGCCCAGGGTACCCTGCTCCAGGAGTGACACCGGCAGACATACCTGGTGCACAGATAAGCCCATCGCCGCCTGGAGCAGGTTTAACACCCACACCCACTCCTGGTGTGGTGCGTACCAGGCTGAGAGCCACAGATCCTCGCACCTTCCAGATCGTCTCCGGTCAGCCGCAGCTGGTGGAATTCTTCGCTTTTTGGGACCCGGTCAGCCGCAGCATGGCACCTGTGGTGCAAGGGTTGGAAGACCGCTACAAGGACCGCATGCGATTCGTCTACCTGGATATCGATGACCCAGCCAACAGCCTGTTCAAGTCCCTGATCGGCAGCCGCCTGCCGCCCTTGTTTTTCCTCCTGGATGGGCAGGGGAATGTTCTCCAGGAATGGCGTGGGTACGTCACTAGCGAGGAGCTCGAGCGGGCCTTCTCAACTATCGGTCCATAACAGGATGATTCATATTCGCAGACGGTATTGCGCATAGCTTAAATAAATAGTTGGTGAGAATACGTGCTCATAGCCATAACTAACTGTATGGAATGGTATGATCCTTAGCACTCACAGGATAGGCGCAATCACCGGATGAAAACCATCAAATTACTGATCCTGATTTCAACAATCTCATTACTGCTCGCTGGCTGTTCGGGAGCTGGTTCGGGTGGGGATACATCAGCACCACCAGCAGCCTCCATGCCCACACCGCGTCCAGGCCTGGAAGCGACCAATCCGGGTGATGTAGTGCTGTCGTCAGGTAGGGTGCAGCTAATCGAATTCTTTGCGTTCTGGTGATCCACTTGCCGAAGGATGGCGCCCATCGTGCATGGGCTTGAATCTGAATACTCGGATAGGATGAATTTCATATATCTGGATATCGATGATCCGGCGACGACAGCTTTCAAACAAGAGTTAGGCTATTTTGTACAACCAAACTTCTTCCTGCTTGACGAGCGGGGTGATGTTTTGAAGCAGTGGTACGGTCCCGTGAGTGTTGAGGAATTTGTCCAGGCCTTCGATACCGCACTTGCCCAATAAATTATCTCGAAAATTTGCCGGTTGAAGGTTATCCAGGCTCATTTTCTTATTCCGGACTTGACATGCCCTGGATTGGTGGTATGATTAGCGTTGACCCCACCCCCCTGGGGGGGGATAAGGTTCAGGAGCTGCAATTATGAAACACGAAAGCGCAATCCGCCGCTTGAAAACCGTAGAAGGTCATATCCGCGGCATCGAACGAATGGTCGAGCAGGAAGCCTACTGCATCGATATTCTGCGCCAGATCCAGGCTGTCCAGGCTGCATTGAATAAAGTCAGTACGACGATCCTCGAGGAACACATGCATTCCTGCTTGATCACCGCCGTGCGCGGGGACGATCCGGATGAACGCGAGCGGGTGCTAAAAGAGATCACAGATGTATTTGAGACAGCAACGAAAGTATAAGAAGAAAACCAATATTTTATCAAGGAGCATCTAATGACAACCGTAACTTATTCCATACCCAATATCAATTGTGGCCACTGCGTTCACACTATCCAGATGGAGGTCAGCGATCTGGACGGGGTGACCTCGGTCATGGCAGATCAGGAAGCCAGGACAGCGACGATCACATTTGCACCTCCTGCCACAGAACAAAGCATCCAGGCGCTGCTGGCTGAGATCAACTATCCGGTAACAGCCTAAGAAAAGCGATTGGGTATCAGCCATTTATTGCCGGGGAGCGCGGATAGCGCTCCCTGACTGGCGTATTTCCCAATCTCCCAGTTCGCGGAGCAGTCCATGTCCGACAGCAAACAGATCACTCTGCCGGTAACCGGTATGACCTGTGCCAACTGTGTAGCCACGGTCGAGCGGAACCTGAAAAAAGTGGATGGCGTTCAAAGCGCCATGGTCAACCTATCTTCTGAAAGAGCGACGGTTGAATATGATCCCGATCTGGCTGGCATCGGTGATTTGATCGCGCGCATCCAGCGGGCGGGCTACGATATCGCTTCCGGGGAAGCCGACATCCTGGTACGCCGAATGAGCGATGATAACGATGCCCGCCGCCTGGAGAAAGTATTGGGTGGGATGGAGGGCGTCCTCGGTGCCCAGGTCAGCTATGCCACAGAACATGCCCGTGTTAAGTACATCCCCACGGCTGTCAGCCAGGCGGAACTGCGTAAGGCAGTCTCGGCCGCTGGTTTCGAAGCGGTAGAGACAGGCGGCGAGGCGGAAGATGCAGAGCGAATGGCTCGCGAAGCGGAAATCGCCGAACAGCGCCGCTACCTTATCATCGGGCTGGTTTTCACCGTTCCACTCTTCCTGTTCTCAATGGCACGCGATCTCGGACTGCTCGGAATGTGGTCGCACGCCCCCTGGACAAACTGGATGATGCTCATCCTGGCAACGCCGGTGCAGTTCTATGTCGGCAAGCAGTATTATGTTGGAGCGTATAAATCGCTGCGCAATCGTTCTGCCAATATGGATGTGCTGATTGCCATGGGTTCGTCCGCGGCCTATTTCTACTCTCTGGCAGTGGTATTAGGCCTGATATCGGGGCATGTCTATTTCGAGACCTCTGCTGTGATCATCACCCTGATCAAGCTGGGCAAGTACCTGGAAGCGCGCGCCAAAGGGCGCACAAGCGACGCAATCAAGAAGCTGATGGGGCTGCGTGCTAAAACTGCCCGGGTCGTGCGGGATGACCAGGAGATGGATATACCCGTGGATGATGTCGCTGTGGGCGATATCGTGGTGGTCCGTCCGGGGGAGAAGATCCCCGTCGATGGCGTGGTGATCGAGGGTCATTCATCCGTCGACGAGTCGATGCTGACCGGAGAGTCGCTGCCGGTAGAAAAAGGCCCGGGGGATGCGGTCATCGGTGCAACCCTGAATAAGCTGGGGATGGTCAAGTTCGAGGCGACAAAAGTCGGTAAGGAGACCGCTCTGGCTCAGATCATCCGCCTGGTGGAGGATGCCCAGGGCAGCAAAGCCCCAATCCAGCAGCTGGCCGATCGGGTCTCGGCTGTCTTTGTCCCGGCTGTGATTGGGATCGCAGCGGCAACCTTCCTGGTATGGTATTTCCTGATCCCGCTCCCGGTGGGCTCTGATGTCAGCCTGTTCACCCGTGCGCTGATCAATATGGTTGCCGTGTTGGTCATTGCCTGTCCTTGTGCGATGGGGCTTGCTACACCGACTGCGGTGATGGTCGGTACAGGCCGCGGGGCGGAGATGGGAATCTTATTCCGCTCGGGAGAAGCCCTAGAGCGCGCCGGAGCGCTGGACTCGGTCATATTGGATAAGACCGGGACCATCACCCGCGGCCAGCCATCTGTGACGGATATCATCACCCGGCAAAGATTATCCGGCGCTGGCAGTCAGGATAATGGCTTCAAAGATAATGAGCTTCTGCGTCTGGCAGCCTCAGTGGAGAAGGGCTCGGAGCATCCTTTGGGCGAGGCGATCCTGGCGGAAGCTGGCAATCTAGAGCTCAAGCTGGGCGAGCCGCAGAGATTCCAGGCTGTCGTTGGACACGGTGTCGGTGCAGAAGTCGAGGGGCATGAAGTGCTGATTGGGAACCAGCGCATGATGCAGACGCGTGAAATGCAGCTGAATGGGCTCGAAAACGCAGTTGATCGTTTGCAGTCAGAGGCAAAAACTGCTGTGCTGGTCGCGGTCGATGGTCAGGTAGAAGGCGTGATTGCCGTTGCGGATACGATTAAAGAGGGTTCGATAGAAGCCATTCAGGAGCTGCGCCGGATGGGATTGCAGGTGGCGATGATCACCGGCGATAATCAAGCGACGGCTGATGCAATTGCATCAATAGTCCAGATCAGCACAGTGCTCGCTGAGGTGCTCCCAGGAGACAAAGCCGTGAAGGTCAAGCAGCTGCAGGAGCAGGGATCTGTGGTGGCGATGGTCGGAGATGGGATCAACGATGCGCCTGCACTTGCGCAGGCAGATGTGGGCATCGCCATCGGATCTGGCACTGATGTGGCGATGGCTGCCGCACCGATAACATTGATCAGCGGCGATTTACGGGCTGTCCCGCGAGCGATCTCACTCTCACGCAGGAGCGTACGAACGATTAAACAGAACCTATTCTGGGCATTCATCTATAATATCTTGCTGATACCTGCCGCGGCTGCTGGTCTGCTGAATCCAATGCTGGCTGCCGGCGCAATGGCGTTCAGCTCGGTCTTTGTGGTCAGCAACAGCCTGCGCCTGCGTAAAGCCAGGTTATAGGTTCAGTCACCCGTGGATGGTGTCCGCTATTGACCCGCCTATCAAATCCGGTTATGCTTAGTTCCGAGCAGTGTTCGGATGAATGCGGGGCACTGTTCGACTGATTATGAAAACCAATCCTTACTCTCGGCGTAATTTTTTGAAGCTGGCTGCCGTTGGATTTGGCTCGCTGGGTCTCAATCCCTGGTCGCGCCTGTTTCAAGCGCCGGATTTTCCTGTTCATGACCGCCTGGGGAGAGCGTTCACCAAAGTCGAGATCAAATCACACCCGGATATCGACTCTCAGACGGTCGGTGTGCTCTATGACGATGCCGTGGTGCCCTGGCTGCGTGAGGTGGTCGGCAGGCATCCTTTCCGCTACCGGCAGCGTTGGGTTGAGACTCCAGAGGGGTATATCTGGTCGTCTGACCTACAGCCGGTGCGCAATCAGCTGAATGAGCCGCTGAAAACGCTTCCGGTGACCAGTCTGGGGGAAGGCATGTGGGTCGAAGTCAGCGTGCCCTATGTTGACATCCTGATCGATCACAAACCGAAAAGCCCAGGTCTGAAGAACCGCATGGAAGCCGGTATGCCTCTGCGGCTGTATTACAGCCAGATCCTGTGGGTAGACCAGGTAAAAGAAGATGAGCAGGGGAGCCTGTGGTATCGGGTTAATGAGCGATATGGCTACGGCGACCTGATGTGGGCTCGGGCGGAGGCTTTCCGACCGATGACCCCCGAAGAAATGTCCCCAATCAGCCCCGGGGTGGAGGAGAAACTGGTCGTGATCAACGTAGAGGAGAAGCTGCAGACATTGTCTTGCTTCGAAGGCAGCCATGAAGTATATTTCTGCCGCATCTCCGGAGGCAAGAAGTACGATGCAGAAGGCACTTTCCTGGGACATTCCTCAACCCCGACCGGCACCTTGAATATCTGGCGCAAGTTGGTATCCACCCACATGAGTGGCGGAACGACCGGTGCCGGTTATGACCTGCCTGGGATAGGATGGACTTGCCTGTTTACTTCTAATGGTGTTGCCATCCACTCAACTTTCTGGCATAACAATTTCGGCGGCGAGCTGATGTCACACGGCTGTATCAATGCCGCCCCGCAGGATGCACGCTGGATTTTTCGCTGGACACATCCCCCGGTAACGTATGACCCGGGTGATCTGTACAGCAAGGATACAGAGATCTTACCAACGAAGATAAAAGTCCTCGAAGGTTAACGGAGACACAGCGTTTATGGCTTTTGCAAATATTGGATTAGGGCTGGCATTCCTGGCGGGATTGGCATCCTTCCTCTCGCCGTGTGTATTTTCACTCGTGCCTGCCTATGTGGGTTATCTCGGCGGGCGCTCAATCGCCTCGGCGCAAGGGGATCCCAGATCCGACCGATGGACAGCCTTTTCGCATGGCGTGGCTTTCGTCTTTGGCTTCAGCCTGGTATTCATTTCGCTGGGTGTCGCAGCTTCTATGGTCGGTGGGCTGCTCTACGATGCCCGAGACTGGCTGGCGAAGATCGGTGGGGTTGTGGTGGTTATTTTCGGCCTGCACCTGACCGGCATCATCCGCATCCCGTTCCTGGAATATGACCTGCGCCCCCAGACGACACCCGATCGCAACCGTGGGTATCTCGCCTCTGCCATGATGGGCGTGTTTTTCTCGGCCGGCTGGTCGCCATGTGTAGGACCGGTACTGGGAGCAATCCTGACGTTAGCGATCAACGGTGGGTCGATCTCCCAGGGGATCAGCCTGCTGACAGCGTATTCCCTCGGACTGGCGATACCGTTTCTGGTGGCAGCACTCGGGATCGGGTGGGTGACGACCATCTTGAGGCGCTACGGAAAGGTGATGCACTACGTTGAAATCGCCATGGGGATCCTGTTAATACTGGTAGGCGTGATGCTCTTCCTGGGCACGTTTGAACAGCTGGCACGTTTTGGATTCTTCGTCGATTTCGGTTTATGATGGTCTATGAAAGGTAATCCTAAGAGAATCTGGCTGCCCATATTCGGAGTCGCCCTGCTGGTAGTTCTGGCATTCGGCGTGGCGTATCTATACGGATTCGGCAGTGCCGGGAGCGGTACCAAGGCACCGGATACGGCAGAGGTCGGCGCGCCGGCCCCGGATTTCGAGCTTGAGTCGCTGACCGGCGGTACGATTCGATTGTCCGAGCTGGAGGGTAAACCGGTGCTGATCAATTTTTGGGCTACCTGGTGTGCGCCGTGCGTACTGGAAATGCCCAATTTCCAGAAATATTATGAAGATTATCCAGGGCAGTTCGAGGTGCTGGCGATCAATTACGACGAATCAAAAGATGCGGTCGGAGAATTTATTCGAGATATGGGCGTGACATTTCCGGTCTTATTCGACGATGATGCCAAAGTGCATGCTGTTTACCGCTTTCCTGGGTATCCGACCTCGTACATTGTCGATAAAACCGGCGTGGTACGCTTCCAGCATATCGGATTGATGGATGAGAGTACGCTCGAGAAATATCTGACCGAGGTCGGAGCTCTGCAGTGATCACAGTTACTCTATATTCTCGTTCGGACTGCCATCTTTGCGAGCAAGCCGAGGCAGACCTGCTGCAGCTGCAAACAACGCTGCCGCACCGCTTGAAGCTCGTCGATGTCGACAGCACCCCGGAGCTGCAAGAAAGGTTCGGTTTCGAGGTGCCTGTTGTAGAAGCCGGTCCCTACCGCCTGCGAGCGCCGTTTGGCATCCAGGAGCTGCAGATGACCCTCGGTGCCGCACAGGACCGAGAACGGCAGATTGAAGATATTGACAGACAGGCTGAGAGCGGCCTGTCGATGACCTGGACCGGCGCGGACACGTTCACTTACTGGTTCTCCCGTCATTATGTTGCCGTAATAAATATTATCGTCATTATCTACCTGGGATTGCCTGTCCTTGCCCCGGTCTTGATGAAGGCTGGGATCGAAGCACCTGCGAGATTGATCTACCGCGGGTATGGTCTGGTATGCCACCAGCTCGCCTTCCGCTCTTTCTTTATCTTCGGTGAGCAGGCGGCCTATCCGCGCCAAGCGGCTGCCGTCGCGAACCTGACTACGTATGCT
Source organism: Chloroflexota bacterium (assembly GCA_032124675.1). Lineage (GTDB taxonomy): Bacteria > Chloroflexota > Anaerolineae > Anaerolineales > UBA4823 > JAQBDA01. The sequence continues at coordinate 23,502 of JAQBDA010000230.1, forward strand.
CAAGCGACAGGGTTGAGCGAGGCCAGCACGGCCGAAGACCTTCTCATGGCTCGTACATTTGTCGGTAACGATATGGTGGGTTATAAGGTCGCGCTCTGCCAGCGGGATATGGCGATTTACTTCGGGATACTCGTTTTTGGGGTGCTGTTTGCCCTGACTCGCTGGCGTCTGCCAGGGCTGCCCTGGTATCTATGGCTGCTGCTGGGTATCCTGCCGATCGCCCTGGACGGTGTCAGCCAGCTTCTCAGCCAGCCACCGATGAATTTCCTGTCCTTCCGCGAGAGCACTCCTTTCCTGCGGACACTGACCGGCTTCCTGTTTGGATTCACGACTGCCTGGTTTGGCTACCCGCTGGTCGAAGAGACCATGGGTGAGTCGCGCCAAATCCTATCCCGCAAGAAAGAGCGCATCCAGCGCCAACAAACTGCCTCAGCCGAACCATCCACAGCTGATTGATCTGCCAATCCGTATGCCTTTCCACCAACCCGATACCGTTCGCTACTATACATTCGACCTGCTCGAAGAAGCCGGGGTGAACCATGCTGTTTTCAGCCGCGTTGGCGGCGTCAGCCCGTCGCCATGGGATTCGCTCAATGTCGGTGGTATGGTAGGCGACGACCCTCAGCGGGTCAGGCAGAATCGCCTGAGGACGCTCCGGACAATGGGTCGGACATCAGAGAGCGTTTACGATGCCTGGCAGGTGCATAGTGCCATGGTAGTGCGGGTGGATAAACCACGGCTTCCTGAGCAGAGCTATGTTCAGGCGGATATACTGCTCACCGACCGTCCTGAGGTATCCTTGTATATGCGGTTTGCAGATTGTGTCCCAATCCTGCTGTATGACCCGCAGAAACGTGTTGTAGGGCTGGTGCACGCCGGCTGGTTGGGAACCGTACGCCGGGCTGTATCTGCAGCGCTTCAGGCTATGCAGGCAGAATATGGCACTATGCCGGCGGATATCCTGGCGGGCATCGGCCCATCGATCGGCGCACATCATTACGAAGTCGGAGAGGACGTTGTTGAACAGGTGCAGGCAGTATTTGGACAGGATGCACATCGTCTGCTTCCGGAGTACAATGGTACGGTGCAATTCGATTTATGGTCAGCCAACCGGCTGCTCCTGGAGTGGGGTGGGGTGCGCAGCATCGAGATTTCTGAGATCTGTACTGCCTGCCATATGGAGGATTGGTTCTCGCACCGTGGCGAAAAGGGACGTACCGGCCGGTTCGGCGTATTAATTAACCTGTGAATTTATAGATGATATGGGTTTGCCCCTGGAATTAAGTACGATCAAGTCAAACTATGAGCGGGTGATGGAGCGCATCCACGCAGCTGCCTTGGACGCCGGGCGTGACCCGGAGACCGTCCGCCTGGTTGTTGTTACCAAAGGACAGGAGATCGAAGGGCTGCGGCAGGCGGTTGGGGCGGGAGCGAACAGACTGGGCGAGAATTATGTCGAAGAGGCGCTCGACAAAATGGTCCAGTTCGGGCAGAATGTTGAGGTAGAATGGCATATGATCGGCCATATCCAGAGCCGGAAGTCACGGCTGGTGGCGGAAAATTTTGATTTCGTCCATTCTCTCGACAGCTATAAACTGGCTGTGCGTTTAGACCGCTTTTCCGGGGAATCAGACCACCGGCTGCCGGTTTTACTGGAGTGTAATGTGAGCGGAGAAGGTAGTAAATTTGGCTTCCCGGCCTGGGAGAAAGACCAATGGCACGCACTTGCCGCAGCAGCACGCCAGATAGCCGATCTGCCGAACCTGTCTGTGCAAGGATTGATGACCATGCCGCCGTACTTCGATGACCCGGAAGACGCCCGTCCGTATTTCCAGCGCCTGGTGCGCCTGCGGGATTTCCTCTGCCAAAAATTGCCGCAGCTAGCCTGGTCCGAGTTATCGATGGGCATGAGTGGAGATTACGAGATTGCCGTCCAGGAGGGAGCAACCCTGCTGCGCGTTGGACAGGCGATCATGGGTTTGCGTCCAGAATAGCCTCACAAAGGAGTCATCCATGGATGTATTGGTCTACCTGATCAATTTGCTGGCGCGATTGCTCACTCTGCTGGTGCTTGCCCAGGCGATCATGTCATATTTCGTCTCACCTTACCATCCCATTCGCCAGGTAATTGATAGGCTGCTTGAGCCGGTCTATACGCCGATACGCAGGGTCCTGCCACAAACCGGGATGATCGACTTCAGCCCGCTGGTCTTGATCATTCTGGTGCAGGTCGTCGCATGGCTGCTGGTGAGCGTACTGGGGTCATTCTGAGAGGCGGGGAAAACATGGCAAAACGAAATTATCACCTGCATGATGGGCAGAAAGGATCAGCGCTGGCAGTCAGGGTTACCCCCAGGGCGAGCCGAAACGAAATATCTGGCATATTAGATGATGGGACGGTAAAAATACGCCTGACCGCAGCGCCGGTGGAAGGAAAAGCGAACGCCGCCCTTGTAGATTTTTTATCAGGGGTGATCGGGGTGCCTGCGTCCAGGATCGAGGTGGTAGCGGGAAAGACCGGACGCGACAAACTGGTTTCCATCCTGGACCTGGATGCTGAAACCGTTCACCAACGCATCATCAAAAATCTCGCTTGACCTCAGTTGTATTTTGGCAGGTTGGGGTATTTGCTTTGTTATTGAGATCGCTTCTAGCTACTTGGCTGAGAATACCATGTCTGGATTAGGGAGTTTTATTCCGGTGGCTGCCAGATGCCACAAAGTGTTGTATGCCGCATCTTGAATTTCCCCTTGCGTGTTATAGAGCATCGTGTATAACGGCGTGACTGCCAATTCATCTCCATGCATCCGCAGATAGTCCATCGCGGCAAGCGCTTGTTCTGCAGAGCCTTCCTGAAGACCCCTGAGCAGCAATTCTACCGCCGGTCTCCCCGGTGAGACGCCGATCCCCAATTCTCCGGCAAATTCGATCAGCCAGGCTGTTTCTGTGAGCGGGGGATGCGACCGTGCCAGGTATGGATTTGGGAGTTCCATGGTTTCGAGCGCCTGGGTCGCTGCATTCTTCACCAGCCATTCCTCTTCTTCGATCTGGATCCTCTCCAGAATCTCCACTGCCCAGGGCTGGTTAACGCGCTGCAAACCGTAGATCACTGCCCGGCGGACCATGATGTCTTCGATTTGCGCCCCTTCACGCAGGGTTGGGTAACCTTCTTCGGGGTGATTGGCAAGCGCCTCGGCGGCGGCTTTGCGCAGTTCATCATCTCCACTAAGCAGGGCATCCGCGAGATATTCCAGGGCCGGTCGATTGCCGATGGCTGCCAGGGCCAGGCTGGCAGATCGACGCACGTTCGGAGCCGGATCGTACAGCAGATTGTTCAGATTTGTAATCAGCCTATCGGCGGTATTCTTCTCCGCGGCTATTTTCTCGTCGTAATAAAGGCCCGCTCCTAAGGATGCGATCTGGCGCTGGCCTGGTATCGACGATTCACTTAGCTGGTGCAGTAAAGTCTGAATGCCGCCAGTACCGGAGGCAACAACCACTGCCATCAGCCGGGCACGTAGTGCCAGTGGTTCACGGGCATCCTGCAGCAGTGTAGCCAGTCTGCGCATCAGGGCAGGTCGCCAGGAGAAATTGGCCGGCGCATACCGCAGCAGGCGCGCTGCTGTGAGTATATGCCTGTGTAGGGGTGCCTGATCCTCGGCCAGCAGATTATCGATCACCTTTGTCAGCGGGTTCCCGCAGGCAATCGCGAAAGCTGCTGTCTGGGTACGAATATCCCAGCCTGGTTTCTCGGACCACTCTTTCCCCGAGAGTATGCTGTCCACCCCGACCAGCTGGCTTAGCGAATAGCCCGCCAGGTAGCTGCATATTGATGGATGTTGGAAACGCAGGCGATTTCCGGAGCCGAGAACCAGCAGCCCGTTTTCTTGCAAGAGAGGCAGGACAGGAGCTACTTTGACGCGCTTCAATCCCCTGAGCGCTTCCGGGAGTGCCTCGTCATATTCCTGCTGAATGATCTCTTCATCGACTTCTTCCATCAGGGCTTGTTCTTCAGCCTGCTCTGCCGTATCTGACGGGACAACCGCTATTTTCTTGGGTAAGACGCCCAGCTTTTCCTGTGATTGTGCCGGGCTGCCGGTGATCAAAACCTGCAGAGCGATCTTCTCCAGAGCAGGGCGTGCCTGACGGTCAGGTTGCAGGTTCTTATCGTAGACCATGCGGCGTAGGAACGCCTCCATGGCATCGTTGAGAGACGGTCCAAGCTGGTCACCGGCATAAGCTGACCAGGTCTTCAGTGCAATTTCCAGCGGCGATGCTGGGGCATTGGTTCCGATCAACCAGGCGTTGATCAGGGCGGGTTCTGCGCCCTGGCTGCCTCGCATCTGTGGAGGAATGGTTGTCTCCCATGCTGAATTCCAGCGTTGGACGAACGCAGCCCGTTCGGGGCGGTCCCACCCGGCGACTGCCAGCGGAACACATCCCAGCCGGGACAGCCCATCGAAGTAATCCAGAGAAGCGCTTGCCACAATGCGTAAAGCTGGATATCTATCCTTGAGCAGCGCCAGGTATCCGACCACCTCATCCACATCGGCCGGTACCAATTCGTCAAGACCATCCAGGATGAGCAAGGTTTTGCCGTCTGTCAGTGATCCATCCAGGTAATCCTTGAGCCTGGTCCTCGCTTTGGCAGCGGTTGACCCCCCCAAATTGGCGATCAGTGTATTCAGCGGGTCTTGCGGATCGGCGGGTGGCAGCGTGATGTCGGTCGCGTGCAGAAGCAGCGGGGTGAGCTTATCCAACCCACCTGGCAGTGCTTCACGGCGTGCGATCTGGGCGGCCAGATGGGCAAGACAGACCGTTTTTCCGCTGCCTGGTGGTCCGACGATGACCAGGCTGGTACCGTTTGCTAATGCCTCAGCCGCCGTAAAAACCGGCGCTCGATAACGTGCAGCCAGCTCGGGGACATCGGGGAGATATGGCAGGACCAGGTGGGTGACGTCAATATGGGGTGGGGGGTCGCCAGGGATGACCGGTGGAGGCGGCGCCAGCAGTTTTGGTGTGATCAGCAAGTCATCGAGCGGGAAGAGCGGTGCAGCGATGTGCATGGACTGCGAACGGCGCAGCGCCTCATTGCGCAGGCGTACATCTGCCCCGGCTGTCGCGCTCTGGCGGGCAGAGACCATCCAGGCCCGCGTATTCTGCAGCATGCGTGCGAAGCCCGGTCGCAGGCGTCCCAGCAGCCACATGAGCAGAAAGCCTGCCAGGAAGCCAACCCAGAATGAAGTCCGGTCTATGTCAAGATTGCGCAGGAAATTCATCTTCAGCCTGCATATAGGATCCGCCCGCAGGTATCGCAGCGGGTGATCTGGTTGGGCGAACGTGAGGAATGCAGTAATGCCGCGTTCAAGGTCGATCCACATGCCGAGCAGTGGATATCAGAGACTTTGGCGACTGCGATCCCGCGCCGCTGCTGGCGGAGCTGGTAGTATAGATCCAGGTCTGATTTTAGGATCGAGGCGGCAGCCGCATCCCGTTCGGATTGCTGCCGGTGGGCATCATCCTGGAGTGATGACTTCTCGCGGGATAATCCTTCATTAAGCGTCTCCTTGCGCAGGCGTTCTTTTTCAAACTGCCCGGATGCCTGTGCTTCATCTGCCTGCGCCTCCTCCTGGGCGATCATCTTTTCCAACTGCCGGTCCTCCAGGACAGCCAGATAGCGCTTCAGGGCAGCTGACTCGTTCTGAAGGTCTTGAAGCTCTTTCGGGTTGCGCACTTTGCCGCCGTACAAAGTCGCTTCGGTCTGCTCGATCTTCAGTCTCTGGGCTTTGACTTCCTGCTCTGAATGCCGCAGCTCGGCTGTCACCCGGTTCAGGATCTCGGTGGCTGCCTCAAGCTGGCTTTCAGCCAGTTTGAGCTCGCGCCGATCGCTCAATGCAATCTCGATCTCATTTAGGCGCTTTTGGATCGCATCGAGCTGGCTGTCTAGCTGCTGCATGCGGTATAGTTTAAATGTATCGCTCATCTGATTTGATTATATGGTCGGTCATGGAATAAGGCAAGGGATAAGCCAGTTGTATCGGGTGTTCAATCCCTTACGGATTTGTCAAGATAACTTGCTCATTTTGGCGATGGATATAAAATAAGGTATGCCACATCGCCGCATGCCGTGGTTGGCGTGGGTCGCGGTTTTTTTGTTCCTGCTCGCTGTCAGCCTACCCTATCTATATGCTCTGGTCGCCGCCGGAGATCGCCACGTATTCACCGGATTGCTTTTCAATCCCCTGGATGGCAATACTTATCTGGCAAAAATGTACCAGGGGTTCAATGGTGCATGGCAGTTCCACCTGCCTTATACCGCCGAGCCTGGACAGGGCGCTTATCTATTCCTGTACTACCTATTCCTCGGACATGCCGCCAGGCTGTCGGGCACCCCTATAGCCATTGCCTATCATGTGGCAAGGCTTGCTGCAGCGCTGTTTATGATCTATGCAATCTTCCGTTTCTACGCTGCAATTCTGGCAGAATCCCGCCATGTCTGGCTGGCGTTCGGATTGGCACTGCTGGGGGGTGGGATCGGCTGGCTGGCGCTGCCGGGTGGTGTTATCACAGCTGATTTTTGGGTCGCGGAAGCCTATCCATTCCTCTCTGCCTATGCAAACCCGCACTTCCCCTTGACCTTGGGTCTGCTGCTGTGGATTTTGACTCCTCCAGGGGTTGATACTGCCGTTGGAACACCAGCGAACCTCAGCCAGGTTGTGCGGCGAAGCTGGAAGACCGCACCGCTGGTATTTCTCCTGGCGTTGATCTCACCTTTTGCGGTCATAATTGCTGTCCTGGTACTGGGTGGCGTAATCGTGCTCGGCTGCCTGCTGAATGGAAGGGTGCTAGGCCCTGCTGGGCGCCAGTACATAGGCCGGCTGGTCTGGATGGCAGCGACAGGAGCGCCGGTGTTGATCTACGATCAATGGGTGACAATGCGCAGCCCGCAGCTAAGGGCCTGGAACGCGCAAAATGTGACCCCTGCACCTGCTCCCTGGGATTTTCTGCTCTCGTTCTCCCCGGTATTGATCCTGGCAGCGCTGGGTGTATGGCGATTGCTGAAAGACCGGCGGGCCCGGCGTGCGGGTGCCATTGATTCCTGGGTGGTTCCCATCGTGTGGGTCGTTCTCGGCATCTTGCTGCTGTATATGCCGCTCAACCTGCAGAGACGATTCATTTTGGGGCTTTATGCGCCGCTCTGCCCACTGGCTGTGAGCGGGGTTGCCTGGCTCGCCGGCGGTCACCAGAGGCGTTTCCGGCTGATCGCCATCGCCTTGTTCGTCCTTGTGCTGCCCACCAATTTATTTGTCCTCCTGGCGGCACAGCACGGCATCCAAGGGCATGATCCCCTGCTGTATCTGCACGAGGATGAAGCGGCTGCCTTCCAATGGCTGCGCCAGCAGCCTGAAGCAGATGCATTGGTGCTGGCTTCCCCGCGCACCGGTCTGCTCATCCCGGCACATACCGGTCTGCGGGTAGTCTATGGTCACCCCTATGAAACCGTTGATGCAGAGAGTCACAAACAAGCAGTCGAAGATTTTTATTCCGCAGGCTGGGATGTCTCCAGGAAGATTGACTACCTTGGCACACAGGCTGTGGAGTATATCTTCGTAGGTCCGCAGGAAAAAGTGCTAGGTACGTTCACCGAATTTCCAGGAACGGTGCCTGTCTTTCAATCGGGTAGTGTAACCATCTATGCCTTTCAAACAGAGCTGACAGCAGTAATGCCTCGGGCTTTCTGGCCTGAAGCCGCCTGGGTGATCTGGTGAAATCTCCAGGCTCCGTGACGGTAGTCTCATTCCTGTCATCGACCGCGTTGGATGGCAGGTCGAACCTGATGGGATTGATCAGGTATCTATGGCCTTTGCTGCTGCCGCTGTTCTTGCTGCTGCCTGCCTTGGGCAGTTTCCCATATCCGTCACCGGATGCGCCCTATTCCGACTTGACCATCAGTCATTACCCAAATGCCGTGTATTTGCGTGAAGCGCTGCTCACCTACCGCAGCCTGCCGTTGTGGTCACCGGCGATCTTGAGCGGGTATCCTTTTGCGGCCAATCCATTATCAGGTCTATGGTATCCTGGCGGGTGGCCGGCGCTGCTGCTCCCCTTGCCTCTCGGCTTCAACCTGCTGGTTGGCCTGCATATCCTGTGGGGCGGTATCGGTTTGTATCTGTTTTTGCGTGCGGTCGGGATGAAAGTCCCGGCTGCGCTGCTTGGAGCGCTGGCGTTCGAGGCCATGCCGAAGATCCTCGCCCACTACGGTGCCGGGCATATCACCCTGCTCTATGCCATCTCGTGGACACCCTGGCTGCTGTTAGCCAGCGAATCCGGATACAGCCAGCCAGGTCACAACCGGTTCTGGATCGCACCCAGACGTTTGCTGCCGGCTGTCATTTTGGCGCTGGTATTGCTGGCGGATGTGCGCTGGGGGGCGTATGCAGCATTGTTGTGGTGGGGATATGCAATGTGGCGTTGGGGTCAGGTAAACAGGGCCGACAATCCTGAAATTAAGCGTATAGCAAGCGCTGGCAGGCAAGTCTGGCAGCTGCTGCTCCTGACGGTCCTGGCAATGCTGCTGGCGGCTCCGCTGGTCTTGCCGCTGGTCGAATACACTGCCCTCTCGACCCGCAGCAGCCTGACGGTTCAGGATGTGATGGCATTCTCGTTGCCCCCGATGCAGTTATTGGGGCTCTTCTTCCCCGATCTGGGCGGATTTCACGAATGGATTGTATACCCGGGCTGGGTGGTGCTCTCGCTCGGGTTATTAGCTGCCATCTGGCGACGCAGCCGGCAGCGTGCCGTGTTCTGGATATGGGCGGCGATATTCAGCCTGGTCTACTCTCTGGGCGATAACCTGCCTCTGCTGCCTGTTCTGGCGCGCTTCCCGGTAATGGATCTGCTGCGGGTGCCTCCCAGGTCTTTGTTCCTGTTCGGGATGGCGCTTGCCATTCTGGCAGGTTATGGGCTGGATGCGCTGTTGGACGGGATACTGCCTGGAGAGCGCCAGCGGGCCAACCTGCTTTTCGTCTTCCTGCTCGGGTTCTGCACCTGCCTCGCCGGGCTGGCAGCCTGGATGGGCGGGGTGCTACCGATTAATTTTATTTGGGGTTTAACCGCGATGGTCGCTGCACTCGGATGGCTGTGGCTGATTCTCGGCGGCAGGTTAGCTTCAGGCTGGTCACTGATGGGGCTGTTGGTTTTGTGTCTGGTGGATTTAGGCGGCGTAGACCTGTCATTATTTGCCCCGCACCCGGTCAATAGCGTACTCTCGCAGGCATCTGAGCTAGTCGAGTATTTTGGGGAGCAGCCGGGGATCTTCCGGGTCTATTCCCCATCCTACAGCCTGCCACAACAGAGTGCCGTTCATGGGAATTTATCCCTGGCGGATGGCGTCGACCCGCTGCAGCTCACCTCTTATGCTGGCTTTATGGAAGCCGCAAGCGGTGTGCCATCCAGCGGGTACAGCGTCACCCTTCCACCCTTCGGGAATGGAGATCCCACCTCCGCAAACGCGGGTTATCTGCCGCGCCCGGACCTGCTCGGTCTGCTGAATGTGCGCTATGTGGCGGCTGAGTTCGACATATCCGCCCCCGGATTGTCGTTCATAGACCATCTCGGTTCAACCCGCATCTATGAAAACTCCGCATTCCGTCCGCCAGCCTGGGTGCAGCCTGCCGTGAGTCCGGATGGAGAGTACGCACTGGTTGAGTCTTATCGGTGGGAACCAAACCATGTCGAGGTCCTGGCTTCCGGTCCTGGCATCCTGGTGCTGTCGGAAATTAATTATCCAGGATGGCAGGTATGGGTAGATGGAGAGCGGAAAGAGCTTCAGACCGCAGCCTCGATCTTGCGAGCGGTCAGCCTACCGCCCGGCGAGCACAGTGTCCGCTTCCTGTTCCACCCGAAAAGCATCTACCTCGGTGTGGGGCTGGCGTCGTTAGGCATGGTGTTAATCCTGTTGAGTGGATTTCGTACTCTCAGGGCGGATGGAAATGGTTAATCAGGGACTCTGGGATGCCCGGGATTCCCTGACCGGTGGGAGACGCTGGGCGTTGGGATTTGCAGCCCTGGTGATGCTGCTGACCAGCCTGCCGTACCTTCTGGGTTATGCCTCCCAGGGGCGGGATTGGCGCTTTACAGGCTTTGTTTTTGGGGTCGAGGACGGCAATTCGTACATAGCCAAGATGCAGGCCGGAGCAGCGGGAGCCTGGCTTTTTCGTACGCCCTATACTCCTGCTCACCAGCAAGGGGTGGTCGCATATCTGCCTTATCTGCTGTTGGGGAAATTGGTCTCCCCTCCGGACCTGCATGAGAAGCTGGTGCTGATCTTCCATATCTTCCGCCTCGCGGCGGGTATGTTGGCGATCCTGGCTGCCTATGATTTCATCGCTTATTTCATCTCTGGTGAGCGTGAGCGGCGTTATGGCCTGGTCCTGACTGTGCTCGGAGGGGGTCTCGGCTGGGTGCTCTTGCTCCTGGGACTGGATACCTGGCTCGGTTCAATGCCATTGGAGTTCTATTCACCGGAGACGTTCGGTTTTTTGGAGGTATTCGGTCTGCCTCACCTGGCACTGGCGCGGGCGGCCATGCTGTGGGGACTGCTGGTTTACCTGCGCACCACACGGGGCAGCGCCAACCCAACTTTGAAGTCTGCCGCCGGTCTGGGGTTGCTGTGGCTGCTTGCGGCGCTCAGCCAGCCCCTGACGGCACTCTGCCTGGGCGCGGTGATCGCTCTCCACCTCGCTGCACTTGGGGTGGTCTATGGGTTTGGGCCTCCAGCGCAGCGCAGCACAGGCTGGGTGAATTGGCGCGGCAAACTTCGGTTTGTGGTCCTGGCATTCCTTATCCCGGCACCCTTCATCTTATATAATGTCATCTCCTTCAGCACAGACCCATATTTGAAAACCTGGACAGACCAGAACCTGATCATCTCTCCGCCGCTGCCGCATTATCTGCTGGCATACGGCCTGCTGCTGCCCTTCGCAGCCCTTGGCGCGCGCAATCTGCTGCGCCAGAATGCTAGCGAGGGCTGGCTGCTCGTCGCATGGATCCTGGCATCACCGGCGCTGGCCTATGCACCGGTGAACCTGCAGCGCAGGCTGCTGGAGGGGCTCTGGATTGCAGTGGTCGTCGTGGCGTTATGGTCGCTGAGGACGGATTACCAGCCGGGAGTGCGCTGGCGTGTATTTCTTTTTACCACTCTACTCGCCTTTCCATCAACCCTCATCCTGCTTGCCGGGAGCGTCTCCGCTGCCGTTCAGCCTGGCATGCCGATGTTTCGGGAGATTGGTGAGGTGCAGGTTTTTGAGTACCTGGGAGCTAATTCTGATCCCTGGGGAGTGGTCATGACAAGCTTTGCAACCGGTAATGCACTGCCTGCCTGGGCACCTTCACGGGTGGTCATCGGTCACGGACCGGAGAGCTCTGGGCTGGAGCAGATGCAGACCAGTGTACAGCGTTTCTACGATGCCAGCACGCCGGACTCGGAACGGCAGAGGCTGGTGGCCGAACTGAATATCAGCTATGTATTTCATGGACCGCATGAACGCCTCTTGGGCGGATGGGAACCTTCCCGCTCCAGCCAAATGAAGGAAATATACCGGCAGGGACCGTATGCAGTCTACGAACCTCGGGATTGAGTCAGGATATTGTGATTAGATGAGCACCAACCGGAATATGCTGTTGATACTGATGGCACTGGTCGTGCTGGCGGGACTTGTCCAGCTCACAATCAGCATGCCGCCGCAGGTTGCTATCTGGCTGCCGTTTCTGCTATTCGAATTCTTGATCGTGTTTACCACCACATTTGGTGCACCGCTGACTGGTGGGGTGGTATCCCTGGTACCGATGACCACCGCGGCAGCATTCCTGGTGGTTGGGTTGGTGCCTGCAGGATGGGTGGCTTTTCTCGGGGCGCTCATCGCGGGGTTCATTCGCTCTCGATATGCGCTGACAATCGGTTTGCCCGTCGATACTACCAGGCGGGACTCTATCTCCCGTACTGCCTCAGCGGCCACCTTACACACGATATCTATCCTGGCATCCGGCAGCATTTACCTGATCCTGGGCGGTAAACTGCCTTTAGAGTCCCTTGAGGCGGCAGCGCTGCTGCCCTTTGTGGGATTAGGGCTAACCTACCTGGCGATGGATTATGTCTTATCCAGCCTGTTCCTGGGTATTCGCGGCGCAGCAGGGGTTAAGCAGTATCTGAAAGCACTGCCGGGGATATTCATCTACGAGGGTACGCCCCTGGTGTTCGCACCACTTGTGGCGCTGACATACACCCAGCTGGGGTTGGCGGCTTTCATGCTGTTTACCCTGGCTGTCGTTGCAGCAGCGCTGGTGATGCGGAATCTGGCGATCTCTCGCCGCAGATTAGTCCGCCAGCTGAATGAGATCGACAGCTTGCATGCCATCGGGCAGGCGCTCATCTCTACCCTGGATATAAGCGCCATCTTGGATGCTGTCCACCAGCAGGTGACCCGCATCATGCCGGTGGAAACGTTCTTCGCAGCAATGTATGATGCTGAGACGGACGAAGTGAATTTTCCGCTGGTCGTAGAAAATGGAGAAGCAGTTCACTGGCCCTCACAACGTGGGGGACTGGACATGCTGCATCAAATTGTACGCGCTCGCTCGAGCAAGGTGCCCCGTGAGCAGACCGATGTGGTCAGACGGGCGTTCGGTCTCAGCCGCTCGCAGCAGCCGGTGACCTCCTGGCTGGCAGCGCCGGTCATCACGGGTGACCACTTGATGGGGGTGATCACCGTACAATCTCATTCGCGTTTCAACCTGTATGATGCCTCACACGAAGAATTATTGAATGCCATTGCAGCTCAGGCAGCTCTGGCGATCCAGAATGCGCACCTGTACTCCCAGACGGATAAAGCTTTAGCCAGGCGCGTGCAGGAGCTGGATTCGATTTTGAATACGGTACAGGAAGGCATCTTGCTGCTGGACCTCTCTTACCGGGTGATCGCCCTGAACCGGGCGCTGGCAGATTTCACCGGGGTCGCCGCAGGTGATTTGCTCGGTACTTCGATGGCATTTTCAAGGAAGCAGCATGTCAGCCAGTTTTTACAGGATATTGGTTATACCAGTGTAACCCTGCAGGGTGAATGCCAGCTGATTGCCGACCGCTCAGACGCAGTCATGGAAGCAACCTTTGAGTTCGCTGGCAGGGAACCCCGGCAGATAGAAAGGACTCTGGCAGCCGTCAGGGATCGCTGGGGAGTGGTGACCGGATGGCTGATCGTTTTCAAGGATGTAAGTGAGGAGTTAGCCCTGCAGCAGCTGCGGGATGACATGACTCATATGCTGGTGCATGACCTGCGCTCGCCATTGACGGTGATCCAGAGCAGCATGACATCGATCCCCGCTTTCCTTGATGACGGCTCTATCGACGGCGTACGGCAGCTCGTGGATTACTCTCAGCGGGGGGTTGATCGTTTGCTCAGTCTGGTATCCGACATACTGGATATCGCCCGCCTGGAAAGCGGAAATATGCCGATCAGACCCGCACAGATAGACGTGTGTAAATTGCTGCATGGGACCGCTGAGCAGATGGCTCCCCTTGCCAGGCAGTCGAATATCGACATCCATGTCACCGCGCCGGATGAACTGCCGATGGTAAACCTGGATGCTGCCCTGATCGGGCGGGTGTTGAGCAACCTGCTGGATAACGCGTTGAAGTTCACTCCCAAAGGCGGGCGGGTTGACCTCTGGTCCTCAAGCGGTCCGATTGGATCTAAAGACCAGCTCTGGATCGGGGTGAGCGATACCGGCCCGGGCATCCCCGAAGACATGCAGCAGCAGCTGTTCGAAAAGTTCACCCAGCTTGAAGCTCCGATGGGCCGCCGTGCTGGCACGGGGTTGGGGCTGCACTACTGCAAGCTGGCAGTTGAGGCGCACCGTGGGAAGATCTGGTTCGAAAGCCGAGAGCAGCAAGGCAGTACATTCGTGATCCAGCTGCCAGCACTTACCGGGTGATGAACAGAGACATGACAAAATTCGTCTCCCGCCTGTTCCCGGGTCTGATCCTCATCCTGGCACCCTTCATTCTGCTATCACAGGTTCTGCTCACCGGTCAGGCGCTCTTCTGGGGGACACCCGCTTTGCAGTTTATGCCCTGGCGGGAGTTCGCCGGCGAGGCGCTGAAAGCCGGGACACTTCCGCTATGGAATCCATGGCTGGGCATGGGCGCGCCTCTGTTCGCCAACTACCAGGCTGCCCTGGCTTACCCACCGACCTGGTCTCAATTCGTCGTTTCCTGGCTGGCAGGAATCGAATGGTCCGCCTGGTGGCAGGGCTGTCTGGTTGTGCTGCACTGGATCATTGCTGCCCTGGGAATGGCACGCCTGGCACGCGGCATCGGGCTGGGGAGCCTGGCGCAGGCGGTGAGCGGGCTGGCATTCGCCCTCGGGGGCTACCTGGTTTCCCGGGCAGGTTTTCTCAGCATAAACGCCTCCGCAGCCTGGCTGCCCTGGATCGTCCACTACGCCGGTCAGGTCAGTTCACGGGAGCTGCGGGGTGGAACGCCGCTTTCACGCGTAGTAGTGAAACTGTCGATTGCCACCGCTCTGCAGCTGCTGGCGGGTCACGCCCAGATCACCTGGTATACCGTGCTGTTGACAGTTATGTGGAGTGGTTATTGGGGTTGGATCGATGCAGGAGGTGATGCACCGGGTATGGACAAACCTGCCTCACCCAGGCTGCGCATGGTCTCACTTGTCAAAGGCTGGCTGTGGCTGGGAGCGGGTTATGGCATCGGTGTAGGGATCGCTGCGATCCAGCTCTTGCCGACCGCAGAGTATCTGGCACAGTCCCAGCGCGCCGGGGAGGTCAATTATGCCTACGCCATGACGTATTCTTTCTGGCCATGGCGTTTTCTGACCCTGGTGGCGCCGGACCTGTTCGGCAGCCCTGTGCGGGGGGATTACTGGGGCTATGCCAATTATTGGGAGGATGCCCTCTATATCGGTATGCTGCCGCTGCTCCTGGCACTGGCTGCATTTTTGGGCTGGCTGTTCCGTCGACCGGCATATCGCCAGCTGGAACTACGCCGGGGCGGACAAGCTGACCGGCTGCCACCAAGATCGGGAACGATCCCGTTCCTCGCTGCCCTGGCAGCGTTATCTTTCATCCTGGCGCTGGGGGATAACACTGTCATATTTCCCTGGTTGTACCGGCATGTCCCTACCTTCGATATGTTCCAGGCGCCCACCCGGTTCACGATCTGGGCTGCCTTCGGTCTGGCGCTGCTGGCAGGTTTTGGGGCACAGGTATGGCGGCGGCCGCAAAAACGCGCTTTATACTGGACCCGGCTGGGCACTGCGGGTGCGGTGGCTGTGATGTTGGGTTCAGGTCTGACCTGGTATCTGATGGGGGATGTCAGCCCAACTTTCATCCGCGCTGCCGCAATGGCGGGTTTGTGGGCTGTCGGCGCGGGCGTCCTGAGCCTGGCGGCGCCGGTCTCTGGAGGCCCTGTCGGGGAGGAACCGGAGGCAGCAAGAGTTGACGCCAGAACCGTGTTTATATGGCAGTGGGTTGTAGCTGGATTCGTGGCTGTCGACTTGATCGCGGCGGGATGGGGTTTAAACCCGGGCGTTGATCCCGGGTTTTACTCCACCGAGCCACAGACCGCCGCCCGGGTGCGGGAGCTGCTCGTAGGACGCCGCCTTTACATGTCCCCAGCAGATGAAGATGCACTGAAATACAGGCGCTTTCTGCGTTTTGACAGCTTTGATGCCGGTGAAGATTGGCTCATGATGCGGGCTGTCTTGCTCCCCAATATGACCATGTACGACAGCCTCGCCTCACTAAACAATTTCGACCCGCTCGTCCCCGGACGATACTCGCGCTGGATGGCGATCCTATCCAATGCCCGGGGGCGTGAGCTCAATAAGCTCTTGGATATCAGCGGCGCCGGAGTGGTGAAGACGAGTGATCCAGCAGCCGGGAGTGGAGTGATGGTTCAACCGCTGCCAGAGGAGGTCGGATCTCGGGCGCGCTGGGTGCCGTGTGCACGGGCTGCCCAGGACCAGGAGCAGGCGCTGCAGATTGTGGTGAGTGATGACTCCTTCGACCCCGCTGCTGAGGTGATCCTGGAAGGCTACAGCGGCGAGATGGTGACTGGTTGTTCTGAGACGGGTGCTGAAGGGATCGTAGAGCTGGTGAGTGAACAGCCCGGGATGCTGGAGTTCCGGGTGCTTACAGATCAACCCGGCTGGCTGCTGCTCTCCGATACCTGGTACCCCGGCTGGCAGGCGACTGTGGACGGAAGTGAGGTACCGTCCTTCCGGGCAGATTACCTTTTTCGATCGATTCAAGTTCCTGCCGGTGATTACCGTGTGCGTTTTGAATACCACCCGTCATCGTTCTACCTTGGTCTGGCATTGAGTTTGATCATCCTGCTGGGAGTAATGGGATTCATCATAAAGATCGCTCGCTCCTACTCGATACCCTCAGATATCGAATAACATTATTACTGCCATGGGTGAGTTGATGGCTGCTATTTCGGGTTTGGCAGCCGCCAAATGTGGTAGTATTAGCCAGATTGGTGGATGTGTGGGTGCTTATCCCATTGTCACCCGAACTGTGTAATTTCTACAATTATTAATCCAAAACAGCCTGTTGTGCGTAGATTACTCGGTGCGTTAAGTTAAACAACTTTTGGTATCCTGCTGATGTCGGCGGCCGCCAGCAGGGTACCCGAAAACCTTATCACCGTTGGAGTTATTCATGAATGATGTTCAGGAATTTGGCGAACGCGTGGTTGAAAACATCGAAAAGGTCATCGTAGGCAAACGCTCCACCGTGGAGCTGGCCATCATTTCCTTGCTCTGTCAGGGGCATTTGCTGATCGAAGACGTACCCGGGGTAGGTAAGACCGTCCTGGCGCGCAGCCTGGCGCGTTCGTTGGGGTGCAGCTTCAGCCGCATCCAGTTCACCCCGGATATGCTGCCCAGCGACGTGACCGGTGTATCCATATTCAACCAGTCCAACCGCCAGTTCGAATTTCGGCCCGGTCCTGTGATGGCACAGATCGTATTGACGGATGAGATCAACCGCGCCACACCCAAAACGCAGGCAGCCTTGCTGGAGGCGATGGAAGAGCGCCAGGTGACCGTAGATGGAGTAACGCATATACTGCCGCGTCCCTTCATGGTGCTTGCAACCCAGAACCCGATCGAATATGAAGGCACTTTCCCGCTGCCTGAAGCCCAGCTCGACCGCTTCCTGATACGGGTCAGGCTTGGCTATCCGTCCCCTGAGGATGAGGTAGTAATTCTGGAACGCCAACAGTACCGCCACCCACTGGAAGCGCTGGAGCAGATTGTTTCGGTCGATGAGCTGTCTAAGATGCAGGAAACGGTGAAGGGCATATTCGTTGCTCCAGGCGTGAAGCGTTATATCGTCAACCTGGCACGCCAGACCCGCGACCACCCGGAGGTCTATTTAGGTGCCAGCCCGCGCGGCAGCCTGGCTCTGTACCGCACCTCACAAGTGCGAGCTGCCCTCTACGGGCGTGATTATGTCCTGCCGGACGATGTCAAAGAGCTGGTAGTGCCGACCTTTGCCCATCGTATGATCCTCGGACCGGCAGCCCGGCTGCGAGACCTGGATGCGGACGAGATCGTGATCGAGATCTTGAACAGTGTACCGGTGCCGGGAGGGGATATGACAGCGGAGAAATCATATTGACTTCTGCACAGCGGGTGGTATTGATCCTGCTCATCGTGAGCCTGTTGGGCGGGGTTATCAGCGGGTCGGTATTCTACTACCGGCTGGCCTATCTCTGGTTGTTCCTGTTTGCAGGTAGCTGGCTGCTTTCCCGGCTGGCGCTGCGCGGCGTTGAGCTCAGGAGGACCGCCCGCTCACAGCGAGCACAGGTTGGGCAGATCTTCGAGGAACGCTTCGAGGTAAACAACCCGAGCCGTCTGCCGCGCCTGTGGCTGGAGATCCGAGACCAATCCCCTCTGCCGGGTTCACGCGGCTCACAGGTGCTGAGCTTAATAGGCGGTCGAGAGATACGCTCGTATCTGGTGCGCACCCGGCTGATGCAGCGTGGTGTGTTCCCCCTCGGCGATACCGTTCTGGCCTCCGGAGACCTGTTTGGACTCTTTCCGGTCAGCCGTGACTTTCCTGCCCAGGAATCGCTGCTGGTCTATCCGATGATGGTCGATGTGCAGGCTTTCCCCAGCCCGATGGGATGGCTCTCCGGCGGGGCAGCGTTGCGCCGGCGCACACACCAGATTACTGCCAATGCCTCCGGTGTCCGTGAATATTCTCATGGAGACCCGCTGAGCCGCATCCACTGGTTGAGCACTGCCCGGCGGGAGCGCCTGATGGTAAAAGATTTCGAGCTTGACCCACTGGCAGAAGTCTGGATCTTCGTTGACGCATACCGCCATGTCCAGGCCGCTTTGCCAATCCCGGAGATCGAGCTCGACGAGCGTGATCTGTGGCGGCCTAACGTGAAGATACCCCTTCTGCCGACGACTGAAGAGTATGCCGTCAGCATCGCGGCCTCCATAGCCCGCTTCTATCTGCAGCGCGGGCGGGTTGTAGGGCTGGTCAGCGCGGGACAGAACCTGCACGTTCTTTCAGCCGAAAGGGGTGGGCGCCAGCTCGGCAAGATCCTTGAGATGCTGGCTTTGCTGCGCGCTGATGGCAGGTTGTCTTTCGAGTCCCTTGTTCAGGCGGAGATCCAGGCTCTGCCGCGTGGCAGCACTGTTGTAGTCATAACACCAGACACAGGTGATGGAGTGATGCTGAGCATCGAACTGCTGATGAGACGGGGTATGCGCCCGGTTGTGGTCCTGCTGGATGCTGCCAGTTTTGGGGGTAAGAAAGGCGTTGAGCGGGTTGAGAACGACCTCAAGATATTGGGTGTGCCGGTCTGCCGTATCGCCAATGGAGATGATCTCTCAGACCGGCTCTCAGACCGCACCCAACCCCAGATGTGGAATTAAGCCTCATGTCTTCAAAACGCGCCCTGGTAACCGGCATCACAGGTCAGGATGGTTCTTACCTGGCAGAGCTGCTGTTGGAGAAAGGTTACGAAGTCATCGGCATGGTGCGCCGCTCCAGCACGACAAACTTCGAACGCATTCATAAGATACAAGAGCACATCGAGCTGGCATCTGGCGACCTGCTGGATCAGGTGTCCTTGATCGATATCCTGGAGCGTTACCGCCCGGCAGAGGTGTATAACCTCGCTGCCCAATCCTTCGTCCAGACATCATGGACACAGCCGGTTTTCACAGGCGAAGTGACCGCCCTGGGGGTGACTCGTCTGCTGGATGCCATCCGTCTGGTGGACCCGGATATCCGCTTCTACCAGGCCAGCACCAGCGAAATGTTTGGCAAAGTACGCAGTGTGCCGCAGAATGAAGATACCCCCTTTTATCCCCGCAGTCCTTATGGCGTCGCCAAAGTGTATGGGCATTGGATCACCGTGAATTACCGTGAAAGCTATGATCTTTACGCAGTATCTGGGATCTGCTTCAACCACGAAAGCCCGCGCCGCGGGCACGAGTTTGTCACTCAGAAGATAGCCCGTGCTGCGGCAAGGATCAAGCATGGTCTGCAGGAAGAGCTGCGGTTGGGCAATCTGGACGCTCAGCGGGATTGGGGCTATGCCCCAGATTATGTGTATGCGATGTGGCTGATGCTGCAGCAGGATGCCCCTGACGATTATGTGATCGCCACCGGGCAAACGCACACTGTAGAGTATTTTGCCGAGCTGGCTTTCGATGCGGTCGGGCTGGATTACCGGGAGTACGTTGTCCAGGATGAGCAGTTTATGCGTCCGGCAGAGGTCGATATCCTGGTGGGTGACCCATCCCGGGCAAAACGTAAATTGGGCTGGCAAGCCCGGACCAAATTTGAAGAGTTGGTCCACATTATGGTCGACGCGGAACTGCAGAAGATTTGATCGCTCTGTAAGATGAGCTGGAACTCATGATTAAAGCGCTGTACGTGCTGGTATTAGCAGCCTTTTTGGTTAGCTGCGCGACAGCTCCACCAACTCCGGAACAGGTAACTGCGCCAGCTGTCGAAAACACCCCCCAATCCACCCAGGATAGCTACGCCGATGCTCGCCTGTCTATGGTGCGTGAACAGATCGAGCTGCGTGGGATTGCTGACCCGGTGGTGCTGGAAGCCATGCGCCAGGTGGAGCGCCACCATTTCGTCCCCCAGGATTACATCGACCAGGCATACGACGACCACCCGCTGCCGATTGGCTACGGGCAGACGATATCCCAGCCATATATTGTCGCCTTGATGACCCGGGAGTTGGCTGTACAGCCCGGCGACCGGGTGCTCGAGATTGGGACAGGCAGCGGCTACCAGGCGGCTGTACTGGCGCAGATGGGCATCCAGGTCTACACAATCGAAATCGTGCCAGAGCTGGCCGAGCTGGCCGAATCACGCCTGGCTGATTTGGGATATGATAGTGCCCGGGTGCTGAGTGCAGATGGCTATTACGGTTGGGAAGCCCATGCGCCATACGATGCGGTCATTGTCACCGCTGCTCCGGACCACCTGCCGCAGCCCCTGGTGAGCCAGCTTAAAGAAGGGGGAAGGCTGGTGATACCCATCGGGCCGGTGGGTGCGGTCCAGACGCTGTGGCGGTTTGAAATGGTCGATGGGGAATTGCAGGCTGAGAATCTCGGTGCAGTGCGCTTTGTGCCGTTCACCCGCGCTCCACAGTGAGCTGCGGTTGTGGTGATATGCGGCTCCAGCGTATATATATAATCACACAGCAGGCATACGCGGCGGCCCCAACCCACATCACAGTTGAGAATCCGGTGCTGAGCGAGAGGATGGCTGCCAGCACGGCAGCAATTACCGATGCGCAGCCGTTGACCGCCCACGCCCACGGCACCCAGCCGGGAGATTGTGACTCCATCTGATCTAGCCCCAGCGGGAAGGGCAGGCCCATCAGCAGCCCAAGCGGAAGTAAGATGAGCACGGCTGCAACGCCGCGCGCAAGCGCGTTCCACCCCAGCGTGAACTGGATAAGCGCTCCTGTCATCCAGGGCGTCAGGAGGGCCAGGACAGCCAGAGAGATCAGAGCGGCCCTTTTCGGCAGCCAGGGTCGCCTGGCCAGGCTGCTCCCCAGTCCGGAAAACAGCAGCAGGGACAGTACCACCGCAGTGAAGGCGTAAGTTGGGTGCCCTAGTAGCAGGATCCAGCGCTGGATGAGCGGGATTTCCACCAGCAGGAACGCCAGACCGATCAGAGAAAAATATGCCAGCACATACCCCAGCCCGCTGCGGCTAAATTCAGTCTGGCTTGACACCGCTGGTGGCATCGCGAGAGGCATTCGTTGTGTTGGTTTATGATCCAAGCGTGCCCGAACGGGCAGCACCGCCAGCGGGACAATGACCAGGATCAGGCTGAACGCAGAGACCATGATAAGCAGTGCCAGCAGCACAAGAAAGCCGCTGCCACCGAACGGCTGCCAGGTTCGCCCCATTTGTGCCACGATCTCCGGTACCTGTTCCCAGGTGAAGAAATGATAGAAGAAGGGGTGGTCGTCGATTGCCGGGCGGACATCGAACGGGAATTCCTCATAGAAAGTATCCCTGTCCGGTGATGCCAAGAGCGAACGCAATGCCAGATAGTAGGCAGATTTTGGCAGATGGTTGAACCGGTTTGTCTCTTCAGCCGCGACATCCGGTGCCCAGACCAGGTCGTAGCGCCGTCTTTCACTGAACTCGCGCGCGGCAGCCAGCTCAAGTTTGTCCCAACCGTCCGGTTTTACCAGGAAAGTGATCGTCTGGATGCCGCGATATGCCAGGAGTGCATCTTCAGGCTTTCTCTCACCGGTCGCTTCCAGTGCTTCTACCAGGGTGGCTGCCATGCGTACCGATTCGCTGGGCGGGGTTTGCAGCCAGCGGGTTACGACAAGGATCCCATCCGGTGCCAGGTTGGCGAACGCCTGGGTGAACATCTCCACGGTGAGCTCATAAGTCTCCTGCAGGCTGTACGCGCCGCTGGTGACCGGGCGATGGGAGTCTGTGAGTGGAAGGTAGATCAGGTCGAATTCCTGCGATTCCCGCTGCAGGTACGACCGTCCGTTTTGGATGATGGTCTCAATGTTTTGATACTCAAATGGATTGGAACCTGGCGCGCCAATTTCCAACGCCTGACGTACCAGCCTGTTATGCAGGACGGTGGTGATATTCGCGGCCGCGCCCGCATGGGCCTGCAGGAGGCCCAATCCGCCTCCAGGTTCGATCACCAGCGCTGCTGCACCTGGGCGCAGCTCAAAGGCCAGCGCTTCGGGCAGGTATCCGGCTGCCTCGAACTGGCCGGCTTCCACCAGGCTGACCGGGGAAAGGTTATCCCCATCGATTGACAGCCCTATCTGAGGAGGCAGGCTTCCGCGGTAGGTGTAGCTCAGACCTGGCATTGCATGCACGCCTGCTCCTTCGACCATATCCAGCCTTGAGATGGCATTCCACCGGCCAAGCAGCAGGCGGAATCCAGGATGCAGCCGGGCATATGCCAGACCTTTATACGGTGAGATGACCAGCCCGTACGGCGCCCGCCAGGTCTGGTTTGCCGCTCCCAGCCAGATCAATGCAGCCAGCCCGGAAGCTGCGATAAGCAGCGCGATACCGCGTTTGGCACGCCCTGATTTGGATGGGGACCCGCGCAGGAGAAGCGCTGGAAAGGCACCCAGGATAGCGCAGCCGCACAGCGCCCCTGGCACCCCTGCTGCAGAAATTAACACTGGTGCCAGCAGAACACCGCCAGCCGAGCCAACCAGATTAGCCGCATAGACGATATTGCTTGACATGCGCTCTGATCCCCTGGCAGCGGTTGACAGTGCGGCAGCAATCCCGGTCCCGCTGCACAGGAATGGCAGGCTCAGCGTCAGGTAGTATAGGGCAAAATACTCGATCTGGCGGGAGTCGATCGCCATCGCATAGGAATCGAAGGGTACCAGGTTGACCGCCAGGTATGTCAGCGCCAGGCTGGCTGTAAAAGCAATCCCGCTGCCAGCGAGCAGGTTATCAATAGGATATTGTTTCAAGCGTGTGGAAAGGCTGAGCAGAGTCCCGCTGGCTGCGAATCCTAACAGCGCCAGGCTGATCACCAGGAAGGCAAAATGATAGTACTGTGCCGCGGCCAGCTGGCGGGTAAGGGTGCCCTCCAGGCACAGGGTTGCCCCTGCCAGAGCAGCGACGGCGAGCAGGCGGCGATTATCCATCGAATGCTGGCGAATTAATACGTCTGGTCTGTTCGTTCCCACCAGTACAATGTGCCCAGACCTCCGATCAGGCTGACGAGAAATACAATCGCATAGCTGACCCAACCCAGGCTTGCATACTCCGGACCGGCCATTCCTGCCCGCAGGGCGGGCACCGACCAGGGGAAGTACTCACCCCAGCCAGCGGCGGCGATCACCTGAGCCAGCATGAGAGCCAGGATCGCCGCTCCCATCGGCGGGAGCTCACCGTGCCAGGCACTGGCGAAGAAAGCGATGGGCGTAATCAGGGCGATATTCAAGCAGGCTGTCACCGCGATGGTCAGCGTCCCCTGCCAGAGCACCTCCACCGGGACCGGCTGCAAGGATACTGCCGCGCCAATGACCAGCCCGATCAGACATATGGTAACTGTAAGGATCGCCGACCAGACCATAATTACTCCGAACTTGCCCAGCACGATCGCCGAGCGCGGGGTGGGCAGGGCGAGCAGGTCTTTGAGGGTGCGGTCGGTATACTCGCGCCCGAACACCCAGCTGCCGATGAAGCCGAACAGGATGATCCCTCCGATGGCGACCGCCTGGGCGAGTATTCCCAGATAAGTTTGCCAGTCGGCAGAGCCAGCCACGATCTGGGCCTTGGCGCTGATGATCCCCATTCGACGGGCAAGGGCCGGGTCTTTCATGATCACCATGAAGAAACCGCCTACAAACGGAACCAGTGAGAACGCCAGGAATGTCGCCAGCGGCATTTTCGAACGGCGCGCTTTCAACAGCTCGATCTGAAAGGATTGCAGGATGCCGTTCACGGACTGCTCTCTTTGCTCATGCCGATCAGCCGCAGGAAATAGTGCTCCAGGTCTTCCTGCTCGACCTTGAGCATCGTCGGAGGCAGCCCGGCACTTACCAGAATGGTAGCAATTTCATCCGGGTGTTTGATGGCTTGCTCATCGTGCAGCTCCAGGCTGCCGTCGTTCGATATGACTGTCGAATAACCGGCGCTGGCGAGAACGGCAAGGGCAGACCGATTGTCACGGGTTTGGATGAACAGCTGTTTCCTCCGGTTGCGTTGGAGCTCGTCAACATCCAGCTCTTGCAGCAGACGACCCTGGTGGATGATGCCGATCCGGTCGGCCAGGCGGGCTACCTCAGCGAGGATATGGCTTGACATAAAAACTGTAGCCCCTTCCTCACGCACGAGCTCCTGCAGCAGCTCCCGGATTTCAACGATCCCCGCCGGGTCCAGCCCGTTCGCCGGCTCGTCAAGCAGCAGCAGCTGCGGGCGGTGCATCAGAGCTTTTGCCAGCCCCAGGCGCTGAGCGTTCCCGTGGGAAAGTTTTCCTGCACGACGGTCTGCATAGATGCTCAGGCCCAATCGCTCGATCACATGGTCAACTGCTGCTGCCTCTGTACCCGGCCGAAGCCTGCGCATGGCATCCAGGTTCTCGCGCACCGTTAACTCGGGATAGGCGTGTGGGGTTTCTACAAGGTAGCCAATGCGCCCCCAGGGTTTTCTCACGCCAGGGCGGATATCTTCACCCAACAGGCGCGCGCTGCCCGAAGTAGGATTGACCATTCCGAGCAGCAGGCGGATCGTTGTGGTTTTGCCCGCACCATTGAGTCCCAGGAAGGCATATATCTCTCCTTGCTCAACGCGCAGTGATAAACCGTCGACCGCAGTCACAGCGCGGTACTTCTTTACCAATCCTTGGGTTTCGATCGCTGGGTCCATTGCAGGTGTGGATCCGAATATAGGTAACATACAATATAATCCTTATTCTAATCCAAACCCTGTGAATTTTCAGGGGAGCCTAATGTCTGCTAAACTCTGTCCAAAAGTGATCCTGGAAGGCACCCGGCTGACGTTCAAGACCGAGATCGCCTTCAACCTGAACGAGCACCCGCGCTTTGTGGGTCCGCGCAAGTACCGCTACCATTCACCGCTGATCTCTGCGGAGTGGTGCGCTTTCACCAACTACCCCTGGGGGCGCGGGCTGATCAACTTCCTGCCCGGTGAGGAAGCCCAGGCTATGGAGACTTACCACACCTGGGCGCGGCTGTTCGAGCTGCAGCGCTACTATTCCTGGATCATCGACCGATTTCACCTTTCAACCCGCGCTTACCAGCTGCAAGTGCACAACACTGATTACAGCTTCCGCTGGTTGGAACAGCGGCTCAAGCCACTGGGATTTCACCTTGTGCTGGTCACCCGCACCCCGGATTCGTTTGCCGCTGCCCGTCAGGAACGGTTGAAAGTCTCCGGCAACCCCGCCCAGTATGATGACTTGCAGGCATTTATCGCCGAACAGGAGCTGATGCGCCGTCTGGCAGCAGAATCGATCCTGCCCGTTCTCGAGCTGGATATCTCAGATAACGACGTCAATCAGGCAGCGGAACACATTGTAGATTGGATGGAAGCTACCGGCGGACTCTGGCTCCCAGGATAATACATTGCCCATTGATATACCTCAATCCCCTCCTGAGCTACAAGCTCGGTTGTTGTCTTGATCTCGGTAGATGCGGAATGGCGTGCAGTGCGCAATATATTGCCTGACCTGCTAATTGAGGGATCGCCTATCGGTGAGTCGTCTCTTTATACTGTCCAGGTGCATGATTAACCACTGCCGGTTGTGCTTCTCCATGGGGGCTGGGGGTAGATATCAGCTGCGGCATCCACCCAATACGCCATCGACCGTTGGCGACTAGAACTGCTGGTAAAACTGGGCACCTGCGGCGGGCTGCGTGGCCAGATCGAGCGCGGGGAGATCATCCTTGTCGAGGCTACTCTGGTCATGAATATTATCGAGCAGATGGGTGATCCGGTAAATCACCTGGACCATTACACCACCCGTATCGACCTCTCCTGGTTAAGTGAGAACCACCCTTTGAATGTGCGTCGCAGGCGGATGGTGTCTGCTGACCAAGACCTTGTGCCTGAGCAAATCGAGCAATTGCGTGAGCGCTTCGGAGCGGTTGCCGGTGATTGGGAGTCGGTGGCGATTGCCTGGGTAGCCGGGCGCAATGGGGTGCGCTGCCTGATCCTGCGTGGGGTGAACGATCTGGTGGATGCTTCAGGAGGAGATGTATATGGGGACCTGGCAAGCTACCAGGTGGCAGCCCAGGTAATGATGAAGCGATTGCTGGGATCGCTGCCCGGCTGGTTGACTGCTGCCGGATATTGAGCAGCGGAAGTTATCTTCTTGCTCTAAGATATTATTCGAGAAGTATCTTCAGTTCAACCTCCTCCCTGAGGGGGATTCCAACCAGACCGGTAGATGTGTGTCCATAAATATTCCAATCAAATAATACTTATCAATTTTGATAGAATCTAGGATATTTGTATATTTTATTGATTCTGTTGTTGACACTGATCTTTTGGGGTGATATTCTTTGCTCTAGGACACTCCGGATAACCAAAGGCTTCAATTGCAGATTTTCATCCAATATGTGTAAAGTATGATGCGGTTTTGCAATAATTGCATTAATCAGAGTTACATGGCTGGTTTTGAAGGTACCTATCCAGCCATGTCAGATTGTGATTGGTGCACTCCTCTACGGTATGTTCCTGCTTCGATACCTCCCCCAGTTTTTTTACTCCAGCGGTCTGGTAATACTCAGGCTGTATTCTTGATAGGAAATTGTTATCCCGTTGGGCATAGCTGTGGTTTACTGGAATGATACGGCGTTGCTGCGCCTAATCCTGATCATCTCGATAATATGATAAGAGAGGTTCTCCATGATAAGAAAAACTGGAAATCTGATGAATTGGATCGTTATGTTAAGCATGGTCTTTGGCATGGTGGCCTCACCGGCGCTGGCTGCGATCCCACAGGCTGATCTTGAGCAGATATCTCAATCACAACCTGGTTCCGGACCAGTGGTCAGCGAGCCGGTGTCGCCAGCAGATAACTCGGGGCTGCCACCATCACCTCCAGCTGATCCGACCGTGAAAGGTGATCCGGTCGAATCAATATCTGGCAGACAATTAGGAAAGGGCTATGAATCGACTGAATTATCTTCCATCGATCAATTAGTTCAATCCGAGCATGGAGCGATTAATATGCCCGCACCGCTCACCAATTGGGAAGGGATTTCCCAGATTGGGGTTGGTGCTGGTGTTTATCCACCCGATACAGATGGTGATGTGGGTCCCAACCATTACGTGCAGATCGTCAACCATGGTACATCTGGATCATGGGTGCGTATTTGGGATAAAACCGGCACACAATTGTACGACTTCGGCCTGAACCCACTGTGGCCTGGGGGTGACCCGTGCAATTCATTTGGAAATGGTGACCCGATCGCGCTTTATGACCAGCTTGCGAATCGCTGGCTGCTCAGCCAGTTCGCCTTCTCCAACACCAACGGTCCGTTCTACGAATGCATTGCCATTTCTAAGACCGGCACACCGACCAACATTCCCAGCGATTGGTGGGTTTACTCCTTCCAGGTATCAACCACCAAGTTGAACGACTACCCCAAGCTGGGTGTATGGCCGGATGCCTACTACATGACCGCCAACCTGTTCAACGCTGGTTCGTTATCCTGGGCAGGGACGGGTATGTGGGCTTTGGACCGGGCAGCAATGCTGGCTGGTTCGGCAGCCACGCTCCAGTACTTTGAATTCGGTCCCTCTGATTGGGGTGGGATGCTTCCAGCCGACCTGGATGGTATGAGCTTACCTCCAGCGGGCACGCCGGGATACTTCATGGAAGTGCATGCAGACGAGTGGGATCCAGCATTCACCCAGGATGAGGTGGCGATCTACGAGTTCTACGTGGATTGGGCTCTACCAGGTAACTCCACCTTCACCCAGGTAGCCCTGCTGCCAATGGCGGCATTTGATGGTGATATGTGTGGGTTCGCCCGGAGCTGCATCCCGCAGCCTGGCACAGCCCAGGGTTTGGATGCCATTGCTGATCGAGCGATGTTCCGCCTGGCGTACCGCAACCCTGGTGGTTATGAGACGATGGTGTCGAATATCACCGTGGATTCAAATGGCGCCGATCGTGCTGGGATCCGCTGGTTCGAGCTGCGTAAGAGCGGTGGTGTCTGGTCAGTTCACCAGGAAGGTACTTATTCACCCGATTCTGACAATCGGTGGATGGGCAGCATCGCAATGGACCATGTGGGCAATATCGGTCTGGGTTACAGTGTCTCCAGTTCGACGGTCTTCCCGAGCATCCGCTATGCAGGCCGCCTGGCTGGCGACCCGCTTGGAACTCTGCCGCAGGCGGAGACCTCGATCATCGCAGGCAGTGGTTCACAAACTGGCACTGCAAGCCGTTGGGGCGACTACAGCGCTATGGCAGTTGATCCAGTAGATGATTGTACGTTTTGGTACACGACAGAGTACATACAAACTACAGGAGCTATCCCGTGGCAGACACGTGTGGCTTCCTTCAAGTTCCCCAACTGTGTCACAGGTCCATCCGGAACCTTGAACGGCTCGGTAACGGATGCCAATACTCTGGCGCCAATCAACGGGGCAAATGTGTTCGCCGATGGCGGGTATGATTACAGCGCCACAACCAATACAAGCGGTGCTTACACCCTGACGGTGGCAGAGGATACCTATACCGTGACCGCCTCCGTTTTCGGCTACCTGCCCGATACTGTGACAGGTGTGACCGTGGTCTCCGGTACGATTACTACGCAAGACTTTGCCCTGACCCCCTCAGCAATGGCCTCAGTATCTGGGGTGGTGACAGACGCCGCCACCGGCTGGCCGCTGTATTCTGAAATCAGCATCACCGGTGTACCGGGGACGGTATGGACCGACGCGGTAACTGGCTACTATACAGTAACCTTGCCCACCGGCGCAACCTACGATTTCAATGTCAATGCCCTGGTGGCAGGCTACAACGCTGCCAACGTGTCCGTCGGTCCATTGGCAGGCAATACCACACAGGATTTTGCTCTGAACGCCGACCAGGTGGCCTGTAATGCGCCTGGCTACACCTTGACGACCACCGGTCTCTTTGAGGGATTTGACGGTACCTCCACCCCGGCCGGCTGGAACGTAGTCAACAACGGTGGTACCTGTCCGTGGGTGTTCAACGACCCAGGCGGGCGCGGCAACCTCGCCGGTGGTTCTGGTAATTTTGCCATCGCTGACAGCGATGATTGCGGCACCGGTACCACGATGAATACCGACCTGTACTCGCCGATCGTCGATATCTCTAGTCTGGCAGCCGTCCCCTTCGAGTTCAAGTACGATTACAACAATTTTTCTTCCGGGGAAGTGGCGGCTGTCGACATCAGCGCCAACGGCGGCACCAGCTGGACGAACGTGGTCACCTGGAACACCGACCAGCCCGGCCCGGCTACTTTCAGTCAAGACGTGACTGCGCAGTTGGTCGGCTCTACACAAGCCCAGGTGCGTTTTCGCTACGTTGCGCCAGGCTGGGATTGGTGGTGGGAGGTTGACGAAGTGCTGCTGGGGGTGCAGAGCTGTGTCCCGCCGGCGAACGGGGGTCTGGTCGTAGGCAATATATACGACGAGAACACCCAGCTGCCGGTGACCGGCGCCTCGGTCACAAATGATTATGGCTTCTCTGCGACCGCCATCGACACCCCGGATGATAACAATGTGGACGATGGCTTCTACACCCTCTTCTCCCCGGCGGGAGTCGGTGCAGTCAACCACAATGCAGTTTTCACAGACTACGGCATCGATTTCGCTGCGGTTGATGTCGCTGACGGCGGCACCGTCGAGCAGGAGTTTTACCTGCCTGCCGGCCAGCTGGATGTCAGCCCTACCGCGCTGACCGCTACCCTGGACTTCGGCCAGGTGGAGACCCAACAGATCACTCTGACCAATATGGGCGCGATCTCGTTGACGTTCGACATCAGCGAGATAAATGGTGGCATGATCCCCAGCGCACCTGCACATCGTCCGGTTGTGACCGCGCCGCTGCCGGATGCTGTCACAACCGGTGACCTGAGCTTCTCGGCTAATCCCAATGGGAAAGAGGGGGCACGCCGTACGCCCGCCGCTCCTGAGCGAGCGCCAGAAGCGCAGAGCCTCACCCACTCGCTGTCCCAGACCATCATCGCCCTGAACTCGGTAGCCTGCATCGCGGGTGGTCCGCATGCCGATAACAGCTACTTCCGGGTCTTCGACCTGCCATCCTTCGGTATCTCCGGTGGCTTTGATGTCTCCAATGTTGAGATCGGCATCGAGCAGGCAGCAGGCAGCGGCGGGACACAGCCCGCCACCGTGAACCTGTACACGCTCAGCGGCCCGTTCCTGTGGGCTAACCTGACGCCGATCGGCACTGCGAGCGTCCAGGTGAGCGACCAGACTTTGACCATCCTCAACGTGCCGGTCGCCGGTCTGGCGCCGGCAGGCTCGATGCTGGTGGTCGAGTTCTTCACCCCCGATGGGCAAGCAGCCGGCAACAGCTTGTTTGTCGGCTCGAACAACCTGGGCGAGACTGCCCCCACTTACCTGGCTGCCGCCGACTGCGGTATTTTAGAACCTGCCACCACTGCCAGCCTCGGCTTCCCGGGTATGCAGTTGGTAATGAATGTCACCGGGAATGAGGTCGGCGATCTTGTCCCATGGTTGAGCGAGGAAAGGTACATCTTTGATTTTAACTTCACAATGGGCTCAGCCACACTTTCAAACTCCTCGTTTTTAGAATTTGAAAAAAGCCAAGCAAGAAATTCTATCTTTTTCTTTTCTCTGTCTCCTCCGAATATTGCATAAATGTCTTCAATGTCCTTGAATTTATTCTTAAATTCTTCGTCTTCAGTGGAGGCAATC